>NZ_JBYOLA010000026.1:0-52911 GCF_057799055.1 Stenotrophomonas sp. 14P6.2.3
CGCCAGCGCCCCCTCGGCCGGCGCGCCGAGCAGTCCGCCGGTGCAGTTCAACGCCGATGGCGTGCTGCCGGCCAAGGTGCCCTACGCATCGCCGGTGGTACGCGTGTTCGCCCGTGAGCTGGGTGTCGACCTGCTGCAGGTCAGCGGCAGCGAGAAGGGCGGCCGCATCACCAAGGCCGACGTGCAGAAATTCGTCAAGGCCGCGCTCAGCGGCGGCGCTCCGGCGGCTGCCGGTGGCACCGTGGCCGCCGGCGGTGGCCTCAACCTGCTGCCGTGGCCGAAGGTCGATTTCAGCAAGTTCGGCGACGTTGAAGTGCAGCCGCTGTCGCGCATCAAGAAGATCTCCGGTGCGAACCTGGCCCGCAACTGGGCGATGATCCCGCACGTCACCCAGTTCGAGCAGGCCGACATCACCGACCTGGAAGGCCTGCGCGTGGCGCTGAACAAGGAGAACGAGAAGGCCGGCATCAAGCTGACCATGCTCGCCTTCCTGATCAAGGCCAGCGCTGCGGCGCTGAAGCAGTTCCCGGAGTTCAACGCTTCGCTGGATGCCAGCGGCGAGAACCTGACCCTGAAGAAGTACTTCAACATCGGTTTCGCGGCCGATACCCCGAACGGCCTGGTCGTTCCGGTCATCCGCGATGTCGACAAGAAGGGCGTGGTGCAGATCGCGCAGGAAACCGGCGAGCTGGCCAAGAAGGCGCGCGACGGCAAGCTGGGCCCGGCCGACATGAGCGGCGGCTGCTTCTCGATCAGCTCGCTGGGCGGCATCGGCGGCACCGCGTTCACCCCGATCGTCAATGCACCGGAAGTGGCCATCCTCGGCGTTTCCAAGTCGTCCATCCAGCCGGTCTGGAACGGCAAGGAATTCGCACCGAAGCTGATGCTGCCGCTGTCGCTGAGCTACGACCACCGCGTCATCGATGGCGCCCTGGCCGCACGCTTCACCACGTACCTCTCGCAGGTGCTGGCCGACATGCGCCGCGTGCTGCTGTAAGGCACCGCTTCGCCCCCACCGTGCGGCCGCTGCCCCTGGCGCGGCCGCCTGTCGAAACGCAGTGACAGCCCGCCGGCCACGCCGGTCGGGCACGAGGAAAACCCACCATGGCCACGATTGAAATCAAGGTTCCCGACATCGGCGATTACAGCGATGTACCGGTGATCGAAGTGCTGGTCGCCGTTGGCGATACGGTGAAGAAAGACCAGGGTCTGGTGACCCTGGAGTCGGACAAGGCCACCCTGGAAGTGCCGTCCTCGGCTGCCGGCGTGGTCAAGGAAATCAAGGTCAAGCTGGGCGACAGCCTGTCCGAAGGCGCGGTCGTCGTGCTGCTGGAGACCGAGGGCGCCGCTGAAGCGCCGGCCAAGGCTGCTGCGCCGGCCCCGGCTGCAGCCGCTCCGGCCAGCAAGCCGCCGGTGACCCCGTCGCACCGCGCCCCGGCCGAGCCGGCAGCACCGAAGCCGGCGCTGGCCAGTGGCAAGGCCGCCGACATCGAATGCGAAATGGTCGTGCTGGGCTCGGGCCCGGGCGGCTACACCGCCGCCTTCCGTGCCGCCGACGTCGGCCTGGATACGGTGCTGGTCGAGCGCTATGCCAGCCTCGGCGGCGTCTGCCTCAACGTGGGCTGCATTCCGTCCAAGGCACTGCTGCATGCCGCAGCGGTGATCGACGAAGTCGCCCACGCCGGTGATTTCGGCGTCGAGTTCGGCAAGCCGACCATCACCCTGGACAAGCTGCGCCAGTACAAGGAAAAGGTCGTCAACCAGCTGACCA
Source organism: Stenotrophomonas sp. 14P6.2.3 (assembly GCF_057799055.1). Lineage (NCBI taxonomy): Bacteria > Pseudomonadati > Pseudomonadota > Gammaproteobacteria > Lysobacterales > Lysobacteraceae > Stenotrophomonas > Stenotrophomonas sp. 14P6.2.3. The sequence goes on from NZ_JBYOLA010000026.1 coordinate 1,772, forward strand.
AGGGCCTGGCCGGCATGGCCAAGCAGCGCAAGGTCCGCAACGTGCAGGGCGTGGGCAAATTCGTGTCGGCCAACGAACTGCTGATCACGGCTGAAGACGGCAGCACCCAGCTGCTGCGCTTCCAGAAGTGCATCATCGCCGCCGGTTCGCAGGCGGTGAAGCTGCCGAACTTCCCGTGGGACGACAAGCGCGTGATGGACTCCACCGACGCTCTGGAACTGGCTGAAGTGCCGGGTTCGCTGCTGGTCGTCGGTGGCGGCATCATCGGCCTGGAAATGGCCACCGTGTACGGTGCGCTGGGCAGCAAGGTGACCGTGGTCGAGTTCATGGACCAGCTGATGCCGGGCGCCGACAAGGACCTGGTCAAGCCGCTGGCCGACCGCCTGAAGAAGCAGGGCATCGAGGTTCACCTGAAGACCAAGGCCTCCGGCGTCACCGCCGATGCCAAGGGCATCACCGTGACCTTCGAAGCCGCCGAGGAAGGCCAGACGCCGGTATTGGCGCAGGGCACCTTCGACCGCGTGCTGGTGGCCGTGGGCCGCTCGCCGAACGGCAAGAAGATCGACGCGGACAAGGCCGGCGTGCAGGTCACCGACCGCGGCTTCATTCCGGTCGACCGGCAGATGCGCACCAACGTGCCGCACATCTTTGCCATCGGCGATATCGTCGGCAACCCGATGCTGGCCCACAAGGCCACGCATGAGGGCAAGCTGGCGGCCGAAGTGGCTGCCGGCCACAAGAAGGAATGGGTGGCCCGCGTGATTCCGTCGGTGGCTTACACCAACCCGGAAATCGCCTGGGTCGGCGTGACCGAGACCGAAGCCAAGGCCAAGGGCCTGAAGGTCGGCGTGGCGAAGTTCCCGTGGGCCGCCAGCGGCCGCGCGATCGGCATCGGTCGCACCGAGGGCTTCACCAAGCTGATCTTCGACGAGGACAGCCATCGCATCATCGGTGGCGCCATCGTCGGCGTGCATGCTGGTGATCTGCTGGCCGAGATCGGCCTGGCGATCGAGATGGGTGCAGAGGCCGAGGACATCGGCCACACCATCCATGCGCACCCGACGTTGAGCGAATCGGTGGCGATGGCCTCGGAAATCTACGACGGCACGATCACCGATCTGTACATGCCGAAGAAGAAATAAGGCGCCCGCGCCTTCCCGAACAAAAAGCCCCGGCATCTGCCGGGGTTTTTTGTTGGGCTTCGATCAATCTCATTGCGAGCGGTGGGGCCGCTGCGCGGGTGGCAGGCATTTCGACAAATGTCCCCCGTCGCCCGCCTGTGGCGGTCGCCTCCTCCTTTACTTTGTCGAAACGCCTGCCGCCCGCGCAGCGGCTCGGCTTGCGGACAGTCGAGAGCCAGTGCCAAAGCCGCCCGGGTGTCTGACACGCGGAGGGAGAGGGGGCTGGGTGCGAAGTAAAGGAGGAGGTGACGGCCGCAGGCCGGCGCCGGGGGACATTCGCACGCAGCCCCCTCTCCCTCCAGCGCTCGACCAACCTGCTCTTGCCCCTGCACGGAACAACAGCACAAAAAAACGCGGCCCCCGATGTTCCGGAGGCCGCGCCAGGAGAGAGCGTTGTGGAAGAGGCGCAGGGCTTAGAAGGTGACGCTGATACCGGCCACCGGGCCCTTGAATTCCTGCTTCAGGCCGATGGTGCCGTCGCTGCCCTTCTTGTCCGCATCCAGCTTGAACCAGTCGTAGCCGGCGAACACGCCGAAGTTGTCGGTGAAGCGGTAATCGACGATCGCGTTGGCGCGGCTGAGGTCACCCTTGTAGTCGTCGAAGCTGCCCCAGCGCGTGTTGAGGTACTGGCCCTGCAGCGTGATCATCCACTTTTCGGACGGGGTGAAGCTCAGGCGTGCACCGACCACCGGCGCAACACCGTCGGTCTTCTCGTCCAGGAACTGGCCTTCGTACACCGTGCCAAGGTCGGCGTAGCCCTTGGTGCTGACCTTCGCGTACTCGGCACCCAGCTGCAGGCCGAGGTCGAACTTCTCGGTGTCCACCACCGAGTAGTCATACACCAGGCTGGCCACCTGATACTTCAGCTCTGCCTTGACGAAGCTGTCGGCCGGCACGTTGACGTTGCCGAAGGAAATATCCTGGCCGAGCGTCTCGCGGCGGTCCTTGTCGTACTTGAAGTAGTTGAACAGCAGGCGCTGGCGGTTGCTGATGCGGAACATGCCGTCGATACGCGGCTCCCATTCCTTGCCGCCCAGCTTGAAGTCCTCGGAGAAGCCGACGTCCTGGCCGGCGACGTTGGTGTTGCCGCGCAGGGTATTGTCCGAGTCGATGTTCATCGCACCCAGGCGCAGGGCGAAGCGGTCATCGCCTTCGGCGGCATGGGCGGCGGAGGCGAACGACGCGCCGGCAGCGAGAAGCGAGAGGGCGAGCAGGGTGGGGACGGAGCGCATCGAAAGAGTCCTTGCAGTGGTTCATCGGAATGAAGGCCACTTTGCCGGACGTCGCTGTCCACCATCCGTGAACGTATGGTCCACACGGTGTGGACGGTTCAGCGCTGTCGGTGCCGTGCGAAAAGATGGCCCCGGAGCGGCGCTTCGGGGCCATCATGGGGACCTGCAGGCGAAGCGTCGACGAGGTAGCTGCAGGCAGGTCGCAGGATCGGACCATCGCCGTCGGTGGAAAGTTCCGTCGCCTGCGACCAAAGTTGAATACGTTGCGGCGCAACATCGCGCAGATGTCATTGTCCCCGTGGTGGGCTGCAGAACCGCAGCCCTTACCGCAACTTGCGCTGTTCCGATATGAACAGGGACCGGTTGTCTCGCAAATTGTCCCATTGCTATAATTTGGCGGCTCGATGAGGCCCCCCTGCTGTAGTCGCCTCAGCCATCCACTTGTAACCACGCGGGACGTCCTGTGCTGAACTCCGTAGAAACGGGTCGGCGACTGATGCTGCGCGCCGCGGTCTACCCGCTGGCCGCAGTGGCTGTCCTGGCTCTGGCCTTCCTGCTGGTAGGGCCGAAGTATGCCCTTGGTGCCCTGGCATCCGGCGTGGCGGTTTCGGCCGGTGGTTGGGTGGCGGCAAGGATGGCATTGGGTGGTGGTGCGCTGGGGGCCGGTTCGGCCATGGCGCGCCTGATCGTTGCGATCGTGGCCAAGTGGGCGCTCGTTTTTGGTGTCCTGATGGTGGGGTTCCTGGTCTTCAAGCTGCCTGCATTGGCGCTGTTGGCCGGTATCGCCGTCGGGCTGATGTTCCAGGTCCTGGCCATGGCCAGGCGCTAATCGAATTCATTTAACTTAAGGTTCCGGACACATGGCAGGCGAGGCGCTTACACCCACCTCCTACATCCAGCATCACCTGCACAATCTGACGGCAGGTCATGGCTCTCCGTGGGCAATCCACGTGGACACGCTGGTGACCTCGCTGCTGATGGGCCTGGTGATGGTCGTCGCCTTCTGGCTCGGCACCCGCAAGGCCACCTCCGGCGTGCCGGGCAAGTGGCAGGCGTTCGTCGAGATCTGCCTGGAGTTCGTTGACCGCCAGGCCAAGGACACCTACCACGGCACCAGCAAGCTGGTGACCCCGATCGCGATCACGATCTTCTTCTGGATCCTCCTGATGAACCTCATCAAGATGATCCCGGCCGACTTCATCGCCAAGCCGCTCGAACTGATGGGCGTGCCGTACTGGAAGCCGGTCCCCACCGCTGACGTCAATGCCACCCTGGGCATGTCGATCAGCGTGTTCTTCCTGATGCTGTTCTTCGCGCTGCGCGCCAAGGGCTTTGGCGGTTTCGCCAAGGAATTCCTGACCGCACCGTTTGGCAAGTGGATGATGCCGTTCAACCTGATCCTGAACATCGTCGAGTGGCTGAGCAAGCCGATCTCGCTGGCGATGCGACTGTTCGGCAACATGTTCGGCGGTGAAATCGTGTTCCTGCTGATCTGGGTGCTGGGCGGTGCAGGTATCGCCGGCATGTTTGCAGGCGCGTTCGCCGGCTTCGGCTGGATGCTGTTCCACCTTCTGGTGATTCCGCTGCAGGCCTTCATCTTCATGATGCTGTCCATCGTGTACCTGAGCCTGTCGGAAGACGCTCACTGAGTTTCGCTTCACCCTTCATCCGTTTGTTTCTAAACCCTTAGCAATCAAGTTCCTGGAGAAAACCATGTACTTCGCCGTCCTGACCAATCTCGCCCAAGTTCAGAGCTCCACCGTCCTCGCCGTCGGCATCATGATCGGCCTGGCCGCGCTGGGCGCCGGTCTGGGTCTGGCCATCATGGCCGGTAAGTTCCTGGAGTCGGCCGCGCGCCAGCCGGAACTGATCCCGGTCCTGCAGGTCCGCATGTTCATCACCGCCGGCCTGATCGACGCCGCCTTCATCATCTCGGTCGCCGTGGGCCTGCTGTTCGCCTTCGCCAACCCGATGGTCGGCGAGTTCGTCTCGCGCCTGCCGGCAATCGCTGGCTGATCCAGCGAAAGCGAAACGACCGGGCGCCGCAGGCGCCTGGTCGCGGATGAAGGTTCGGAGGCGCCGCCCGTGTGGCGGCGCGTCCATCCCGTCACAACCGACTGAGCGAACCCCATGGATATCGGTTTTACCCTCATCGCCCAGGCCCTGGCCTTTGCCGCCCTGATCTGGCTCATCGCGACCAAGATCTGGCCGCCGCTGATGAACGCGATCGAAGAGCGCCAGCAGAAGATCGCTGAAGGCCTCGCTGCTGCCGACCGCAGCCAGAAAGATCTGGCCCAGGCGCAGGACAAGGTCAATGAAGCGCTGAAGGAAGCCCGCACCAAGGCCAACGAGATCATCGATCAGGCCCACGCGCGTGCCAACCAGATCGTCGACGCGGCCCGCAACGAAGCTGTTGCCGAAGCCACCCGTCAGAAGGATCTGGCCCAGGCCGAAATCGACGCCGCCGCCAACCGTGCCCGTGAAGATCTGCGCAAGCAGGTGTCCGCGCTGGCCGTGACCGGTGCCGAAAAGCTGCTCAAGCGCGAAATCGACGCCAACGCCCACAAGGCGCTGCTCGACGAGCTGGCCTCGGAGATTTAAGGATGAGCCAGGCCCTCACGCTTGCCCGCCCGTACGCCCGCGCCGCCTTCGCGACCGCGCGTGACGAAGGCGCGTTCGCGCCGTGGTCGGACGCTTTGGCGTTCTCCGCCCACGTCGCCGCCGACCCGCGCGTGGCGGCCCTGCTCGCCAACCCGGAGCTGGGTCGCGATGACGCCGTCGCCCTGCTGGCGCCGGAGTCCCGCGGCGAGACCTACTCGCGCTTCCTGGCTGTGCTTGCCGAATCGCATCGTCTGCCGCTGCTGCCGGAAATCGCTGGCATGTTCGACGCGCTGCGCGCCGAGGCCGAGCACGTGGTCAAGGCCACGGTGACCTCCGCGGCCGAGCTGTCGGTTGCCGAGCTGGACGCGATCAAGGCCGCGCTGCGCAAGCGCTTCAACCGCGAGGTCGAAGTGGCCACCGCGGTCGACGCCTCGCTGATCGGCGGCGCTGTGATCGACGCCGGCGACGTGGTCATCGATGGTTCGCTGAAGGGCAAGCTGGCCCGTCTGCAGACCGCGCTCGCTAACTGAATTCATTTAACGTCCGGCCCCGCTGCCGGCACTAGGACTTGACGATGGCAACCACGCTCAACCCCTCCGAAATCAGCGAACTGATCAAGAACCGCATCGAGAAGGTCAAGCTGGCCGCGGAATCGCGCAACGAAGGCACCGTGACCAGCGTGTCCGACGGCATCGTGCGCATCTTCGGTCTGGCCGACGTGATGCAGGGCGAAATGATCGAACTGCCGAACAACACCTTCGCCCTGGCCCTGAACCTGGAGCGCGACTCGGTCGGCGCCGTGGTCCTGGGTGGCTACGAGAAAGTGCGCGAAGGTGACGTCGCCAAGACCACCGGCCGCATCCTGGAAGTGCCGGTCGGTCCGGAACTGCTGGGCCGCGTCGTCAACGCACTCGGCGAGCCGATCGACGGCAAGGGCCCGCTGGGCACCGACCTGACCGCTCCGGTGGAGCGCGTTGCTCCGGGCGTGATCTGGCGCAAGTCGGTCGACCAGCCGGTGCAGACCGGTTACAAGTCGGTCGACTCGATGATCCCGATCGGCCGTGGCCAGCGCGAGCTGGTCATCGGTGACCGCCAGACCGGCAAGACCGCGCTGGCCATCGATGCGGTGATCAACCAGAAGGGCACCGGCATCAAGTGCGTGTACGTAGCGATCGGCCAGAAGGCCTCGACCGTTGCCAACATCGTGCGCAAGCTGGAAGAGAACGGCGCCCTGGCGCACACCATCGTGGTGGCTGCCACCGCGTCCGAATCGGCCGCGATGCAGTACATCAGCGCCTACTCGGGCTGCACCATGGGCGAGTACTTCATGGACCGCGGCGAAGACGCGCTGATCGTGTACGACGATCTGTCCAAGCAGGCCGTGGCCTACCGCCAGATCTCGCTGCTGCTGAAGCGCCCGCCGGGCCGTGAAGCCTACCCGGGTGACGTGTTCTACCTGCACTCCCGTCTGCTCGAGCGCGCTGCCCGCGTGTCCGAGGAATATGTCGAGAAGTTCACCGAAGGCAAGGTCACCGGCAAGACCGGTTCGCTGACCGCGCTGCCGATCATCGAAACCCAGGCCGGCGACGTCTCCGCGTTCGTTCCGACCAACGTGATCTCGATCACCGACGGCCAGATCTTCCTGGAAACCGATCTGTTCAACGCCGGCATCCGCCCGGCCGTGAACGCCGGTATCTCGGTGTCGCGCGTCGGTGGTTCGGCGCAGACCAAGATCATCAAGAAGCTGTCCGGCGGCATCCGTATCTCGCTGGCCCAGTACCGCGAGCTGGCTGCGTTCGCGCAGTTCGCTTCGGATCTGGACGAAGCCACCCGCAAGCAGCTGGAGCGCGGCCAGCGCGTCACCGAGCTGATGAAGCAGAAGCAGTACGCACCGATGTCGATCGCCAACCAGGCGCTGTCGATCTACGCCGTCAACGAGGGTTACCTCGACGACGTGCCGGTCAGCAAGCTGCTGGCGTTCGAAGAAGGCCTGCACGCGCACTTCGCCAACACCCAGGGCGAGCTGATCGGCAAGGTCAACGCCACCGGCGGTTGGGACAACGACATCGAAGGTGCCTTCAAGAAGGGCATCGTCGAGTTCAAGACCACCGGCAGCTGGTAATCGAGGTCCTGTAGAGCGGAGCGATGCTCCGCTGGACCAGACGATCAAACGGTTGAACAACGCGGGGCCCAGGCCCCGCGCCACGGGAATAAAAGATGGCAAGCGGACGCGAAATCAAAACCAAGATCAAGAGCGTGCAGAACACCCGCAAGGTGACGCGCGCCCTGGAAATGGTCTCGGCCTCCAAGATCCGCAAGGCGCAGGATCGGATGAAGACCTCGCGTCCGTACGCGCAGGCGATGAAGCAGGTGATCGGCCACCTGGCGCAGGCCAGCACCGATTACCAGCATCCGTTCCTGGTCGAGCGTGAGCAGGTCAAGCGGGTCGGTTTCATCGTGATCTCCTCCGATCGCGGTCTGGCCGGCGGCCTCAACAACAACCTGTTCCGCAAGATGCTTGGCGAAGCCAAGGCCTGGCAGGACAAGGGCGCCGAAGTGGACCTGGTGACCATCGGCCAGAAGGCATCGACCTTCTTCCGCCGGGTCAAGGTGAACATGGTCGGCACGGTGACCCACATCGGCGACACGCCGAAGCTGGAATCGCTGATCGGTGTGATCAAGGTCATGCTCGACGCCTTCACCGAAGGCAAGGTCGACCGCGTGTATCTGGTCTACAACCGCTTCGTCAACACGATGGTGCAGAAGGCCAGCTTCGATCAGCTGCTGCCGCTGCCGGCCGCCGAGAAGCAGGTTGCGCACCACGACTGGGACTACCTGTACGAACCCGATGCCGCGACCGTGCTCGAGCACGTGATGACGCGTTACATCGAGTCGCTGGTGTACCAGGCGCTGCTGGAAAACGTCGCTTCCGAGCATGCCGCGCGCATGGTGGCGATGAAGTCGGCCAGTGACAACGCCAACAAGCTGATCGGAACCCTGCAGCTGGTCTACAACAAGGCCCGCCAGGCAGCGATCACCCAGGAAATCTCCGAAATCGTCGGCGGCGCGGCAGCAGTCTGACCGCGTTCGTTAAAAGCACACATTTAGAGGATGCAGCAATGAGTCAGGGCAAGATCGTTCAGATCATCGGCGCCGTCGTCGACGTCGAATTCCCCCGCGAGTCGGTGCCGAAGGTGTACCACGCGCTGAAGGTGGACAACACCGAAATCACCCTGGAAGTGCAGCAGCAGCTCGGTGACGGCGTGGTCCGCTGCATCGCGCTGGGCTCCACCGATGGCCTGAAGCGCAACCTGGTGGCCACCAACACCGAGCGCGGCATCTCCGTGCCGGTCGGCGCTGGCACCCTGGGCCGCATCATGGACGTGCTCGGCCGTCCGATCGACGAAGCCGGTCCGGTTACCGCCAGCGACACCTGGGAAATCCACCGTGCTGCTCCGTCGTACGAAGACCAGTCCCCGGCCACCGAGCTGCTGGAAACCGGCATCAAGGTCATCGACCTGATGTGCCCGTTCGCCAAGGGCGGCAAGGTCGGCCTGTTCGGCGGCGCCGGCGTCGGCAAGACCGTCAACATGATGGAACTGATCAACAACATCGCCAAGGCGCACAGCGGTCTGTCCGTGTTCGCCGGCGTGGGTGAGCGTACCCGTGAGGGCAACGACTTCTACCACGAGATGAAGGACTCCAACGTCCTGGACAAGGTCGCGATGGTGTACGGCCAGATGAACGAGCCGCCGGGCAACCGTCTGCGCGTCGCCCTGACCGGCCTGACCATGGCCGAGTACTTCCGCGACGAGAAGGACGAGAACGGCAAGGGCAAGGACGTGCTGCTGTTCGTGGACAACATCTACCGCTACACCCTGGCCGGTACCGAAGTGTCGGCACTGCTGGGTCGTATGCCGTCGGCAGTGGGTTACCAGCCGACCCTGGCCGAGGAAATGGGCGTCCTGCAGGAGCGCATCACCTCGACCAAGAATGGTTCGATCACCTCGATCCAGGCCGTCTACGTGCCGGCCGATGACTTGACCGATCCGTCGCCGGCGACCACCTTCGCCCACCTTGACTCGACCGTGACCCTGTCGCGTTCGATCGCTTCGCTGGGTATCTACCCGGCGGTCGATCCGCTGGATTCCACCAGCCGCCAGATGGACCCGCTGGTCATCGGCCACGAGCACTACGACACCGCCCAGCGCGTCCAGCAGACCCTGCAGAAGTACAAGGAACTGAAGGACATCATCGCCATCCTGGGCATGGACGAACTGTCCGAAGAAGACAAGCAGGCCGTGTCGCGCGCCCGCAAGATCGAGCGCTTCTTCAGCCAGCCGTTCCACGTGGCCGAAGTGTTCACCGGCTCGCCGGGCAAGTACGTGTCGCTGAAGGACACCATCCGTGGCTTCAAGGCCATCGTCGATGGCGAGTACGACCACCTGCCGGAGCAGGCGTTCTACATGGTCGGCAGCATCGAAGAAGCGGTCGAGAAGGCCAAGAAGATGGCCGAGAAGGCCTGATGCGGCAGGGACGGGCACGCGCCCGTCCCGACCGTGACACGGGGTGGGCCTGCGCCCACCGCTGCGGAATCCCTGCGGTGGGTTCGACCCGCCCCCTAGCGAAGAGAGTTACATGAGCACCATCCGTTGCGACATCGTCAGCGCCGAGCAGGAAATCTTCCGTGGCGAAGCGACCCTGGTCGTGGCCACCGGTGAGCTGGGCGAACTGGGCATCGCGCCCAAGCACGCACCGCTGATCACCCGCCTGAAGCCGGGCAAGGTGGTAGTGACCACGCCGAGTGGCGAGCAGCTGGATTTCGCCATTTCCGGCGGCATCCTGGAAGTGCAGCCGCAGGTGGTGACCGTGCTGGCCGACACCGCGATCCGCGCACAGGACATCGACGAAGCCTCGGTCCGCAAGGCCAAGGAAGAAGCCGAGCGCATCCTGGCCAACCGCGGCGAAGCGATGGAAGTGGCCGAAGCCCAGCAGAAGCTGGCCGAAGCGGTTGTCCAGCTGCAGGCGCTGGAGCGCCTGCGCAAGACCCTCAAGCACTGAACCGTGCCGAGGTGACACCTCTGCCTGCAAGGCATGGGTGAGTGCAGGAACGCCGGCTGCCATGCCGGCGTTTTTGTTTGTTTTCCGCTGCCGCATGCCCGGAGCAGGCCGCCATCCGGTCAGCGGTACACGACGTGCCGCAGCAGCACGAAAGTCACCAGGGCCAGGCCACCTTCCACCAGCGGTTTGGCGAGCCACGCGTACTGCAGCCCCAACGCATGGTCGACCGCTGTCACCAGCAGGGTGCTGGCCGCGGTGAGCAGAATCCAGAGCAGGAAGAAACGCGCGAAGCGCTTCCAGCCCAGGCGCTGTTGGCCGGCGGCAGCAAAGGTATAGCGGCCATTGAGCCAGAAGCCGAGCAGCATGCCGGCCAAACGGCCGACGATGTTGGCAGGAGCGACCGGCAGCCCGAGTGCGGTGCTTCCCACGAACACCAGCCAGTCCAGCAGCAGCTGCACCAGGCCGATGACGATGTATGCGCTGCCCTGGCGCAGGAGGGTCATTGCCGAGGCTTCCCGATGACGCTGCGCAGGGCCTGTTCGACGCCAAGCAGACGATGCACGGGTTGCCGCGGTTCGCTGGCTACATCGAAATTGAGCCAGGACAACAGCATCTGCATGCCCACGATGATGGGCAGGCCGGCGATCATCACGGTACCCGCAGTGGCCGGTACACCACTGTCGGCTGAGAGGCACCACCGCCAAAGGCCAAATATGCCGCCGCCGGCCAGTAGAACGCTGCCAAGCAGCAGCTCTACGCTGGCCAGCGAGAAGCCGCGTATGCCGTAGCTGTAAAGCAGGCGACGCAGGGTGTTGCGCAGATGCCCCAGCAGGAACGGGCCAAGGATGCGTAACGGGCTCAGGCTGCTGGTTTCGTCTTCATAGCGGGCGCGCATCGGTACATCGATCACCACGGCACGCACCTGGTTGAGGTGATACAGCAGGTCCGATTCGAAGAAGTAGCGCTTTGCGATCCGCTCGAGCTCCAGCTCGTGCAGTACTTCACTGCGGATCGCCGTGTAGCCGTTGGTCGGATCAGCGATCTGCCAGTATCCGCTGGACAGCTTGGTCATGAACGAAAGCGCCGCATTGCCGGCCAGGCGCACCCAAGGCATGCCGCGCACGAAGCCGACGCGATGGAAACGGTTGCCCTTGGCATAGTCCGCGTGGCCGGACAGAAGTGGGCTGGCAAAGCGGGGAAGCAGACCGGCATCCATCTGCCCGTCGCCGTCGAGCTTGACCACCACATGGGCAGGTGTCTGCAGCGCGTGGTGGTAGCCGGTCAGCGTGGCACCACCCACTCCTTGGTTCTGCTCGTGATGGACCACGATGACGCGCGGATCGGTGCAGTGTTCGCGAATCCAGGCGCCGCTTGCCTCGGGACAGGCATCATCGACGGCGATGATCCAGCCCACTTCCGGTCCGATGCCGGCGATGACCTGCAGGATATGCGCGCGCACGCGATAGCACGGGATCACCACCGCGATGCGCGGCGAGTCGTCGGGCCGGACCGCTGTGGTGGGGCTGGTCGGAGGGGGGATGCTCATCGCGATGGCTTTCCTGGGGGCGCCGGGAGGCTCCACCACTGGCGGCCGCCGGCTTCTTCGCGCAGGTGGGCACCTGCCAGCTCAAGTGCGAGTTTCTGTGAGGGTGTGAGCGTTTCACCGCGGAGGATGACGTGCCTGACCTGCTGTTGCTGCAGCATGGCGAGCCAGCGCTTGCCGCTGGGATCCAGCTCGGCGTTGGCGGCGGCCGCCTGCAGGCTGGGCGAGTACCAGCTGATCGTGCGCCCACGGGTACCGAATTCGGCGGAGAACGGGTCACCCGGATCCAGCAGCAGCACGGTGCCCTCGTCTTCACCCGACGCACGGATGGCTGCGGCCAGTGCGCGTTCGGGTGCAAAACGCTGGAACAACGGAGCATCGCGGCCAGCCGCCTTCAGCGTGTCCTTCAACGCTCCGCTACGCAGCATCCAGTAGCCGGTGGATTGGAAGCTGACATTGAGCACGCACAGCGCCACCAGCAGTCCAATGAGAGGCCGGCGCAGGGGACCGGCGCCGAGCGACGCCACGGCGACCACGCACAGCAATGCCATGCCAGGATAGGCGTAGCGCAGGTACTGGATCGGCAACAGCGGCAGTGCCAGCACGGCCAGTGCCACCAGTGCCGCCGCGCGAGTTGGCGGACGCAGCACGGCCAGCAGCCACAGCCCGGCCAAGCCGATCAGGACCACGCCCGCCGCACCATCGTGCGATTCGAAGTAGCGCGATGAATGGAAGGTCAGTGCCCACGGCAGGTCGGGACCGAAGCCGATCTTGTACTTCAGGTCGATGAAGTTCGTCGGAGCGAAGTAGGGAGACTGGAAGATGCCGTTGAACAGCGGCAGCACCGGATTGCCAGCAATCCACTGCGCGAACACGTAGTTGGCACCACCGACCAGCAGTCCTGCCAGCAGCACCAGGCCGATGCGCGGCAACGACGGCCACGGATGGCGGATCAGGGCCCAGGCCAGGACAGGTAGTGCCATCACCGCACTCATCGACTTCATCGCCAGCAGTCCACCGGCCAGCACCGCCAGCAGCATCCAGTTGGACAAGCGGCCATCACGGGGCGCGGCAGCCAGCGCACACATCCAGAGCAGCACCGCAGCGGTTGGCAGCTCGGTCTGCATGCCACCCGCCAGGCCGGCGGTCAGCGGCAGGCTGGCTACCATGGCAACCGCTAGCCAGCGCAACAGCACGCTCGCGCCGAGCTGCGCCGCAAGCTGCCAGGCGCCCGTGGCCAGCAGCAACAGCCAGATCGCGTTGACCGGGCCGCGTGATTCAGCCCCTGCGATTACCTGCGGTACTGCCTGGATGATATCCGTCGCCCAGGGCGCCAGCGCCCAGATCTGGTGCTGGGGCGCCGGTTGATAGACGCCCTGTTCCAGCAACTGCCATGGCAAGCGCAGGTGGTAGGTGAGGTCGTCGTACTGCAGGGTCGGCAACCAGCAGGCGGTACTGGCCAAGCCCACCACCAGCACAGCGAAAGCGGCGCTGCGCGGCGCGTCCGCCACGGACTGCCGCCACTGCGCCAGGCCGGCCCGCAACGATGACCACAGCAGCGAACGGCGCCAGATCACCACGGCAAGGCCCACCGGCAGATAGACCCAGCGGAAATGGATCGGAACCAGCAGGGTCCAGCCCAGCACTGCCGAAAGTCCCAACAGGCCAGCCATCGCCTGCAGGGCCAACGGGCGCTGCACGAACAGCGCCTGACCGATCACGATCGCAACCAGCAGCAGCAAGACCGCTGCCAGCAGCGGAAATACCCCGGTGAACAGGGGGAGCAGAAGTATCCAGAGCACCGCCAGACCGCTGGCCATGGACCAGCCACGCAGGCGTCGCATCAGCCATGCAAAGGCGCAGGTCAGCAGACCCAGTGCGACCAGTTCACCGAAGCGACCCGATGGCAGGCTCTTGAGCAGTGGCGTGATGGCCAGGCCGATGAGCAGCAGGAGTGGGCCCATCCAGGGCAGCAGATTGAGAAGTCGTTCCTTCAAGGAATTCACGGTTCACGTCAGGCAGGGAAAGAGCTCGGCTATCCTATCAGCCAGTCCTCAGATTGCCGCCGCTGCGTGGCCCCTCTCCATGACCCAACCCCTGCACGTGATCATCCTCGCCGCTGGCGCCGGCAAGCGCATGAAGTCGTTGCTGCCCAAGGTAATGCAGCCGATTGCCGGTCAGCCGATGCTGGCGCATGTGATCGCCACGGCGCGCGAACTGCAGCCGGCTGCCATCCACGTGGTGTACGGCCACGGTGGGGACCAGGTGCGACACTACTTCGCTGACCAGCCGGACCTGTTGTGGGCTGAACAAGCGCAGCAGCTGGGTACCGGCCACGCCGTTGCCCAGGCCATGCCGGAGGTGCCCGATGCCGCGCAGGTGCTGGTGTTGTACGGTGATGTGCCCTTGATCCGTGCGCAGACCCTGCGCGATCTGCTGGCGCAACCGGGCCGGCTGGCCGTGCTGGTTGCCGATGTCGAGGATCCCACCGGCTATGGTCGCGTGCTGCGCGATGCCGAAGGCAAGGTGGGGGCGATCGTCGAGCAGAAGGATGCCGATGACGAACAGCGCCGGGTGCGCATCATCAACACCGGCATCATCACTGCCGAGTCGACCGCGCTGCGCCGTTGGCTGTCACAGCTGTCCAACAGCAACGCACAGGGCGAGTATTACCTGACCGATGTGTTCGCCTTCGCCGCCCGCGAGTTCACTCCGGCGGAGATGGCCCTGGTGGCCGATGCGCAGGACGCGGAAGGCGCGAACGATCCATGGCAGCTCTCGCAGCTGGAACGCGCCTGGCAACGTCGCGCAGTGCGCGCGCTGTGCATCCAGGGCGCGCGCGTGCGGGATCCGGCGCGGGTGGACATCCGCGGTGAAGTGATCGTCGGCAGCGACGTGATGATCGATGTCGATGTGATCCTGGAAGGCAAGGTGGTGCTCGGTGATGGCGTGACCGTCGGTCCCTTCACCCGGCTGAAGGACGTCACGCTCGGCGCGGGCACCGAGGTGCGCGCGCACTGCGATGTCGAAGGCGTCGTCAGCGAGGGGGCGGCACAGATCGGCCCGTTCGCGCGCCTGCGCCCCGGCACCGTGCTGGCCGATGGCGTGCACGTGGGCAACTTCGTGGAAACCAAGAAAGTCACGCTGGGGGTGGGCAGCAAGGCCAACCACCTGACCTATCTGGGCGATGCGGTGATCGGCAGCAAGGTCAACATCGGTGCGGGCACCATCACCTGCAACTACGACGGCGTGAACAAGTCGACCACCACCATCGGTGACAACGCCTTCATCGGCTCCAACAGTTCGCTGGTGGCGCCGGTGCTGATCGGTGAAGGGGCGACGATCGCTGCAGGTTCGGTCATCACCCGCACTGCGCCGGACGGCAAGCTGACCGTGGCCCGTGCACGCCAGGAAACGATCGATGGCTGGCAGCGTCCCATCAAGAAAAGCTGAGCCGAGGCCACCGCGCGTCGGCGAACTCGACGCATTGCCCCGCATCGAACAGCGTGCGGGCGAACTGCTGCGCGGGCATGAGGCGTACCCGGTGTTCGCCGGTCATGGACTGGATCTGCTCACGCTGCAGGCTGGACTGCAGCGTGACCAGCTGTGGGTCATCGACGGCGCGGATGGCAGCATCGCCGGCTACCTGCTGGGCGGTGCGCTCGATGGTGATTTCCACGTGCTGCAGATGGATGTGGATCCCGGCCATGCGCGGCGTGGCTACGGGCGAGCGCTGCTGCGCCATGCGCTGGCCGGGGCCAAGGTGCGTGGCTACGCTGCCGCAGTGCTGACGACGCTGTTCGATGTGCCGTGGAATGCGCCTTTCTACGCCAGCGAAGGATTCAACGTGCTGCCGGAGCCAGGGTGGGGCGCGGGCCTGCGAGGGGTGATGGCCGAGGAAGCCGGGCTGGGATTTCCGATGCACCTGCGGGTGGCGATGCGACGGGTGCTTTAGTTTTGCTTCTTCTGTTGATTGCTGATGGTTGCTCATCTTTCATGGGTGTCACTTTTCTTTGTACGCAAAGAAAAGTAACCAAAAGAAACGTTCCGCCGGCCGCGAGCCGATGCTGCGCATCGGTGCCCTGCGCTCCTCGGCGAATCAGGGGCCGGTGCCGAACTCGCTGCGCTCAGACATCGGCACCTTTTCGCCCCTGATTCCCCTGCGGTGCTCGGCTCGCTTCAAGGCGGCCCCAAGTCAAACCCCACAGCTGCACCCAGTAGATCCACGCCATGCGTGGATGCTTTTGCTTTGCTTCTCGAGTCCGCCTTGAAGCGAGCCGAGCACCGCAGGGCCGGCGAGGGCGAAGAGGCGCGGGTGTCTGAGCGAAGCGAGTTCCCGCGCCGTCCCTCGACGGACCGAGGAGCGCAGGGTACCGGCGTGCGCAGCACGACGGCTCGCGGACCGGCGGCGCGTTTCTTTTGGTTACTTTTCTTTTCGCGCGAAAAGAAAAGTGACACCCATGAACAATGATCAACCTTCAGCCATCAACAGAAGAAGGAAGAACAAACCTACCCCACCGGCAACAGGATCGACACGCACAGCCCGCCGTCGGTGCGGTTCTGCAGCGATACCCTGCCGCCGTGCGCCTCGACGATCTCGCGGGTGAGTGCCAGCCCCAGCCCGGTGCCATTGCGCTTGGTCGAATAGAACGGCATCAGCGCATTCTGCAGCACCTGTTCGTTCATGCCCTTGCCCCGGTCCAGCACATCCAGCCGCAACCACTGCGGCAGCCGGGTCAGCTGCACTTGCACGTCGTCGTTCGGCGGATCTGCTTCGGCGCAGGCCTCGTGCGCGTTCTTCAGCAGGTTGAGCAGGGCCTGGCCGAACTGGGCGATGTCGATCCGGCTGCTCAGCTCCTCGTCGAGTTCACGCTCCATCGTGAACGGAATCTGCTGGCACAGGCTGGACAGGAACGGCGCCCAGTGCACGGTCTGCAGCTGCGGCTGCGGCAGCTTGGCGAAACGTGCGTAGCCCCGGATGAAGCCTTCCAGATGCCGTGCGCGGTCTTCAATGGTGGTGAAGATCTCCGGCAGCCGGTCGAAGCGTTCGCGCTTGACCAGTTCGCCGCCGGAGTGTGCCAGCGATGCGATCGGCGCCAGCGAGTTGTTGAGCTCGTGGCTGATCACCCGGATCACCTTCTTCCAGGTCTGCACTTCCTGCCGGCGCAGTTCGGCAGTGAGCTGGCGTACCAGCAGCAGGTCATGCGGACGGCCGTTGAGCTGGAACGCGCGGCGCGAGAGGTGATAGACCTGTTCGTCGTCCTCGTCTCCCTCCACGCCGTCTTCGTGTTCCGACTTCACCGCGAACAGACTGTCGCCGCCGCGGCCGATGGCATCGCGCAGCTCAACCGGCAGCTGCTCGAGCACGTCTTCCATGCGCTGGCCTTCCAGCTTCCAGCCGCCGTGCAGCAGCTTGCGCGCCGCCAGGTTGGAGAACACCACGCGGGAAATGCCATCGCCACCGGCAGCGATCAGCAGCATTGCCACCGGTGTGTTCTGCACCATGGTGTCCAGCAGCAGTTCGCGCTGCACCAGGCCCTGGCGCTGTGCGCGCAGCACCTCGCCCAGTTCGCGGTGTGCCTGCACCAGGTCACCCAGTTCGTCGTTGCCGGGCCAGTAGATGCCGAAGTTGTACTCACCGTCGCGGTAGCTGCTGGTGGTCCCGGACAGCGCCCGCATCAACGAGCGCACCGGTGCGGTGGCGCGGCGCAGCGTCCACCACATCAATGACAGCAGGATGATCGTGGAGACCGTGGTCACCACCCAGCCATGGTCCATCCAGTAGGCCAGCAGCCACGGCAGCGCAGCAGACAACGCCAGCACCGGCAGCAGGCGCAGGAACAGGCGGAAGGTGAAGGAGCGTCGTTTCATTCGCGTGGGATGCCGTGACGGTCCATGCGCCGGTACAGCGCCTGCCGGCTCAGTCCAAGCTCGTTGGCCGCCTGCGCGATGACCCCGTGGTTGCGCGCCAGCACTTCTTCGATGCGTGCGCGGTCGGGATCATTGCCGGCGCTCGGCGTCGGGCGCGGCGCAGCAGGCGCGCGCGGCAGGTTGAGATCGGCTACCTCGATGCGGTTGCCGGTGGCCAGCAGTTCGGCACGCTGGATCACGTTGCGCAGCTCGCGCACGTTGCCCGGCCACAGATGCCGCTGCAGCGCACTGGCCGCCGCGTTGGACAGCGGCTTGCCGATGCTGAGGAAATGCTCGGCCAACGGCACGATGTCGCCGGGGCGGTCGGCCAGTGGCGGCAGCGTCAGTTCCACCGTGTTGAGCCGGTAGTAGAGGTCTTCGCGGAACGTACCCTCGCGGATCATCGCCGGCAGATCGGCATTGGTCGCACTGACCACGCGCACCTTGACTTGGCGTTCGCGGTTGGAGCCCAGGCGTTCGAAGCGCCCGGTCTCCAGCACGCGCAGCAGCTTCATCTGCCCGCCCAGCGACAGGTTGCCGATTTCATCCAGGAACAGCGTGCCGCCATCGGCCGCCTCGAACTTGCCTTCGCGCGCCTTGTTGGCGCCGGTATAGGCGCCGGCCTCGGCACCGAACAGCTCGGCCTCGATCAGTTCGGAGGGCAGGGCGCCGCAGTTCACTGCAACGAACGGGCCCTTGGCCACCAGCGAGTTGGCCTGGATGATCTGCGCGATCTTCTCCTTGCCCGCGCCATTGGGGCCGGTGATCAGCACCGGCAGCTCCGAGCGCGCGACCTGGCAGGCCAGGGCGATCACCCGTTCGCTGGCGGGGTCGGCGAACACCGCGCCGCACAACGCGTACTTGTCTTCCAGTGCATGGCGCTGGCGTTGCTCGCGCTGGCGTCGCTGGTCCAGTTCGCGCCGCGCTTCGGACAGTTCCAGCAGGTTGTTGACCGTGGTCAGCAGCTTGCGGTCATCCCAGGGTTTGGCCAGGTAATCGGCGGCACCGGCCTTGACCAGGTCCACCGCACTGCTCAGGTGGGTCCACGCAGTCAGCAGGATCACCGGCAGGTCGGGGTGGCGTTCGCGGATCTGCGCGAACAGTGCCTCGCCTTCCTCGCCAGAGGTGGTGTCCTCGCTGAAGTTCATGTCCTGGATCACCAGGTCGACCGCCTGTGACTCCAGCAGCGCCAGCCCTTCGGCCGGGCTCTGCGCCAGCAGGGTGTCGATGTCGTGCAGGGAGAACAGCACGTCCAGCGCGGTTCCCACGCTGGCGTTGTCGTCGATGATCAGGATCGCAGGCATTCGGCGGCTTCTGGGAGGGCAGGGAAGCGCCGGAAAGCGTCGGCGCCGCGCACGGAAAAGGGTGGATGACGCCGGAGCTTTCGGCGCCACCCACCAAGCATAGCCAAACCGATGGCGGCGCAGGAGCCGCCGGGCCTCAGCGCCGCGGCGGAGGCGGAGGCGGGGGAGCCGGCGGTGGTGGTGGCGGCGCCAGTGCGGGGCGCCACTGGGCCACGTTCACCGGCACGGTGAGCATCCGGCCATCGCGCCGCAGCAGCAGGTAGACGGTGGCCGTCGATGCCGCCTGCACGGCGTCGGCGAGCTGCTCGATCTGCCGCACCGGCGAATCGTCCACGCGCAGGATGCGGTCGCCGCTGCGCACACCGAAGCGGGCTTCCGGGCTGGCCACATCCACCCGCACCACGCCCTCGGTCGAGCGCAGCGCCAGCCGCGCATCGTCCTGGCGCCACTCCAGCGTCTGCGCGCTGCTGCTGCCGGCGAGTACCGGCAGCGGCAGGGCCAACAACACCAGCAGCAGGCCGGCGCGCATCTCACGCCCCCCGCGTGGCGACGGCAGGCGGCACGGCAGCGGCACGGCGGGCCGGGCCGAACACCGCGATCTGGCCCAGCATCCACAGCAGTACCGCGCCCAGCGGCAGGTACAGCAGCGGCATGCGCGGCAGCTCGTACATGTTCATCAGCGCCAGGTTGATGGCATAGGCCGCCAGCATGCCCAGCACGATGCCCAGCGTGGCCAGCAGGAAGTTCTCGGTCTGGAAGTAGCGCAGGATCTGCCCACGGGTGGCGCCCAATGCGCGGCGGATGCCGATCTGCTTGCTGCGCTGCTGCACCCAGAAGCTGGCCAGGCCGACGATGCCCAGTGCGGTGACCACCAGCAGCGCGATGCACACGGTAACCAGCAGGCCGACCATCGAGCGGTCGTTCTTGAAGTAGTCGGCGCGCTGTTCCTGGTAGGTCAGTTTCTCGCGTACCAGGCGGTTGGGGTCGTTGTGCTCCAACGCAGCCAGCGCACCCTTCAGCACTTCATCGCGGCGTTCCGGCGAAGTGCGCAGCATGTACGGGCCGCGGGTGAAGTCGGTACGCACCGGCAGCATCATCGACAAGGTGCTGTTGTCGTTGTAGTCGGTCGGTGTCGCCAGGTGGGCGACCACGCCCACCACATGCAGGCCCTGGTTGCCCATGTAGAACGTCTTGCCCAGCGCGCTCTGGTCCGGGTACATCTTGGCGGCGACCTGCTGGTTGATGATCACCGGCGCGGCGCGGTCAGGCTTGGGATTCTTCTGCGCCTCCTCGTAGTCGATGTACTCGCTGGGCAGGAAATCACGGCCGGCGACCAGCTGCAGGCCCAGTGTCGGCAGGGCGTTCTCGCTGAACATGTACAGTGAAACGAAGGCGGTGGGGCGTTCCTGGTCACGTTCGCGCGAGATGCTGGTGTTGCTCGAGTTGCGGCGGAACGGCAGCTGGTTGACCTTGGTCACGTTGGTCACGCCGGGGAGCGCGCGCAGCGACGCCAGGTCTTCGTTGGTGCGGGCCATGGCGTTGGTCTGCTTGCCGATGCCGTTGACCCGGACCATCACCAGTTCGTTCTCGACCAGGCCGCTGGGCTGGCTGATCTTTTCCACGCGCTGGGTGACCAGGAACAGGGCATTGCAGACGATGGCGCAGGTCAGGGCAATTTCCAGCACGATCAATGCGGCTGCGGTCTTGTGCCGGCGCAGGGTGCTGAGGATGGGGCGGATGTCCATGGGAAGTCCTCGTTCTCGTGCTTACTGCGACTTGAGCTGGATGGCCGGGGTGACCTGCATCGCGCGCCAGGCGGGCAGGAAGCCGGCAGCGATGCTGGCGAGCAGGGTCAGGCCGAGGGAGAGCAGCAGCATGCTGCCGTCCAGGTGGGCCAACTTGGCGTAGTCCACCGGCTGCTGGCGTACCGCGTACAGGCCCAGCAGCGCCAGGCCGATACCGAGCACGCCACCGACCACGCCCACCGCACCCGCTTCGACCAGGCACTGCAGGAAGATCTGCCCGCGGCTGGCGCCCAGTGCGCGACGCACACCGATTTCACCGCTGCGGCGCAGGAACTTGGCCAGCAGCAGGCCGACGGTGTTGACCAGGCAGACACCGAGGAAACCCAGCGCCAGCCACATCTGCAGGCGCACGTCGCTAGGCACTGCATTGTTGAAGGTCAGCCACTCCATCACGCTGCGCAGGCGCACGTTGGCAGGGCGTTCGAAACGGCCGGCAGCCCGCTGCTGGTCGGAATAGTTGACCAGATAGCGGCGGTAGTCTTCGGCCTTGGACGGGTCAAGCTCCACCCAGTACTGGATCCAGGTACACGGAGCGTTGATCGAATTGCTGTCGTCGTCGGGGGCGCCGTCGCGGAAGCAGTTCATGTTGCCGTTGCTGCCGAACTTCAGGTCCATCGCGGTGGACAGCGGCATCATCAGATCCTCTTCGCGGCCGTAGTTGCCCACGGTCAGGTCGAAGAAGTGCGGTTCCGGATTCCAGGTGTCCATCACGCCGATCACGCGCAGGGAATGGCCATCGACACGGACCTGGCGGCCGACACTGTCCGCACCCTGGAACAGCTTGTCGTTGATCACCTTGGACAGCACCACCACGCGGGCGCGGCCGTCATCGTCGCTGGCCGTCCAGGCGCGGCCATACAGCATCGGCACGTTGAACATCGGGAAGAAATCGGCCGAGGTCCAGCGCGTATCGATGTTGAACGGCTTCAACGTGCTGCCTTCCGGCTCGACGGTCACATCGCCGGCACTCATCATCGCCTGGCGCTCACCACGCTTCTCGCGCAGCAGCGTCTCGGCATCGAAACGGGTCATCTGGGTCTCCGGCTCTTCGCCGGTCAGGTAACCCGAACGCGGGCGCGGATCGACCTGCACGTAGAACAGGCGGTCGCTCTTGTCCGGGATCGGATCGCCGGACAGCACATGGAACACGGTCAGGGTGGTCATCGAAGCACCGATGCCCAGCGCGATGGCTACCACCATCAGCGCGGTCAGTACCTTGTTGCGGCGGAAGCTGCGCACCGCCAGTCGGGCGTAGTAGGCGAACATGGTCGTGCCCTCACTCGTTGACGGCGACGATGCGACGCGGGGTGGCCAGCACCGGCTCGCGCACCAGGTCGGTGACCTGGCCGTCGACGATGTGTACGTTGCGCTGCGCGCGCGCGGCCAGTTCCGGGTCGTGGGTGACCATCACGATGGTGGTGCCGGCGGCGTTGATCTCCTCCAGCAGCTCCATCACCCCGCGCGCCATCTGCGTGTCCAGGTTGCCGGTCGGTTCGTCGGCCAGCAGCAGGCGCGGGCTGCCGGCCAGGGCACGGGCAATCGCCGCGCGCTGCTGCTGGCCGCCGGAGAGTTCGTTCGGGTAGTGCTTCATGCGCGAGCCCAGGCCGACCTGGCTCAGCGCCTTCTCGATGCGCTCGCGGCGCTCGCCGGCGCTCATTTTGCGGTAGCGCAGCGGCACGTCCACGTTGTCGAACAGGTTGAGGTCCGGAATCAGGTTGAAGCCCTGGAAGATGAAGCCGATCTTCTGGTTGCGCAGGCGGCTGCGCGCATCATCGCCAAGCTTGCTGACGTCCTGGCCATCCAGCATGTAGGTGCCGCTGGTGAAGGTTTCCAGCAGGCCGGCGATGTTGAGGAAGGTGGTCTTGCCGGAGCCGGACGGACCGGTGACGGCGACGAACTCGCCTTCCTTGACCTGCAGTTCCAGTGAACGCAGCGCGTGGGTTTCCACCTGTTCGGTACGGAAGACTTTGGCGACCGAACGCATTTCGAGCATGTACATGGGGTGTCCTCTCTCCAGGATGTATGGGTTGTCAGTTGACGGAGACGCGTTCGGCGTCCTTGAACAGGTCGCTGCCCGAGACCACGATGCGGTCTCCCGGCTGCACACCCGACTTGATTTCCACTTCGCCCAGGCTGCTGACGCCCAGTTCGATCGGACGGCGCACCGCGGTGCGGCCATCCATCACGTACGCCACGCCGTTGCCCTGTTCCACGAACGGGCCACGCTCGACCTTCATGACATTCCTGCGGGTATCCAGCAGCACCCGCACCGACATCCGCTGGCTCTGGCGCAGGCCTTCAGGCTGGGCGGCGGCAAAGCGGACGCGGGCGTTGACCTCGCCATTGACCACTTCCGGCGACACCGCACTGATCTCGCCCGGGAACGGCTGGCCATTGCCACCGGTCAACTGCGCCGGCATGCCGATCGCCAGATCGCGCGCGAAGCTTTCCGGCACCTTGATTTCGACTTCGAACTTGGACAGATCGACCACGCCGAGCACTGGTGCGTTGGCGGCAAGGTTGGTGGCCTGGGTGGCCTGTACCTGACCGACCTGGCCATCGAACGGTGCGCGCAGGGTCAGCGCATCGACCTGGCGCTGCACTTCGGCCACCACGGCCTTCTGGCGGTCGGCCAGCAAGCGCTTGTTGCGTGCGTCCAGATCCGCGCCCTGGCTCTGCAGGCGCGCATCGGTGGTGGCATTGGCCAGGCTGATGTCGGCCTTCTTCAGGGTGTCCTGGGCCTTGGCCAGATCGATCTGCGGCACCGCACCGCCATCGAAGCCGCGCTGGTAGCGCTGCAGGTCGCGGTCGGCGGCCTGGCGCTCGATGCTGGCCTGATCGGTTTCCTTGCGCGATTTGGCACGGGCCAGGGTGGCATCCAGGTTGGCGCGGCTGGCCTCGGCTTCCAGACCCGCCAGGGTGGCCTCCTCCTGGGCGAGCTTGCTGCGCAGCTCGGGGCTGTCGATGATCGCCAGCTCCTGGCCCTTCTTGACCACGTCACCGGCGACCACCTTCAGGTCGACGGTGCCGCCCGAGATCGCATACAGCACCGGGCTGTTGGCGGCGATCACGCGGCCGTCGGCGGCGATGTCGCGCACCAGGTCGCCGCGCTGCACTTCGGCCACGCGCACCCGGCTGCTGTCGAACGAGCGGCTGGCGTTGGACCAGGCATGCACGGCCCAGCCGATGCCGGCGAGCAGGGCGATGCCAGCCAGCGCCGGCCAGCGGTAACGGTGCCATGCGGCCTTGGGAGCACTGGCCGCAGCGGAGGAAACGATCTGGTCCTGGGCGGAGGTGTCGCGGATCATCGGGTTCGTGCCTGTCGGTGGTGCCAGAGTGGTGCCCTACACAAAGCACACAGCGTGCCAACTTTATTTCCTTTTCCATCAATGATTTGCAGAGGCGTCACTACTGTCCGGGTGTCCGCGGACACCTTTCCGGACACTTTCATTAAGCGGACAGGAGGGGGGGCTGGCGGACACGCAGGCTAGAATGCGCCGACCGTCTTCAAGGAAATGCGTGACATGTGTGGAATCGTAGGTGCGATCGCCCAACGGGATGTGGTGCCGGTCCTGATCGAAGGACTGAAGCGACTGGAATACCGTGGTTACGATTCCTCCGGTATCGCCGTGATCGACCATGCCGAGCGCGCTGACGTGCGCCGCGTGCGCCGCACCGGCCGCGTCTCTGAAATGGCCACCGCTGCCGAGGCCGAAGGCTTCACTGCCAGCCTGGGCATCGGCCACACGCGTTGGGCCACCCATGGCGGCGTCACCGAGGCGAACGCGCATCCGCACATCAGCCACGGCGTGGCGCTGGTGCACAACGGCATCATCGAGAACCATGAAGAACAGCGCGAGAAGCTGCGCGCGCTGGGTTATGCCTTCGAGTCGCAGACCGACACCGAAGTGATCGCCCACCTGATTCATCACCATCTGAAGAACGGCGATGACCTGCTGGTCGCGCTGCAGCACACGGTCAAGGAACTGACCGGTGCCTATGCACTGGCCGTGATCAGCCGTGCCGAGCCGGAACGTTTCGTCTGCGCCCGCATGGGCTGCCCGCTGCTGGTGGGTCTGGGCGAGGGCGAGAACTTCGTGGCGTCCGATGTGTCGGCCGTACTGTCGGCCACGCGCAAGGTGATCTTCCTGGAAGAGGGCGACACCGCCGAGATCCGCCGTGATGGGGTGAGCATCTTCGACGGCAACGATCAGCCGATCGAGCGCGATGTACATCTCTCCGATGTCTCGCTGGCCTCGCTGGAACTGGGCCCGTACCGCCACTTCATGCAGAAGGAAATCCACGAGCAGCCGCGTGCACTGGGCGACACCATCGAAGCGGCCATCGACGCCGGTGGCTTTCCGGCCGAACTGTTCGGCAAGAATGCCGAAGCGGTGCTGTCGGGCATCGAGGGCGTGCAGATCCTGGCCTGCGGTACCAGTTACTACTCGGGCCTGACCGCGCGCTACTGGATCGAGGCCATCGCCGGCCTGCCGTGCAGCGTGGAGATCGCCAGCGAGTACCGCTATCGCGCCGCGTATGCCAATCCCAAGCACCTGATCGTGACCATCTCCCAGTCCGGCGAAACGCTGGATACGATGGAAGCGCTGAAGTACGCCAAGTCGCTGGGCCACAAGCACACGCTGTCGATCTGCAACGTGCCGGAAAGCGCGATTCCGCGCGCCAGCGAACTGGTCTGTTACACCCGCGCCGGCGCCGAGATCGGCGTGGCATCGACCAAGGCCTTCACCACCCAGCTGGCCGCGCTGTTCCAGCTGACCGTGGTGCTGGGCAAGCTGCATGGCCGCGTCGATGCTGCGCAGGAAGCAGACTACCTGGAGCAGCTGCGTTTCCTGCCGGGCAGCGTGCAGCACGCATTGAACATGGAACCGCAGATCGCCGCATGGGCCGAGCGCTTCGCACGCAAGAGCAGTGCGCTGTTCCTGGGCCGTGGCCTGCACTATCCGATCGCCCTGGAAGGTGCGCTCAAGCTGAAGGAAATCTCGTACATCCACGCCGAAGCCTACCCGGCCGGTGAGCTCAAGCACGGGCCGCTGGCGCTGGTGGACGAAGACATGCCAGTGGTGGTGATCGCGCCCAACGACAGCCTGCTGGAGAAGGTCAAATCCAACATGCAGGAAGTGCGTGCGCGTGGCGGTGAGCTGTTCGTGTTCGCCGACCAGGACAGCAACTTCAACGAGTCCGAAGGCGTGCACGTGATCCGCACCCCGCGCCATGCCGGCGTGCTCAGCCCGGTGGTGCACACCATCCCGGTGCAGCTGCTGGCCTACCACACCGCGCTGGCACGCGGCACCGACGTGGACAAGCCGCGCAACCTGGCCAAGAGCGTTACGGTGGAATAAGGCCGGACGTGGCTGGCGGGTGATGTGCTGCCCGCGACGTGTTCGCTGTATGGAGTAGGCAAGCCTCAGGCCGCCTGAACGACGGTGTATTCCACGACGTGCTGATCAAGAACGAGGGGCGAGGGCGCGGTTGCCCTCGCCCTTCTGCGTTTCTGCAGTGGTTCGATATCGCCTTGACAATCCGGACGGCTGGCGACTGGAGCAGACGGCGGCGGCCCGCATCATCCACACCGGCCAGACTGGACGCCACCGGCAAGAGCAGACGCTTCGGCGGTGCGCACTGCAGGGAATACGTCGAATCAGTCTGCGCGGTTCATGCTTTGGAAACCAGGTACTCGGTGGGTGACACTCCAAGCGAGCGGCGGAACATCGCCGAGAAGGCACTGGGGCTCAGATAGCCATGCTCCAGCGACACTTCCAGGATGGATGCCCCCGAGGCCAGGCGGGGCAGGCTGAGCAGCAGGCACATCCGCCGCCGCCAGTCGCCGAAGCTCATCCCGACCTCGCGGTGGAACAGCCGTGCCACCGTCCGCCCGCTGACGTGCATCCGTGCGGCCAGATCGTCCAGCGTTACAGGCTCGGCAGGCTCGGCGATCATCCATTCGCACAGACGCAGCAGATGTGCGTTGCGCGGTAGTGGAACGTGCAGCCCAAGCCGCGGTGCCACTTCAATCTCGTCCAGGATCAGTTCCATGATGCGGTGGTCCCGCCCGCCATCGCGATAGTCCAGCGGTATGCCGGTGGCAGCAACGATGGCCTCGCGCAGCAGCGCGGAGACCTCGATGACCTCGCAACCGGTGGGAAGGTCCGGCCGTATCCCGGGTGCAACGTAGATGGTCCGCATCGCGACATCGCCGGCAATGCGGATCCGATGCTCCACGTTCTCTGGCATCCACACGGCCCTGCCGGATGGCACGACCCAGCTTCCCTCCGCGCTGATGACCGTCAACACCCCGGTCAGCGCGTGGATCAACTGCGCGCGCGCATGGCGGTGCGCGGCAATGTGTTCGCCGTGAGGATGTCGGGTGGCCAATGCCGCAACGGGGCGCTCGGTTGCGTGGCACGCCCTGACAGTGCGTTTTCTGTCCATATCTAGACGATGGTAGTCCGGCAGGCGGGAGAAGGACAGCGTGGCGGGTGATGTGATGTGTGTCCTGGGCACACGCCACCCCAAGTACTCCGTCAATGATTGTCTTCCGCCCTTTGCTGTTGTCTTTTCTGGTCTCTTCCGCGCTGTGTGGATGCGCGGTCGGTCCCAGCAGTTCGCCACATTCCACCCTCGCCCCGCCGCCGATGACTGTCGTCGACAACGACGCGATCACGGGTGCGCCCGCCGTGCCCCGATGGTGGCGCCTGTATGGCGACGCCACGCTGGATGCGCTGGTCATCCAGGCATTGGAAAACAATCGCGATCTGCGGGTTGCGTCGGCCAATCTGCAGTCCGCCTACGCGGTGCTCCGCGAACGCCAGGGTGATCGGCTGCCGACCACGACGGTGTCCAGCGATGTCGGCTATGGCAGCACGATGAGCGACCAGATCGCGGCCGCACTGGAGCAGACCGAAGTCCGCACCGGGCAACGTTACGGCGCGGGATTCGCAACCGGTTGGAGCCTGGATCTGTTTGGCCGGATTGCCCGATCCATCCAAGCGGCGCGGGCAGATGCCGAGGCGATCCAGGCCACCGAAGACAGCGTGCGGGTCGTCGTTGCCGCCGAAACCACGCGTGCCTACGTGGACAGTTGTGGCTACGCCTCGCGCGCCGACATTGCCCACCGCTCGCTTGCCCTGGTCAGTCGCAGCCTGGCACTGAAGACGGCCCAGCGTGATGCGGGGGATGCGACATCACTGGATGTCGCGCGTGCCGCCGCGCTGGTCGAGCAGACCCGCGCTGCCATTCCCGCGCTGGAGGCCGGTCGGCAGAATGCCCTGTATGCACTGGCCGTGCTTACCGGGAGGACGCCGGACGACCTGCCCGCAGACGCAACCAGCTGCGCCGCGGTTCCGCAGCTTGATACCCCGCTTCCGATCGGTGATGTCACCGCGCTGCTGCAGCGACGGCCGGACATCCGGGAGGCACAGCGCAGGCTGGAAGCCAGCACCGCGCGGATCGGCGTGGCTACCGCGAGCCTGTATCCCACGGTTTCCATTCTGGGCACCGTGGCCAGTTCGGCGCCGACGCCCGG
Organism: Stenotrophomonas sp. 14P6.2.3; assembly: GCF_057799055.1. Classification (NCBI taxonomy): domain Bacteria; kingdom Pseudomonadati; phylum Pseudomonadota; class Gammaproteobacteria; order Lysobacterales; family Lysobacteraceae; genus Stenotrophomonas; species Stenotrophomonas sp. 14P6.2.3. The sequence continues at coordinate 29,955 of NZ_JBYOLA010000026.1, forward strand.
CGGGTTGACCGATCACGGGTCGATCGCCTGGAACCTGGGCCCGGCCTTGTCCTGGCGCTTCCCGAACAGCAGCGCGGCGCGCGCGCAGATCGCCGATGCCGAAGCGCAGGAACACGCCGCGCTTGCGCGTTTCGATGCGGTGATCCTGGCCACATTGAAAGACGTGAAACAGGCGCTGGCGACCTACCAGGCAGCGCTGCGTCAGCACGCTGCGTTGAAGACAGCTGCCGTGCAGAGCGGTGAGGCGCTTCGACTGGCGCAGGTGGGCCGACGCGCCGGTGCGGCGAGCGAGCTGGACGTGCTCGAGGCGGAGCGCCGCGATGTCGAGGCACAGGCCATGGCCGCCTCCGCCGAGGCGGAGATCGCCTCCGACCAGATTGCGTTGTTCCGGTCGCTTGGTGGCGGCTGGGAGCAGGCGCCTGCCGTACATCTCCCCACCATCACCCGCAGTGACGACGCCGCGCGCTGATCCACTCTTTCCCCCCGCCCCCCTCGACAGACGACATGACAGACACAGACATTCCACGCGGCGCACCCTTCCGTTCGCCCCGCTCCCTCCTGCGGATGAAGCGCAGGCCCATGGTCATCGGCGCACTCGTGCTGCTGGTCCTGGCCGGCAGCGGTGCCGGCCTGCGCTGGTGGACGGTAGGCCGCTTCCAGGTCAGCACCGACAACGCCTACGTCAGGGCCGACATCGTAACGGTCAATCCACGAATCGCTGGCTACATCGCCACGGTCCGGGTACGTGACAACCAGCACGTGGCCGAGGGTGAGATTCTGGCCACGCTGGACGATCGGGACTATCGCTCGCGCGTGGTCCAGGCCGAAGGCGCGGTCGCGGTGGCGACGGCGCAGGTAAGGGCGCAGCAGGCTGCCATCGCCAACCTCGACGCGCAGAGCACGCGGCAGCAGAGCGTGATTGCCGCTGCTGCCGCAGATCTGCGGGCGCACCAGGCAGATCTCCGTCAGGCCGCCCAGGCCTACCGACGGGAACGTCTGCTTGCCGACCAGCAGGCATCGGATGCGAAGCACCTGGAGGCTGCAGATGCCAGCGCACAGCGCACTGCAGCGAACACGGATGCTGCGCGCGCTGCGGTGGCTGCGAGCACGGCTTACACCAAGGTACTGGTGACCGAGCGTGAGCGCGCGAGCGCCGCGCTTGACCAGGCGCAGGGTGCATTGGTGCAGGCTCAGGCAGGTCTGGCCCTTGCCACCCTTGACCTGGAACACACGGTGATCCGTGCACCGCAGGCCGGAACGGTCGGTCAACGCAGCTTGCGGATGGGGGATTACGTGGGTGCCGGCGCACCGCTGATGGCGATCGTGCCGGACCAGATCTACATCGTCGCCAACTACAAAGAGGTGCAGCTGGAGCGCGTGGCGCCGGGCCAGCCTGTGGAGATCGAGGTCGATGCACTCGGCGGACGCGCCTTGAAGGGACGCGTGGAAAGCTTCGCCCCTGCCTCCGGCGCGCAGTTCGCGCTGTTGCCGCCCGACAACGCGACCGGAAACTTCACCAAGATCGTCCAGCGCATGTCGGTGCGTATCACCGTGGATGCCGACCAGGCGAAGCTGTCGTTCCTGCGGCCGGGGATGTCGGTGGTGGCGGCCATCGACACACGCACGGATCGCGCGCCATGAGCGCCACCATGGCAACCCCTGCCGAGGATGCAGTATCACTGCGTGCGTGGGTCGCGGTGATCGGTGGCGTGGTTGGCTGCTTCATGGCGGGTATGAACGTGCACGTCACCAATGCGTCGCTGCCGGATGTGCGCGGATCATTGGGTGCCACCTTCGAGGAAGGATCGTGGATCACCACGGCTTATCTTGTCGCGGAGATCATCGTCATTCCGTTGGCGGCCTGGCTGGCATCGGTTTTCACCGTGCGCCGCGTGCTGATGGTGGGGGCCGCAGGTTTCGTGCTCTTCTCGATGGCCTGCTCGATCGCACCCAACATCAACGCGATGATCCTGGCGCGCACGCTGCAGGGCGCGTTCGGCGGCGTGCTGATCCCGCTCTCGTTCCAGCTCATCGTGACCGAGCTGCCATCATCAAAACATCCGTTTGGCATGGCGTTGTTCGCCATTGCCAACAACGTGGCGCAGGCGGCGGGGCCATCGCTCGGCGGTTGGTTGACCGATGTCTATTCGTGGCGGGCGATCTTCTATCTGCAGGTGCCGCCCGGCCTGCTGCTGCTGGCTGCCATCGGCTGGTCGATCCGGCCGCAGCCGATGGCGCTGCACAGGTTCCGGACCGGCGACTGGGGCGGCATCATCGCCATGGCCCTGGGCTTGTCCGCGCTGCAGATCATGCTGGAGGAGGGCGGTCGCAAAGACTGGTTCTCTTCGACGTTCATCATCGAGGCAGCACTCATCGCCACAGTGGGCCTGGTCGCGTTCGTCGCCATCGAGCTGCGCCGCAGCGAGCCGTTCCTCAACCTGCGGCTGCTTTCCCGCTACAACTTCGGGTTGGCCAGCCTGATGCAGTTCACTTTCGGTGCCGTGGTGTTCGGGGTGGTGTTCCTCATCCCCAATTACTTTGCCGACGTGCATGGTTACAACGCGCGCCAGATCGGGTTGACCATGATTCCGTACGGCATCGTGCAGTTCATCATGTCCTTCGCCACGCCGCCGCTGATGAAGCGCACCAGCGTGCGGACCGTCATCGTGCTGGGCTTCGTCATCATGGCGGTGGGCTGCTTGATGAACATCCACCTGGATGCCAACGCGGCAAGCAACGTCATCGTGCCGTCGTTGATCGTGCGTGGCATCGGCCAATCGCTGATCGTGGTCGCACTCAGTGTGATGGCCGTGGAAGGGCTGGAACGCACTGAGCTCGGCTCGGCGGCAGGCGTGTTCTCGATGGTGCGCAATGTGGGGGGCGCGATCGGTATCGCCGTGGCCAGTCAGTTCATCGTGACCCGGGAGCGACTGCATGCGTTGCACATCGGGGAATCGGTCACGTCCTTCGCGCCAGCGACCCAGGCGCGCGTGGTCGAGCTGGTCAGGATGCTGGCCAAAGCCCCCATGGACAGCGCCACCGCTCTGTTCGGCAACGGACATGCACTGGAACGGCAGCAGGCGTTCGCGATCCTCGACAGGATCGTTCATCGTGAGGCATTGCTGTTGGCCTACAGCGATGCCTTCCTTGTGGCAGGCATTGCCATGCTTGCCTGTGCGGCTGGCAGTCTGATGCTTCGTGGCAAGAAGCATGTCCGCCCAGGGTGAAGACCGGTGTTGGCAATCGGCAAACTTTAGGGCTCCTTGCAAGCAGCATTCAGCGGCGGTTTCACCCACGGTGCCATTCTCTGGATCGTTGGCCGGTTCCCACGACAATCTGTCCCATCGATGCCGCTAGTGACCGATGGACGCAGTCGTAGAATCAAGTTGACCGAGATCCGGGTTGAGCCGTTGAACCCACCTCGTTCGCGTTGCAGCACCTAGCCCGCCTGCTGGCGAAATGCCAGATCCGGCAAAGTGCGCCAGACGTGCGCTGAAGGGTCTGTTCCCGGGGAGGGGGCGAATCGGCAGAGCACACTTTTTTGACTTGAGTGACCTGCACCAGGAAACAAGAATGAACGTCCGCGAGCTCCTGCAATCCAAGAAAGAAGCTGTCATCACCATCGACACGGAAGACACGATCGGTGCCGCCGCGCACAAGATGAGCGCGAACAGGATCGCTGCACTGGTAGTGATGAAGGATGATGCCCCGGTCGGCATCATTTCCGAAAAGGACATCGTCCGCAGCCTGGCCGATGATGGTCCGCAGGCCGGCCGACGGGTGATTTCCAGCCTGCCGTCCACCGGCCTGGAAGGCATTGCGCCGGACGCCACGCTGAAGCAGGCCATGTCCCTGATGACCTACTCGCGTCGCCGCCACCTGATGGTTACCGATGGTGCCACGCTGGTCGGCATCCTCAGCCTGGGTGACATCGTGAAGAACCTGCTGGGCGAACTGGAGCTGGAAAAGGCCGTGCTGCAGGACATCTACATGGCGGCCCACTGAGGCCTGCGCAGTGCGATGAGACGAAGCCGGGCATTGCCCGGCTTCTTCGTTGGTAACGCCGGGCCATGCCCGGCGAGCGCGTAGCGCAGGAATCAGAAACTGACCTTGACCGAGTCGGCGCTGTAGTTCGCCGGGCCGTGGTAGACGACCTCGATGTTGTTGCCATCTGGATCGAGCACGAAGGCGCCGTAGTAGCCGGGATGGTAAGGGCGCTCGCCGGGCGCGCCGTTGTCCTTGCCGCCAGCAGCCAGCGCAGCGGTGTGGAAAGCATCGACGGTGGCGGTATCGCGGGCCTGGAAGGCCAGGTGGTGGCGGCCGGTCAACTGGCCGGCGGCGGCCTCGCTGCTGGCGCTGGAAATGAACAGTTCGTCGGCCCAGAAGTAGTCATCGCCTTCACCGGCCACCGGGATGCCGATCGTGTCGAACACCGCCTGATAGAAGCGGCGGCTGGCGGCCAGATCGCGCACGACCAGCTGGATGTGGTCGATCAGGCGGCCACGGTGCAGTTCCATCGTTTCCATACGAACCTCGCTAAAAAGGGGGGCGGAGTCGGTAGCGCCGGGCCGTGCCCGGCGAGCGCGCAGCGCGGCCTGCTCAAGGCCGCCGGGCATGGCCCGGCGCTACCGGAATTGTGCCCCTTTCTGGGTCAGGCGTTGGAGATGATCTCGACCCAGTAGCCGTCCGGGTCCTTGATGAAGGCGAGGTTCTTCATGCGGCCGTCGGTCAGGCGCTTCTGGAAGGTGACGCCCAGATCTTCAAAGCGCTGGCAGGCCGCTTCGATGTCCGGCACCGACACGCAGATGTGGCCGAAGCCGCGCGGGTCGCTGTTGCCGTCGTGGTAGACCGCGCCGTCCTGGTTCTCGGTGCCATGGTTGTGGGTCAGTTCCAGCACGCCCGGCAGGCCGGCCATCCACAGGCGGCGGGTGTTGTCATCTTCCGGCACCGTGGCGCCGGCCGGAACGTAGGCCAGGAAGTACAGGCTGAACTGGGCTTCGGCGAAGTCGCGCTTGTCGATCAGCTGGTAGCCGAGCACGCGGGTGTAGAAGTCCAGCGAGGCGGTGGCGTCCTTGACCCGCAGCATGGTGTGGTTGAAGACGAAACCGGTGGTTTCGGCCGGGGCCTGGGCGGCGACGCCGGGGACATCGCGCAGGGCGGGAATGGTCATGGGGGAGGTCCTTCAGACAGGGCCGTTGCCGGCCGGATGGGCGTCATTCTACGGGCCGGCAGCTGACGGCACCGCGACGTACAATGGCCGGATCGCACCGTTCCGTCCTGATGACCATTGCCCGCCATGTCGCAGCGTGAATGGGTGGCCGCCGCCATCCGCAAGATCGAAGCCGATTTCAACCGTTCCGCCGATACCCACCTGATCCCGCTGGCCTTGCCCGGGTTCGATGGCATCGAGGTATACCTGAAGGATGAATCGAGCCATCCCACCGGCAGCCTCAAGCATCGGCTGGCGCGCTCGCTGTTCCTGTACGCGCTGGCCAACGGCTGGTTGCGCGAAGGGCGGCCGGTGATCGAGGCCTCCAGCGGCTCCACTGCCGTGTCGGAGGCCTACTTCGCGCGACTGCTGGGCCTGCCGTTCATCGCGGTGATGCCGGCCACGACGTCGCCGGAGAAGATCGCGGCGATCGAGTTCCACGGTGGCCGCTGCCATCTGGTCGAGCGCGCCTGCGACCTCAACTGCGATTCGGAAAAGCTGGCCCGCGAAACCGGCGGCCACTTCATGGACCAGTTCACCTATGCCGAGCGCGCCACCGACTGGCGTGCCAACAACAACATCGCCGAATCCATCTTCAAGCAGATGGCCGAGGAGCCCAGCCCGATTCCGGACTGGATCGTGTGCAGCCCCGGCACCGGTGGTACTGCCGCAACGCTCGGGCGCTACGTCAGCTATCGCCGGCACGACACCCGCATCCTGTGTGCGGACCCGGAAGTCTCGGTGTTCTTCGACGGCTACCAGGCCGCCCTGGCCGGTGGCAACGAGTGGCGCGGCATGACCTGCAACGGCGGTTCGCGGGTGGAAGGCATTGGCCGGCCGCGGGTGGAGTCGAGCTTCATTCCGACCAGTGTCGACGCCATGGTGAAGGTGCCCGACGCCTTGAGCCTGGCTGCGATGCGCCACGTCAGCCGGCAGCTGGGGCGCCGCGTCGGCGGCTCCACCGGTACCAATTTCATCGGCGTGCTGCAGGCCGCGCAGTGGATGCGCGAGGCGGGTCGCAAGGGCAGCATCGTCAGCATCCTGTGCGACAGCGGCGATCGCTACGCGCACAGCTATTACGACCCCGCCTGGTATGTGCGGCAGGGAATCGATGTGGAAACCGCCGACGCGCAGGTAGCGGCGGCAGCTGCCGGGCAGGGACTGCCTGGATTGCCGTGGTGCAGCCTGGAAGCGTTGTAACCGGCCGACATTTCCGCCGGGCATGGCCCGGCGCTACCAGGACAGGTCGGTAGCGCCGGGCCATGCCCGGCGAGCGCAGCGGCGCATTGGATCGCGCTCAATACCCCGCGGCCATGAACGCATCCAGCACTACATCGCGCAGGGCATCGGGCAGGGCCTCGATCTCCACGGCGCGGTCGTCCAGGTGCAGGCGCGGGTCCAGGATGCTGGCCCGGCCCTGCGCCAGTGCCTGCAGCCACAGCAGCACGCAGATGACGAACTCGCGCTCGTGCCCTGACTGCACCTGGCTTGCGCCGCGTTCGATCACCTCGAACGGATACCACTCCTGCTCGTCGCTGAACCTGCCGCCCTGGTGTTGCAGTGCCTGCAGCTGCTGCAGGTGGCGCGGCGCATCGTCGCCCGCATCGCACAGCGCGGCGATCCAGGCCAGTTCGGTCGGGCTGGCCGACAGCGCCAGCGATGATGAACGTACTGCGGATGGAGCTGGAGCCAGACCTTCCATGTGGGGCCTCCTCGACACGTTCCGCTGCGGTCTCCCCCGCGCAACAAGCTTCAGCCGACGGCCGTAAGGCCGACGTGAACAATGGCCCGCCGCCCCTTGTCTGCGAGCCCGGCAAGCGCCATATCGATCTGGCTGCCCGCACCTTCGGGCCCGTACTCTGGAGACCTGCCGTGACCGTTGCCAACCCCCTGCTCGATTTTTCCGGCCTGCCGCGCTTCGAGGCGATCCGCCCCGAGCATGTGGCGCCGGCGCTGGACGTGCTGCTGGCGCAGGCCGAGGCGGCGGTCAGCGCTGCCGAGCAGGTGCAACCGATCAGCTGGCAGACCTTCGTTACCCCGCTGGACGACGCCACCGAACGCCTCTGGCGCGCCTGGGGCCTGGTCGGCCACCTGCAGGGCGTGGTCAACACGCCGGAGCTGCGTGAGGCCTACAACAGCAACCTGCCGCGGGTGACCCGTTTTGCCAGTGCGCTGGGCCAGAATCTGGCGCTGTACCGCCAGTACCAGGCGCTGGCTGCCAGCACCGAAGCGGCCGGTTTCGACGAGGCGCGCCGCAAGGTGCTGGAAAACACCCTGCGTGATTTCCGCCTCGGCGGTGCCGAGCTGGATGCGGACGCGCAGCAGCGTTTCGCCGCCATCAAGGAAGAACTGTCGGCGCTGTCGGCGAAGTTCTCGCAGAACGTGCTCGATGCCACCGATGCGTGGTCGCTGATCGTCGAAGACCCGGCGCGTCTGGCTGGCGTGCCGGACGACGTGAAGGCTGCTGCACGCGCCGCTGCGGAAAAAGACGGCACGACGGGCTGGAAACTGACCCTGCAGATGCCGTGCTACCTGCCGGTGCAGACCTGGGGGGAAGATCGCGACCTGCGCGAGATCCTGTACCGCGCCAGCGCGCAGCGCGCGTCCGAGTTCGGCGACGATGCACTGGACAACGGCGGCAACATCGATCGCATCCTTGCACTGCGTGCGGAGTTGGCCGCGCTGCTGGGCTTTGATTCCTACGCCGGCTATTCGGTAGCCACCAAGATGGCCAAGGACCCCGCCGAAGTGCTGGGTTTCCTGCGCGACCTTGCTGCCCGCGCCAAGCCGTTCGCGGCCAAGGATCGTGCCGAGCTGGAGCAGTTCGCCCGCGAGCATCTCGGTATCGACAGCCTGCAGGCCTGGGATCTGGCGTTCGCCGCCGACCGCCTGAAGCAGGCGCGTTACAGCTATTCCGAGCAGGAAGTGAAGCAGTACTTCACCGAACCCAAGGTGCTGGGCGGCCTGTTCTCGGTGATCGAACAGCTGTACGGCCTGCGCGTGCAGGAAGACAGCGCGCCGGTCTGGCATGAGGACGTGCGCTTCTTCCGCTTGGTGGATGCGCAGGGCAAGCTGGTGGGCCAGTTCTACCTGGACCTGTACGCCCGCGAAGGCAAGCGTGGCGGTGCGTGGATGGATGACTGCCGCAACCGCCGCGAGCGCGCCGATGGCAGCGTGCAGACGCCGTTGGTGTACCTGGTGTGCAACTTCGGCCGTGGTGCCGACGGTAAACCGGCGACGTTCAGCCATAACGAAGTGACCACGCTTTTCCATGAAATGGGCCACGGCCTGCATCAGTTGCTGACCCGTATCGGCGAGCTGGGCGTGGCCGGCATCAACGGCGTGGAGTGGGATGCGGTGGAACTGCCCAGCCAGTTCATGGAGAACTTCTGTTGGGAATGGGAGCACCTGCAGGGCATGACCGCGCATGTGGACAGCGGCGAGCCGCTGCCGCGCGCGCTGTACGAGCGCATGCTGGCCGCCCGCAATTTCCACAGCGGCATGGCCACCGTGCGTCAGCTCGAGTTCGGCCTGTTCGACATGCTGCTGCACAGCCAGTTCGAGGCCGAGCAGGACAGCGTGCTGGCACTGCTTGAGCGCGTGCGTGCGGAAGTGGCGGTGAACCATCCGCCGAGCTGGAATCGCTTCCCGCATCAGTTCAGCCACATCTTCGCCGGTGGTTATGCTGCCGGTTACTACAGCTACAAGTGGGCCGAAGTGCTGAGCGCCGATGCCTACGCCGCGTTCGAGGAAGCGCCGCAGGCGCTGGCTGCAACCGGCGCGCGTTTCCGCGACGAGGTGCTGTCGCGTGGCGGCAGTCGTCCGGCCGCCGAGAACTTCAAGGCGTTCCGCGGCCGTGCGCCGCAGATCGATGCGCTGCTGCGCCATTCGGGCATGGCGTAAGCAGGTTGCCGCCATCCACGCATGGCGTGGATCTACTGGAATGCTCCGGCATGGCGTAAACGCAAAAAAGGGCAGCGCTCCGGTAGCGCCGGGCCATGCCCGGCGAGCACGTAGCGCGGCGTAGGAAAGCCGCCGGGCATGGCCCGGCGCTACCGGGGCGTCCCGCTTTCAATCGGCGTAGATCATCTTCCGGGTCATACCGCCGTCGACGACGAAATCCTGGCCGGTGCTGAATCCGGACAGCGATGAAAGCAGGTATACCGCCAGCGCGCCGATATCCTCCGGTTGCCCGACCCGACCCACCGGGTGCTGGGCATGGTCGCTGGCCGAATACTGCGGGTCGTGCCGGCGCGACGGTGCCTGCCAGGCATCGGTGCTGATCCAGCCGGGGCTGATGCTGTTCACCCGCACCGCCGGTCCGGCGCTGATCGCCAGCGCATGGGTGAAGGCCACCAGCCCGCCTTTGGCCGCTGCGTAGCCTTCGCTGTGCGGTTCGGACTGCCAGGCGCGGGTCGATGTGATGTTGATGATCGCGCCTGCATCGACCGACAGCGCCGGCAAAGCATGCTTGCTGCACAGGAACGCACCATGCAGCGACGAAAGCCGACGTTGCCATTCTTCCCAGTCCATGTCCTGCAGCAGGGTGCCGTGCGGCCCGGCGATGCCCGCATTGTTGACCAGGCCATCGATGCGGCCGAAGCGTTGCAGGGCCACCGCGATGAAGCCGCGCACACTGGTTTCGTCGGTGATGTCCAGCCGCTGGAACGCCGCATCATCGCCGCGCTGCCATTCGGCAAGGCAGGCCTGGCCTGCCTCCACATCCAGATCGCCGATCAGCACGCGGCCGCCGGCCCCGAGCACCGCCTGGGCGATGCCGCGGCCGATGCCATTGGCACCACCGGTGACCAGCACGACCCTGCCGTGCAGCGGCGCAACCGGCCAGGTGGCAATCGGCGGTACCGTGCTCATGACAGGTCGTCACCGCGCAGGCGACGGTGCCAGCCCTCAACACCGATCCGGTCCAGGGTCTGGATGTTGCGCTCGACGATCACGTCCGGGTCCGGGTAGACATCCACCGCGCGTTCCACGCTGTCTTCGCGCAGCAGGTGCAGGGTGGGGAAGGGCGCGCGGTTGGTGTAGTTGCTGGCGTCATCGGCGGCAACGCCATCGAACTGGTAGTCCGGATGGAAGCTGGCCACCTGCAGGATGCCCTGCAGGTCCAGCGCCTCGATCGCCGCATCGGCGTTGTCGAGGAAGTCGTTGTAGTCGAGGAAGTCGGTCAGCACCTGCGGGTGCACGATCAGGGTGGTATCGATCTGCTCGGCCGGCGTGTCGCGCAGCAGCACCAGTTCTTCGGCCAGTTCTTCCACCAGGGCTTCCGGTGTGGTCGCGTCGCTCAGCACGATGCGGACCTGGTCTTTCACGTACACCGCCTTGGCGAACGGGCACAGGTTCAGGCCGATGACGATGCGCTCCAGCCACAGGCGGGTGGCGGCGATCGGGTCATCGGTGGGCAGGGGGGTGTCGGTCATGGCGGGCGCATCGGCTGGCGTGGGTGGCCATTGTAGGCGTGCCGGTGCGGGGGCGCCGTTCACTGTGCAGGAACTGGACAACGGCGATGCTGGAAATTCCCATCGATTCAATCCCTTGCCGATATCACGCCAATGGCCGATTGCCGACGCAGCGGGCCAGGCGTGCAATGGCGGCACGACACAGGAGGACTTCACATGACTGCATCTTCCCCATGGCTGCCGGACACACTCTGGTCAGGCGCCTTCTTTGATGGTCAATGGAGCGCTGCCGCACAGCGCCAGCCGGTGATCGAACCCGCCACCGGGCAGTCGCTTGGTGAGATCGGCCTGGCCGACGCGGCGCAGGTCGCGCGCTCTGCAGCCGCTGCGGCGCAGGCACAACAGGCATGGGCGGCGGCGCCATACGAACAGCGCGCCGAGGTGCTGCGCAAGGCCGCGCGCCTGGCCGAGGAAAACATCGACACGCTGGTCGACTGGATGGTCCGCGAAAGCGGCTCCACCCGCCTGAAGGCCGGCTTCGAGGCCAAGGTGACCATCAAGGCACTGCATGAGGCCGCCGCACTCCCTTCGCGCAGCGTGGGGGAAATCCTGCCGTCCGAGCCCGGCAGGCTGAATCTGGCGCGGCGTCGTCCCCTCGGCGTGGTGGGGGTGATCTCACCGTTCAATTTCCCGCTGTACCTGGCGATGCGCGCGGTGGCCCCGGCCATCGCTCTCGGCAATGCCGTGGTGCTCAAGCCTGATCCGCGCACGGCGGTGTGCGGTGGTGCGGTGATCGCACGCCTGTTCGAGCAAGCAGGTCTTCCGCAGGGTGTGCTGCACATGTTGCCCGGCGACGGCGCCGCCGGTGCCGCGCTGACCAGTGATCCGCATGTGGCGATGATCCAGTTCACCGGCTCGACGGCGGCGGGACGCAAGGTCGGCGAAGCCGCCGGCAAGCATCTGAAAAAAGTGTCACTGGAGCTGGGCGGCAAGAACGCGCTGATCATCCTCGACGATGCCGATCTGGATCTGGCCGTGGCCAACACCGCCTGGGGCGTGTACCTGCACCAGGGTCAGATCTGCATGGCCACCGGCCGTGTGCTGGTACAGCGAAGCATCCATCAGGCGTTCCTGCAGAAGCTGGTGGCCAAGGCGAAGTCGCTGAAGGTGGGCGACCCGGCACGCGAGGACGTGGCGATGGGGCCACTGATCAATGCCGCGCAACGCGACCATGCGGCGCGCGTGGTCGACGACGCAGTGAAGGCCGGTGCGTCCCTCGAAACCGGCGGCACCTACCAGGACCTGTTCTTCGCACCGACCGTGCTCGGCAACGTCAGCGCGGACAATCCGGCCTTCAACGAAGAGATCTTCGCGCCGGTAGCGGTGGTTGTGCCGTTCGATGACGACGACGAAGCCGTGCGCCTGGCCAATGACAGCGAGTACGGCCTGTCGATGGCGATCGTCTCCCGCAATGTCGGCCGCGCGCTGAAGCTGGGCGAGCGCCTGCGTACCGGGCTGCTGCACATCAACGACCAGACCGTGAACGATGAGGTCATCAATCCCTTCGGCGGGGTAGGGGCGTCCGGCAACGGCACCAGCATCGGCGGCCCGGCCAACGTGGAGGAATTCACCCAGTGGCAATGGATGACGGTCAAGGGCGAAGCCCCGGCCTATCCGATCTGATCGAGGAGAACGCAACGATGAGCAGCAACAGTGGATCGCGTGACATCACCGCCGCCGTGGTGCGCGGCAAGGAACAGCCCTTCGTCATCGAGCAGGCGCGCCTGCGCGGCCCGCAGGACGACGAAGTGCTGGTGAAGATCGTAGCGACCGGCCTGTGCCATACCGACCTGATCGTGCGTGACCAGTACTACCCGGTGCCGCTGCCGGCGGTGCTGGGCCATGAGGGCGCGGGCATCGTCGAGGCGGTCGGCCCCAACGTGCGTGAACTGAAGGCCGGCGACCACGTGGTGCTGACCTACGGCCAGTGCGGCCACTGCAATCCCTGCCGGGGCGGACATGGTGCGTACTGCCGCGATTTCTTCGCGCTGAACTTCGGTGGCGTTGATGGCCACGGCCATACCGCCATCACCGATGCGCAGGGCCAACCGCTGCACGATCACTTCTTCGCACAGTCGTCGTTTGCCACGTTTGCGCTGGCACGCGAGATCAACGCGATCAAGGTGCCTGAGGATGCGCCGCTGGAGCTGCTCGGCCCGCTGGGCTGCGGCATCCAGACCGGTGCCGGTGCGGTGCTCAACTCGCTGCAGGTGCGATCGGGCAGCAGCTTCGCCAGCTATGGTGCTGGTGCGGTCGGCCTGAGTGCGGTGATGGCGGCCAAGGTTGCCGGTGCCACCACCATCATCGCCATCGACGTGGTGCCTTCGCGGTTGCAGCTGGCCAAGGAGCTGGGCGCCACCCACGTGGTCAACAGCCGCGAGACCGATGTGATCGAGGCCGTGCGTGCGATCACCGGTGGCGGTGCCGATTTCGCGCTGGAATCCACTGGTCGTCCGGAGGTTCTCTCCGCAGGTATCGAGGCGCTGGGCGGGCTGGGCATGATGGGCGTGGTTGGCGCGCCGAAATTGGGCACCACCGCCAGCTTCGATGTGAACAACCTGCTGCTGGGTGGTCGCAGCATCCGCGGCATCGTCGAGGGCGACAGCGTGCCGCAGGTGTTCATTCCGCAGCTGGTGACGCTGTACCAGCAGGGGCGCTTCCCGTTCGACAGGCTGGTGAAGTTCTATCCGCTGGAGCAGATCAACCAGGCGGCCGAGGACAGTACGCGGGGCATTACCCTGAAGCCGATTCTGCGGATCGCGGCGTGAGGTGAGGGTGGGGTGGGCTGCGCCCTGCAACCGCCGAATCGACGGCAACGGCAACGGCAACGGCAACGGCAACGGCAACGGCAAAAGCGGGCATTCCTTGGGATGGCGGGGTGGGTCCGGTTGCGGGGGACGCCGTGAACCCATCCCTGGGGGCTTGGCCGCGGCATCCATGCCGCGGACACCCCCGCAACCGGACCCACCCCGCCTTCGACAGATCTCCGCTGCTGTTGGTGGGTGTCGACCTTGGTCGACACATGAATGCCTGACGAAAACGGAAACGCTCCGTTGCCGGGACGTAACGCGGGCATTGCGTGCGCGGGTGTACTCTGCGTCCATGATGGCCACGACAGTCGGGCAACAGCAGTTGGTGGCGGCGCGTGCCGCTTTTGCCGAGGGCGATGTGCAGTCGCTGGCGATGCTGCCTTTGCCGTTGCAGCAGTCCTGGCAGCGCTCGCATGCGGCCGGTGTGCGCCCCGGCCAGGAGCCGTATTACCCGCCACTGCAGGGCAACGGCCACCACCTGGAATCCGGCGACGACCGTCGCCTGGCACGTTGCGTACAGCCCGAGCTGGAGCAGTTGTGGTCTGCGTTCGGTGCGCGGGGATGGACGATGTTCTGCGCCAACCGCGAGGGCATGGTGATCGTGCATCGCGCCCATGGCCTGGAAGATGCACCGCTGCTGCGGCCGATCCAGGTGGGCCGGCGGCTGGGCGAGGCCGAGATCGGCACCACCGCGCCTGCGGTCAGCCTGGCCGACGACCTGCCCGCCTTGGTACGTGGCAACGAACACTATCTGCAGCGGTTCGCCCCCGTGTTCTGCTTGAGTGAGCCTTTGCATGACCTGCAGGGGCAGGTCTGCGGTGCGATCGACATCACCGGGTTGGGGGAACGCGATCCGGCAGTGCTGCAGGGCTATTTCCGGCAGGCGGCGCTGGCCATCGAGAACCGTTTGATGCACACGCTCAGCGATGTGCACCTGCTGGCGGTGCAGCATGATCCGCGCTGGCTGGCATCACCGCTGCAGGGCTTGTTGGCGGTGCAGGAAGACGGCCAGTTGCTTGCCGCCAACCGCGTCGCCCGGCGTCTGCTCGGACTGCCACGGCGTGGGCCGCTGCCGCTGCTTTCGCTGGACACGCTGTTTGCCGGCGCCAGCGCCGCACAGCGACGCCGACTGCTGCAGCCCGGTCCTGCGCATCGGGTGCGGCTGGGCGAGGGCAGTGCGGTCCATCTGCAGCATCTGCAGGCACCGCGCGCTGCACGGTCGCGTTCGCCGGCTGCGGCCGCGGCGCCCGTGCAGGCGGCGCCACTGCGTGACCAGCAGCGCGATGCAGCGCGCCGCGCCGCACGTGCCGCCGACGGCAACCTCAGCCTCGCTGCACGCCAACTCGGAATCTCGCGGACAACGCTGTACAGACTGCTGCGCGAGTGAGGCCGGCAACCGGGGCCGGCGCTACACCCCGGCGTCGATCAATCGCGGAAATTGTTGAACTGCAGCGGCAGTTCGAACTTGCCGGCCTTCAGCACGGCGATGGCGTCCTGCAGGTCGTCGCGCTTCTTGCCCATCACCCGCAGCTTGTCGCCGTTGATCTGGGTTTCCACTTTCAGCTTGGCTTCCTTCAGCGCCGCAGCGATCTTTTTGGCGATCTTCTGCTCGATGCCCTGCTTGACGGTGATCTTCTGCCGGGCCTGCGCCAGGTTGGTTTCCACGTCGCCATATTCCAGGCTGAGCACGTCGATGCTGCGGGCGGCCAGGCGTGCGCGCAGGATGTCGTTCATCTGCTTGAGCTGGAACTCGCTCGGTGCGGACTGGGTGATCACTTCGCCCTCGCGCTCGAATCTGGCGTCCACGCCCTTGAAGTCGAAGCGGGTGGCAAGCTCGCGGTTGGCCTGGTCGAGCGCATTGGTCAGTTCGTGGGTGTCGACTTCGGACACAACGTCGAAGGAAGGCATGGGCGTTACTCCGCAGAAATCAGTGGCGGTCATTCTATCGTGCCGGTCGCGGCGGCAACGCCCGCGGTCGGTGATAATGAGCCATGAACCTGCAACGCTCCCCTTCGCGCGCCGTGGCCTGGATGGTCGCCGCCGTCGCCTGTTTCTCGCTGATGGACGCCGGCATGAAGCAGCTCTCGGCCAGCTATCCCTCGCTGGAGGTGACCTTCCTGCGGGGTGTGGCGTCGCTGCCCTTCGTGCTGGTCTGGGTACTGGCCAGTGCCGGGCCACGCTCACTGATCCCGCGTCGCTGGGGCCTGCACCTGCTGCGCGGCGGTCTGGGCATGGCGATGATCGGCTGCTTCGTGTTCGCCCTGCGTGACCTGCCGCTGTCCACCGCGTACACCATCTATTTCGTCGCGCCGCTGCTGATTGCTGCCTTGTCGGTGCCGCTGCTGGGCGAGCGGGTCGGGCCGCGGCGCTGGGTCGCCATCGGTATCGGCCTGGTCGGCGTGCTGGTGGTGCTGCGGCCGGGCGTGGGTGGTTTCATCTCGGTGCCGGGCCTGATGGTGCTGGCCGCTGCCACTGCCTATGCCATCGCCGCGATCACCGTCAGCCTGCTGACCCGCACCGATACCTCGCAGTCGATGGTGGTCTGGTTCCTGGTCATCATGGCCATCGGTGCCGGGCTGCTGGCGATTCCCGGCTGGGTGCCGCTGCAGATGGCGCATGCGCCGTTGATCGCCGGCATGGGCCTGGCCGGAGCGCTGGGCCAGATCGCGCTGACCAAGGCCTTCCAGCTGGGTGAGGCCTCGATGATCGCGCCGCTGGAGTACAGCGGCCTGGTCTGGGTGATCGGCTGGGACCTGGCGTTCTGGGGGCAGCTGCCAGACGGCTACACCTGGGCGGGCGCGGCGATCATCGTCGCCTCGGGCCTGTACCTGCTGCACCGCGAACGGGTGAACCGGCAGGAACCGCCGAAACCGTTGGACCATCCCTGAACCGGGGGTAGTGCCGGCCGCTGGCCGGCAACCCCTGCGCCGGAAGGGCCGCTGCAGTTGCCGGCCAGCGGCCGGCACTACCGGTTGCGCGGGTTCACGGCAATCTTAGAACTAAAAGGAATAACATTCTGGCCCATGGCGCGGGCGCGCGAGCGCCGGCGCTGGTAGGCTGCACGCCCCCTTCCATCGCCCTCCCGGTGAGCTGATCCCGTGATCGAGTTCCAGCGCCTGCACAAATCCTATGCCGTTGCCGGCCGCGCGGTCAGCGCGCTGCAGCCGCTGGACCTGACCATCGAGGCCGGTGAGGTGTTCGGCATCATCGGCCATTCCGGTGCGGGCAAATCGACGCTGATCCGCATGATCAACCGCCTGGAAGAGCCCAGCGGTGGTCGTCTGCTGATCGCCGGTGAAGACGTAACCGCGCTGGAGCCGGAGGGCCTGCGCGCGCTGCGCCGCCGGATCGGCATGATCTTCCAGCACTTCAACCTGCTGTCCTCGCGCACGGTGGCCGGCAACGTCGCCTTCCCGCTGGAACTGGCCGGTACGCCGAAGGCCGAGATCGACGCGCGCGTGGCCGAACTGCTGCAGACCGTCGGCCTGCAGGCGCATGCGGACAAGTACCCGGCGCAGCTGTCGGGCGGGCAGAAGCAGCGTGTGGGCATCGCCCGGGCACTGGCCACCCGTCCACAGATCCTGCTGTGCGATGAGGCCACCAGCGCGCTGGATCCGCAGACCACCGCTTCGGTGCTGGCGCTGCTGTCGAAAATCAACCGCGAACTGGGCCTGACCATCGTGCTGATCACCCACGAAATGGACGTGATCCGTCGCGTCTGCGACCGCGTGGCTGTGCTCGATGCCGGCCAGCTGGTCGAGACCGGCCCGGTGACGAAGGTGTTCCTGCATCCGCAGCACCCGACCACCCGCCGTTTCGTCAGCGAATCGGAGCAGGTGGACGAGGGCACGCTGCACCGCGATTTCGACGCTGTCGGTGGCCGTGTCGTACGCCTGACCTTCCTCGGCGCTGACACCTACGAACCCCTGCTCGGCAGCGTCGCGCGGCAGACCGGGGTCGACTACAACATCCTTTCCGGCCGTATCGACCGGATCAAGGACACCCCGTATGGCCAGCTGATCGTCGCCCTGGTGGGCGGTGACCAGTCCGCCGCGCAGGCCGCCTTCGTGGCTGCCGGCGTGCACGTTGAGGAACTGCGTCGATGATCATCGCCACCGCCGGCGGCTTCTTCCGCCACCTGGATGCAGGCAAGTGGGCCGACATCGGCCAGGCCACCATCGACACCCTGCTGATGCTGGCCGGTTCGCTGCCACTGACCCTGGCCATCGGCCTGCCGCTGGGCGTGCTGCTGTACCTGTTCGGTGCGCCACAGCTGAAGCGCCGGCCGTTCGCCTACGGCGTGCTCGCGCTGGTGGTGAACCTGTTGCGCTCGGTGCCCTTCATCATCCTGATGATCGTGCTGATCCCGGTGACGCTGTTCATGATGGGGACCTCGCTGGGTGTGCGTGGCGCGATCGTGCCGCTGGTCATCGGCGCTGCACCGTTCTACGCGCGCCTGGTGGAAACCGCGCTGCGTGAAGTGGATCGCGGGGTGATCGAGGCGACCCAGGCCATGGGCGCCACCACCTGGCAGCTGGTCACCCGGGTGCTGTTGCCCGAAGCACGGCCGGGCCTGATTGCCGGTGCGACGGTGACCACCGTGGCCCTGATCGGTTTCACGGCGATGGGCGGTGCGATCGGTTCCGGTGGCCTCGGTGACCTGGCGTTCCGCGATGGCTACCAGCGCTCGCATACCGACGTGGCACTGGTCACCGTGGTCCTGCTGCTGGTGCTGGTGCAGCTGCTGCAGATGCTGGGCGACCGCCTGGTCGCGCATTACAGCCGCAGATAACTGGGGCTTCCGCCGGGCATGGCCCGGCGCTACCGGAACGTTCGCGCGGCAGCGCCGGGCCATGCCCGGCGGCGGCGTCTCAACGCACGTTCGGCACTTCGTAGCCCAGCTTGCCGACCTGATCGGCGTGCTGCGGCACGCGCTTGAGCTTGTCGGTGTTCACCCCGTACTCGTCGCGCAGGCGTTCGGCCAGGTCCTTGTACAGGGCCTTGTCCATGTCAGGCGTGCGGGCGAAGATCCAGGCCATCTCGCGCCCCGGGTAGCCGATCAGCGCCCAGGAATAATCCGGCGCCACTTCCAGCACCCGCGAATGGGTCGGCACGACCCGGTAGAACCAGGTGCGCCAGCCGTGGTTGCCACTGTCGGGATCGACACTGGCACGCGCGCGGATTTCCTGCAGGGGCTCGCCGAAGCCATCGCGGTAGCGATAGGTGATGGCGACCTTGTGGTCCTCGCGCAGCTCGTACTGGTTGACGCTGGCGACGTGGCCGCGTTCGATGAAGTTCGGCACGCGGCCGATCACGTACCAGGTCCCCATGAAGCGCTGCAGGTCGATCGCCCCGTCTGCAGAGGCTTCCGCGGCGCTGTTGCGGGATGGCGGTGGGGAATTGGCAGCCACTGCCGGACCGCCCAGGGACAGGGCCAGCAACACAGCGCAGAGCGGGCGGATCGAGGTCATGCGGGAGCGGGCTCCAGTGGGCTTGCCCGCGCATGGTCACTGTGTGCACGCCATCCGTCAATGGTGTCGCAGCCGGTGAGAAGCTCCGCAGCCAAGCTGGCCCGCATCGACCACCGGAGAATCCGCATGCGCACACGTCCCCGCCACCGCCTTCCAGCTGAACGCGTCAGCGAACGCAGCGATCCCCGACTGCTGCGGGTGGTGCCGCAGCTCGCCTTGGCCGGGCTGGCCGTGGTGCTGGTGTGGCCGGCCGCGCGCGGCAGCAGTGCCTGGCTGGGTTGGTTGCCGCTGTGGCTGGTCGGCATGCCGTTGGCGGCCTGGTGGGCCCTGCTGCGCTGCCCGTTGCCCACGCGGGCAGCGCTGCGCTGGTTGCGACGCGACACTGGGCAGGCCCGGCGCCGCTCCCAGCCACGTACGCGCAAGGCGCACACCGCCACGGCCTGACCTTCGACACGGGGGCGGCCCCGGTCATCCATGCTAGCGTTCCACGGCTAATGACTGCCTGGAGCTGCAATGTCACGATTCGCTTCCGCCTGCCTGCTGGCCGGCATGATGACCGCTGCCTCGGTGGGTACCGCCGTGGCCGCTGAAGACACCGACCGTTACGCCTGGCTGGAGGACGTCACCGGCGACAAGCCGTTGTCCTGGGTCAAGGAACAGAACGCCAAGTCCGAGGCGCGCCTGGCGCAGACCCCGGCCTTCAAGCAGATGGAGACCAGCATCCGCGAGGTGCTCGACTCGGACGCCAAGATTCCCGGCGTGCAGAAGATCGGTGACTACTACTACAACTTCTGGAAGGACAAGCAGCACGAGCGCGGCCTGTGGCGCCGCACCACCCTGGCCGAGTACCGCAAGGCCTCGCCGACCTGGGAGACCGTGCTCGACCTGGATGCGCTGAACAAGGCCGAGAACGAAAACTGGGTCTGGCACGGCGCCGACTGCCTGCGTCCGGACTACAGCCGTTGCCTGATCGCGCTGTCGCGCGGCGGCGCCGACGCCGATGTCACCCGCGAGTTCGACCTGGCCAGCAAGAGCTGGATCAAGGACGGCTTCTTCCGTCCCGAATCGAAGGGCGGCCTGAGCTGGATCGACCGCGACACCGTGTTCGTCTACACCGATTTCGGTACCGGCTCGATGACGACCTCCGGTTACCCGCGCGTGGCCAAGCTGTGGAAGCGTGGCACGCCGATGTCCACGGCCAGCCTGGTGTATGAAGGCAAGCCGGAAGACATGTACATCGCGGCGATGCACGATGACACCCCGGGCTTCGAGCGCAACCTGGTCAGCCGCACGCTGGCCTTCTACAACAACGAGATCTACCTGCGCGGCGACGATGGCAAACTGACCAGGATCGATGCGCCGAACTCGGCCGAGAAGGGCCTGCACAAGCAGTGGCTGACCCTGGAACTGCGCGATCCGTGGACCGTGGGTGGCAAGACCTACGCCTCCGGCGCACTGCTGGTGACCAAGCTGGATGATTTCCTGGCCGGCAAGCGCGACTTCGAGGTGCTGTTCACCCCGACCGCGACCACCTCGCTGGCCAGTGCCTCGTGGACCAGGAACCACCTGGTGCTGAACGTGCTGGATGACGTCAAGAACCGCCTGTCGGTGCTGACCCCGACCGCCAAGGGCTGGCAGAAGAGCGACTTCGTCGGCGCGCCGGCCTTCGGCACCCTCGGCGTCAGTGCGGTCGACAGCAATGACAGCGATGCAGTGTGGCTGACCGCCACCGACTACCTGACCCCGACCACCCTGGCCATCGCCGACATCGGCAAGGCGCCAGAAGTGCTGAAGACCATGCCGGCGTTCTTCGATGCCGACGGCAAGGTCATCGAACAGCACTTCGCCACCAGCAAGGACGGCACCCGCGTGCCGTACTTCGTGGTGCACGACAAGGCGATGAAGCTCGATGGCTCCAACCCGACCCTGCTTTACGGCTACGGTGGCTTCGAGATCTCGCTGACCCCGGCGTATTCCGGTGGCATGGGTCGCGCCTGGCTGGAGAAGGGCGGCGTGTACGTGGTCGCCAACATCCGTGGTGGTGGCGAGTACGGCCCGCGCTGGCACCAGGCGGCGCTGAAGCAGAACCGTCACAAGGCCTATGAAGACATGGCCGCGGTTGCCCAGGACCTGGTCACCCGCAAGATCACTTCGGCCAAGCACCTGGGCGTGCAGGGCGGCAGCAACGGTGGCCTGCTCACCGGCAACATGCTGACCCAGTACCCGGAGCTGTTCGGTGCGGTGGTGGTGCAGGTTCCGCTGCTGGACATGAAGCGCTACAGCCACCTGCTGGCCGGCGCGTCGTGGATGGCCGAGTACGGCAACCCGGACACCAGCGACTGGGAGTTCATCAAGACCTTCTCGCCGTACCACCTGTTCGACGCGAAGAAGAGCTACCCGCCGGTGCTGTTCACCACCTCCACCCGCGATGACCGCGTACATCCGGGCCACGCCCGCAAGATGGCCGCGAAGATGATCGATGCCGGCAAGGACGTGACCTACTACGAGAACATCGAAGGCGGTCATGGCGGTGCGGCCAACAACGCGCAGGCCGCGCACATGTCCGCACTGGCCTACAGCTTCCTGTGGGAGCGGTTGGGCGGTAAATGATGAAATGAAAAACGCCGCCCTCGGGCGGCGTTTTTCGTTGGGCATTCGTTGCACGGTAGCGCCGAGCCATGCCCGGCGGCTCCCTTGCCGCGCTGCGCGCTCGCCGGGCATGGCCCGGCGCTACCGGAAATGTTTCAACCCGCGCGCGATACGGTCCACCGCGTCCTGCAACCGCGGCACTTCCTGGGTATAGGCCAGGCGCACGTGCTGGTTCGATCGATGGAAACCGAAATCCAGGCCCGGGGTGAATGCCACGTGCTCGGTCTCCAGGAAGTGCGCACAGAACGCCTGCGCGTCATCGGTGAACGCGCTGACGTCGGCGTACAGGTAGAACGCACCCTGCGGCTCCACTTCGATGCGGAAGCCCAGTTCGCGCAGGGCCGGCAGCAGGAAGTCGCGGCGCTGCTGGAAGGCCTGGCGGCGCTGCTCGAAGATCGCCATCGCCTCTTCGCTGAAACAGGCAAGGGCTGCATGCTGGGCGATGCTCGAGGCGCTGATGTACAGGTTCTGCGCCAGCTTCTCCAGGTCGGGTACTGCCGCCGGCGGCGCCACCAGCCAACCCAGTCGCCAGCCGGTCATGCCGAAGTATTTGCTGAAGCTGTTCAGCACGAACGCGCTGTCGTCCACCTGCAGCACGCTCGCTGCATCCAGGCCATAGGTCAGGCCGTGATAGATCTCGTCGACCACCAGGTGGCCGCCGCGCGCATGCAGCGACGCCGACAGTGCCGCCAGTTCATCGGCTGACAGCACGGTGCCGGTGGGATTTGCCGGTGATGCCACCAGCGCGCCGACGCTGTCGGCGTTCCAGTGCTGCTGCACCAGCGAAGGGGTCAGCTGATAGGCCGTTTCCGGTCCCACCGGCACCAGCTGCGCGCCACCTTCCACCAGTCGCAGGAAGTGGCGGTTGCAGGGATAGCCGGGATCGGCCAGCAGCCAGTGGCGGCCCGGGTCGACCAGCAGGCTGCTGGCCAGCAGCAGCGCGCCGGAGCCGCCCGGCGTGACCAGGATGCGTTCGGGGTCGATATCCAGGCCGTAGTGGCTGCGATAGAAGCCGCTGATCGCCTGGCGCAGGGCGGGCAGCCCGCGTGCGGCGGTGTAGCGGGTGTGGCCGGCGGCCAGCGCCGCCTGGCCGGCACGCACGACCGGCTCGGCAGTGGTGAAGTCCGGTTCGCCAATCTCCAGATGGATCACATCGTGACCGGCCTGTTCCAGCGCCTGAGCGCGGGCCAGCAGGGACATCACATGGAAGGGAGCGATTTCGTGGCTGCGCCGGCTGTAGCCCGGCGTGTGGGGCAGGGTACTCATGGCCACATGGTACGCCGCCGGTCCAGGTAGTGGAGGGGGGTGGGAGAGAAACCCAAGAAGGAAAAAAGGCTGCCGTTT
>NZ_JBYOLA010000027.1:0-49714 GCF_057799055.1 Stenotrophomonas sp. 14P6.2.3
CCGCGGACACCCCCGCAACCGGACCCACCCCGCCTTCGACAGATCTCCGCAATCTGTCGGAATGGCATGGCCTGCGCTTGGTGGGTGTCGACCTTGGTCGACACGGTAGATCCACGCCATGCGTGGATGTTCTACGTTCACTTGTCGAAATATTTGATTTCGATGGAGATTCATCCACGCATGGCGTGGATCTACTGGCCACCGGGAAACTGTCGAAGGCGGGGCGGTGTCGGATTGCGGGGTGTCCGCGGCATGGATGCCGCGGACAAGCCCCCATGGATGGGTTCACGGCGTGTCCTGCAGGCCCACACCGCCCCGCCCAACCCACAGAAAACCCAGAGCCGGCTGTGGCCGTTGCTCCGGCTGTGGCTTGGAAGGCCTCTGCAGGTGCAGGGCGCAGCCCTGCCTGAAACCCCCCACTACGGTAGGGTGAGGCGATGCCGCGCTGCAGCTTGGCTGCACCGGATATTTGATTACACTTGAAACTTGTTTGCCCACGACTCCGGACACCCACCATGAAGCTTGGTTCCTTGAAGGAAGGCGGCCGCGACGGCACCCTCATCGTCGTCTCGCGTGACCTGCGCCACGGCGTGCGCGCCACCGGCATCGCCGCCACCCTGCAGTTGGCCCTGGAGGACTGGAGCCATCTGGCTCCGCGCCTGAACGCGCTGTATGACTCGCTCAATGCCGGTGACGCCGATGGCGTGTTCGACCTGGACCCGCAGGCCCTGGCCGCGCCGATGCCGCGTGCCTATGAATTCGTCGATGGCAGCGCCTACCTGCCGCACGTCGAGCGCGTCCGTCGCGCCCGCGGCGCCGAGGTGCCGGAGAGCTTCTACAGCGATCCGCTGATGTACCAGGCCACCAGTGCCGGTTTCTACGGGCCGCGCGATGCGGTCAAGGTGGTCAGCGAGGACTACGGCATCGATCTGGAAGCGGAAATCGTGGTCATCACCGACGACGTGCCGATGGCGGCCACGCCGGAGCAGGCCGCCGGCCACATCCAACTGGTCGGTCTGGTCAACGACGTCTCGCTGCGCAACCTGATTCCGGGCGAGCTGGCCAAGGGCTTCGGCTTCCTGCAGTCCAAGCCGCGCTCGGCGTTGTCGCCGGTGTTCGTCACCCCCGATGAGCTGGGCGCTGCCTGGCAGGACAGCAAGGTGCACCTGCCGCTGCTGACCCACATCAACGATAAGTGGTTCGGCGCACCGGAAGCCGGTGTCGACATGCAGTTCAACTTCGCCCAGCTGGTCGCGCACGCGGCGAAGACGCGTCCGCTCAGTGCCGGCACCATCGTCGGCTCGGGCACCATCGCCAACGAAGACACCAGCAAGGGCGCTTCCTGCTTCGCCGAGCAGCGCGTGGTGGAGACCCTGCGCGACGGCAAGCCGAGCACGCCGTTCATGTCCTTCGGCGACGTGGTCCGCATCGAAATGCTCGATGCCGCCGGCAACAGCATCTTCGGTGCGATCGAGCAGCGCATCGAACAGGCGGCCAAGCCCTGAGCATGGAGGCGGCGATGGAGATTCCGGTCGACGACGGCATCGTGCTGTACACCTACTGGCGATCCAGCGCCGCCTACCGCGTGCGCATCGGCCTGGCATTGAAAGGCCTGGCCTTCGAAGCACGACCGGTGCACCTGGTGCGCGAGGGCGGTGAGCAGCACCAGGACGCCTACCGCGGGCTCAACCCGCAGCAGCTGGTGCCGACGCTGCTGCATGACGGTCACGTGCTGACCCAGTCGCTGGCGATCCTGGAGTATCTGGAAGAGCGCTTCCCGCAGGTGCCGCTGCTGCCGGCCGATGCCGCTGGCCGTGCACGGGTGCGGGCGCTGGCGCAACTGGTGGCCTGTGACATCCACCCGATCAATAACCTGCGGGTGATGCAGTACCTGGAGCGCGATCTGCAGTTGCCGGCCGATGCACGCACGCAATGGACGCTGCACTGGATGGCCGAAGGCTTCGCGGCAATGGAGACGATGCTGGCAGCCAGCGCGGACACCGGCACGTTCTGCCACGGTGACCGCCCGGGTCTGGCTGACATCTGCCTGCTGCCGCAGCTGTACAACGCGCACCGCTTCGGTCTGGATCTGGCGCCGTACCCGATCCTCCGCCGGATCGAGACCGCCTGCCAGCAGCTGGACGCATTCACCGGTGCACGCCCGGAAAACCAGATCGACGCCGCCTGACGTGCCGCTGTGCTCGCCGGGCATGGCCCGGCGCTACCGGTCTCCGGCGCGCGCGGAATCGGCCACCAGCAGCTGCCGCAGGTCATCGCGGAACAGCCTGTAGGCGTCCTCGCGCCGCGCTTCATCCTTCTGCCGCAGCACCCAGGCCGGATGCACCGTGGCGTAACCACGGGTGCCATCGTCCAGCACGTGCCAGCGACCACGGTCGCGCATCAGGTTGAAGCCGCTGCCGAACAACGCGGTTGCTGCGGTGGCACCCAGGCAGACGATCACCTGCGGTTTCACCCGTGCGACCTCGCCCTGCAGCCACGGCCGGCAGGCATGCACATGACGGCTCTCAGGACGCTTGTGCAGGCGCACCTTGCCGCGCCGTTCGTGGTGGAAATGCTTCACCGCGTTGGTCAGGTACAGCGTGCTGCGTTCGATGCCCAGTTCCTGCAGCGCGCGGTCCAGCAGCTTGCCGGCCGGGCCCGCGAAGGGGCGGCCACTCAGGTCCTCGACATCGCCGGGCTGTTCGCCCACCAGCATGATGTGTGCATCGGCACGACCTTCGCCGAACACGGTCTGGGTGGACGCCTCCCACAACGGACACTGCCGGCAGACGGCCGCTTGCTGGCGCAGTGCCTGCAGGCTGCCATCGTCCGCAGCGGCATCGATGGCACCGTTCGGCCGCGCTGGAATACGTCGTTGCGGTGCCTGCGCCGGCCGATCGTGCATCTCCTGCACGCGGTTGGCCGCATCGCGCACAAGACCTGGCAACAGCTGTGCTTCGGGAAGGTGCTTCCAGTACCGGGTGGGCATTTCCTGCTGCATCATCCGCGTGTTGAGCCGCGCCGGATTGAAGATGCTGGCGTAATAGGTCTGCCACAGCGTTTCGCGTGCGTCTTCGGCGGGGGCATCCTGGCGAGTGCCGCCATCGCCGAACCATAGCGCGCTGCCATCCCACTGCACGCTGCGCGTGGGCGTCAGGATCGCCCAGCGCATGCCGGCGAAACGGCGGGCGAAGAACGGTGCAACGCGGTCGACGATGTTGTGATCGGGCTCGAACCAGGCGATGAACGCGTCGGTCTCGCCGGGCACCTCGCGGAAGCGCACGAAGGCCTTCATCTTGTGCGTATCGCGGCGCACCGCCTGCGCCAGCGCCATCAAACGCAGCACATCAGCATCGGCAGGATTGGACAGCACCGTACGTTCGCCGTGGGCGATGCGCCACAGCAGGCGGTACAGCAACGGCAGGCGCTGCGGATCGCGATGGCACAGGCAGGTCGCGGCCAGTTCCACGAAGTCGCGCGGCACGTTCGGTGCGGTGGCACCGTCGGGCAACGGCGCCTGCTGCACCGCTGGCGCATCCAGCAGGGACGATTCTGACTCCACCAGCCAGTCCAGCTGTTCAGGGCGCACGCCGCGCAGCAACGCCTCCCGCGCCGCGTTGCGCCAGGCGTCCAGTGACCACGGCAGGTCCACCCGCAAAGACCAGCGTTGCATCTCAGACAGCGGGCGCGGCATCGAACAGCGAGCCCTGGCGCGGCGGTGGGGCCAGCTTCGCGCGCAGCGCCGTCGGATCATCGAGCGCGTTGCGGGGATGGTGGTCGGCCAGCTGCACGAACGGCAGCAGCTTGCTCATCGGTGCCTTCAGCCGGGCCAGGTCGGCCACGCGCAGGCGACCGTGGCGGCGTGCCATCAGCACGCGCTTGACGTTGCGCACGCCCAGCCCGGGCACCCGCAGCAGCAGCTCCTTCGGTGCAAGGTTCAGGTCCACCGGGAAGCGCTCCGGATGCCGTATCGCCCAGGCCATCTTCGGATCGATGTCCAGGTCCAGCATGCCGCCCTGGGTAGTGTCGGTGATCTCCTCCACGCCATAGCCGTAGAAACGCAGCAGCCAGTCGGCCTGGTACAGCCGGTGCTCGCGCTGCAGCGGGGGCGGTTGCAGCGGTAGCTGGCGGCTCGCATCGGGAATCGGGCTGAAGGCGGAGTAGTACACCCGGCGCATGCGGTAGTTGCCGTAGAGGCTGTCGGCGCTGGTCAGGATCTGCTGGTCACTGGCACCGTCGGCGCCGACGATCATCTGCGTGCTCTGCCCGGCGGGTGCGAAGCGGGGAGGGCGAGGGCGTGCGCTGCGGGTGGATACCGGGGCGATCACCGCCGGCGCCTTGCGGGCCTCCTTGGCCTCTTCGATACGCCAGCGCAGCTCACCCATCGCGCCGCGGATCGATGTGCTGGTCTTTTCCGGGGCGAGGGTGGCCAGGCCCGCCTCGGTGGGCAGTTCAACGTTGATCGACAGGCGATCGGCGTAACGACCCGCAGCGGCCAGAAGCTCCGGCGACGCCTCGGGAATAGTCTTCAGATGGATGTAGCCGGCGTACCGATGCTCCTCGCGCAGCCGACGCGCCACCTCCACCATGCGTTCCATCGTGTAGTCCGCATTGCGGATGATGCCGCTGGAAAGAAACAGGCCTTCGATGTAGTTGCGCTTGTAGAAGTCCAGGGTGAGCGTGACCACCTCGTCCACGCTGAAACGCGCGCGTTGCACGTTGCTGGATACCCGGTTCACGCAATAGGCGCAGTCGTACACGCAGAAGTTGGTCAGCAGGATCTTCAGCAACGACACGCAGCGGCCATCGGGCGTGTAGCTGTGGCAGATACCCATGCCTTCGGTACTGCCGATGCCGCCGGAGGCGCGCGAATCGCGCTTGCCCGCGCCGCTGGAGGCGCAGGAGGCGTCGTATTTTGCGGCGTCGGCAAGGATGGCCAGCTTGCGTATGGTTTCCATTGAAGGAACCTACGGACAAGAGGTCTCATTGGATGAGACAGCCGGTGAACAATTCAGCAAACAACGCCGGGCATGGCCCGGCGCTACCAGACGCGTGGTGGTAGCGCCGGGCCATGCCCGGCGGGCGTGCGGTCAGAACCCGTGGGTAATGCTCGGCGCGCCGGCCGAGAAGTCCGCATAGGGATCATGCTCGCCGCTGCCGCCTTCGGACAGGCGGAACTTCAGCGCCAGGCCATCGCGGGAGTCGGCCGCACGCAGTGCCTCTTCCTGATCGATGGTGCCGTTCTTGGCCAGACGGAACAGGCACTGGTCGAAGCTCTCCATGCCTTCTTCCAGCGAGGCCTCCATTGCTGCCTTGATCTCGTGCACCTGGCCGCGACGCAGCAGGTCGCGGATCATCGGCGTGTTGATCAGCACTTCGGTGGCCGGCAGGCGGCGCCCCTCCTTGTTCTTCACCAGACGCTGGCTGACCACCGCACGCAGGTTCAGCGCCAGGTTCATCAGCACGTTCTTGTGCGCGCTTTCCGGGAAGAAGTTGAGGATGCGCTCGATGGTCTGGTCGGCGTTGTTGGAATGCAGGGTGGCCAGGCACAGGTGACCGGTTTCGGCGAAGGCGATCGCCGCCTCCATCGTTTCCGCATCCAGGATCTCGCCGATCAGGATCACGTCGGGTGCTTCACGCATCGCATTCTTCAGCGCGTCGTGGAAGGTGTGGGTATCGAGCCCGACCTCGCGCTGGTTCACGATCGACATCTTGTGCTTGTGCAGGTACTCGATCGGGTCCTCGATGGTGAGGATGTGACCGGTGGTGGTGCTGTTGCGGTGATCGATCATCGACGCCAGCGAGGTGGACTTGCCGGAGCCGGTGGACCCCACCACCAGCACCAGCCCGCGCGGAGTCATGATGACGTCCTTCAGCACCTGCGGCAGGTTGAGCTCTTCGATGCTCGGAATCCGGCTGCGGATGGCGCGGATGACCATGCCCACTTCACCGCGCTGCTTGAACACGTTGACGCGGAAACGCCCGGCATCGGCCAGGGCGATGGCCATGTTGAGCTCCAGCTCGCGCTCGAACTGGGGCACCTGGCCCTCGTCCATCAGCGAGTAGGCGATCTTCTTCACCATTCCCGGCGGCAGGCCGGTATTGCCGAGCGGATACAGCTTGCCCTCGATCTTGATGTACACCGGCGCGCCGGTGGTCAAGAACATGTCCGAAGCGTTCTTTTCGGTCATCAGCTTCAGGAAGTAGCCGATATCCATTGCGAATTTTCCCCAACGAAACTGCCGGTGCCCGTTGCAAGCACGGTACCGGCTTGACGACAATGGCCGCGAACCGACAACCGGTACGGCCTCCCCAATGAAACGACTTAGCTTCGCACGAATGCGCCACAGCCTGTATGTGATGGCGTTTGCATTCGCACTCTCTGCCCCCGCCTGGGCGCAGGACGGCGCGTTGGAACTGGCGCAGGCCCGGCAGGCGGTGGACAAAGCCACCCAGGCCGATGCCGACCAGTACGCCCCGGACCTGATCGGGCTGGCCCGTCAGGGACTGGAGCAGGCCCAGCGTGCCGCGGGCGACCGCCGCGAGCGCAAGAACGCGCCGGCCATGGCCCTGCGTGCAGCCGTTGACGCCGATCTGGCCCGTGCCCGCAGCGAGGAAGCCACGGCGACCGCACAGTTGCAGCTGCGCCGCAACGAGGTCAATCAGCTGCAACGCCAGTTGTCGACCGGGGAGGACCGCCGATGAAGACCATCTCCGCCCTGACCCTGGCCACGCTGCTGGCCCTGCCGACGCTGGCCCTCGCCGCGGACAACCCGATGGTCGGCCAGCTCAGCCAGCGCCTGCTGTCGATCCAGGCCAATCCGGACACCGCCGAGCTGGGTGCCTTCGAGCGCATGCAGGCGCAGCAGGCCATCGCGACCCTGGAGAAGGCCAAGCGCCGCGACCAGGAACTGGCCACCTACCTGGCCGAGCGACGGGTCGAGATCGCCGAGACCGCCGTACGGGCTGCGCTGGCCGCGCGCGAGGTCGATCGTCTGGAACGCACCCGCAGCGACCTGCTGATCGAGGCCAGCCGCCGCGATGCCGCCCGCGCCCGCCAGGAAGCCGAGCAGCTGCGGATGCAGGCGCAGATGCAGGCAGAAGAGGCCGAACGCCTGCGCCAGGCGGCCGAGGCCGAGACCCTGGCCCGCCAGGATGCCGAGAACGCCTTGACCAGCGTGGCCGGCAAGCAGCAGCAGCGCCTCAGCAGCGCCCAGCAGAATGCGGCCAAGCTGGCCCGTGAGGAAGCCGAGCTGGTGTCCGGGCAGAAGCTGCCGGGCTCGAAGTTCGATGGCCGTGGCGAGGTCTTCACCTTCGCCGGTGACGCATTCGCTGCCGGGGCCTCGAGCCTGTCCGGCGGCGCCCGCAACCAGGCCAAGGCCCTGGCCGAGTACGTGAACATCGGCAAGAAGGGCAGGATCCGCATCGAGGCCTACGACAGTGCCAATGGCGTAGGCCAGAAGCGCGCCGAGGCACTGCGTGACGCGCTGGTCTCGGCCGGCGTCGCCAGCAGCCGCATCCAGGTTGCCGGCAAGAAGGCGGCGTCCACCCGGGCCCGCTCGGCCGAGGTCGTCATCGCCCCGTAATTGCTTGATATTGTTTGTTTTTCGTTGTGTTGAGTATTCAGCCTGAACCCCGCCTCGGCGGGGTTCGGTCTTTTTGCCGCAGGGGCTTGAACCCCGTCCAGAGCAAGCGTAGGGTCAATTGTCCGGGACGCAATAACGCGGACCGGACGATGGGAGGGCCGGGCCGATGCAAGCAGGGCGCGAACCGCAGCAGATCGACGTGCGCAGGCCAGTGCCGCACGTTGTTGTGGGCACCCATGTGGGCATCGATCGGCACTCCTCCATGAACAACGCCCCGTGCCTTGCGGCCGGGGCGTTCGTGTATCTGTCGAAGGAGGTCCATCATGTTTGAAGATCAGCCCCAGAGCGAGATCGACGCCCGTCGCGCGCGCGATCCGGAGTTCCGGGCACTCCATGACCAGCACCGCAAGTTGAACAAGAAGTGCATGGATGCGGAGTTGGGTGTACTCCCGATCGATGATGTCACCCTGGGTCGAATGAAGCGCGAGAAGCTGCTGGCCAAGCAACGCCTTCTGCGAATGTACGAAACACCGCTCGCAGCGTCGTCCCCCACGCATTGACGCACCCCGGTCGTGCCCGGAATCGCATGACCCGGCCATCGATGGCCCCGCCAGGCACTCCTGACCTGGCAACGCGGCGCCGCTGAACGCAGGCGTCGCGCCAAGGCACCACACGCGGTGGTGCCTTGGCCCTGCAGGCACGTCCCCCGATGCGGGCGGTACCGGTCTCCTCGTCGATCCGGGGCCGTCCGCATCCCTTTTTGGGCGGGCTGTCGCCTTGGCATCGAACCGGCCTGACTTTCGTCGCCATCCGTCGGATAATCATCGGTCCGGCCCTGCGTGGCGCGAACCGAAGTCCCCCGAATGCCTATCCATTCTTCCGTCCTCGAACTCATCGGCCAGACCCCGATCGTCAAGGCCCAGCGCCTGGATGCCGGCGTCTGCGAGCTCTACCTGAAGCTCGAAAGCGCCAACCCGGGCGGATCGATCAAGGATCGCATCGGCCTGTCGATGATCGAGGCGGCAGAAAAGCGCGGCGACCTGAAGCCCGGCGCCACCCTGGTCGAAGGCACCGCCGGCAACACCGGCCTGGGCCTGGCACTGGTGGCCCAGCAGAAGGGCTACAAGCTGATCCTGGTGGTCCCGGACAAGATGAGCCGGGAGAAGATCTTCAACCTGAAGGCGATGGGTGCCGAAGTGCGCCTGACCCGCTCGGACGTGGCCAAGGGCCACCCGGAGTACTACCAGGACCTGGCCAAGACCATCGCCGAGCAGACCCCGGGCGCGTACTTCATCAACCAGTTCGGCAACCCGGACAACCCGGCCGCACACGAATTCGGCACCGGCCCGGAGATCCTCGAGCAGATGGGCGGCGATCTGGATGCCATCGTGTTCGGCTGCGGCAGCTCCGGCACCATGACCGGCCTGTCGCGCGCCTTCGCCAAGCTGTCGCCGAAGACCGAGCTGGTGCTGGCCGACCCGGTCGGCTCGATCCTGGCCGAATACATCAACGACGGCGTGCTCAACGACAAGTCGGGCAGCTGGCTGGTGGAAGGCATCGGCGAGGACTTCCTGCCTTCGATCTCCGATTTCAGCCGCGTCACCAAGGCCTATGCCATCACCGACGCCGAGAGCTTCCACACTGCGCGCGAGCTGCTGGCCAAGGAGGGCATCCTTGGCGGTTCCTCCACTGGCACCCTGCTGGCGGCGGCGCTGAAGTACTGCAAGGCGCAGACCACGCCGAAGAAGGTGCTGGTGCTGGTCTGCGATACCGGCAACAAGTACCTGTCGAAGATGTACAACGACTACTGGATGCTGGACAACGGCTTCCTTGAGCGCCCGCAGCACGGCGACCTGCGCGACCTGATCCTGCGCCCGTATGGCCAGCGCGACACCGTGGTGATCGGCCCGAACGACCTGCTGACCACCGCCTACCAGCGCATGAAGCTGTACGACGTGTCGCAGCTGCCGGTGATGGATGGCGACCAGCTGGTCGGCATCGTCGACGAAAGCGACGTGCTGCTGCATGTCTATGGCGATGAAGCACGCTTCCGCGACCCGGTGGCCACCGCCATGGTCAGCAAGCTGGACCGCCTGGATGTGAAGTCGCCCATCGAGGCGCTGCTGCCGGTGTTCGACCGTGGCCAGGTGGCCATCGTGATGGATGGTGATGCCTTCCTCGGCCTGATCACCCGCATCGATCTGCTGAATTACCTGCGTCGGCGCGTTCAGTAAGGCGTTTATCGCCGCAGATCGCTGCTGAATCCCGGTTTATCCGCGTCAAAGCTCGTTAAGGCCGCGCTGATAGACTCCCGCTCCTTCGACGGCGCCGGTCATCGGCGCCAATCAGGAAACGACATGTCCAACGCTTCTTCCCCGGACCGCGCGCTGGCGCTGGCCACCCTGGCCATCCATGGCGGCCAGTCGCCCGACCCGAGCACCGGCGCGGTGATGCCGCCGATCTACGCCACCTCGACCTATGCGCAGTCCAGCCCGGGCAAGCACCAGGGCTTCGAGTACTCGCGCACGCACAATCCGACCCGCTTCGCCTACGAGCGTTGTGTGGCCTCGCTGGAAGGCGGCACCCGCGGCTTCGCCTTTGCGTCGGGCATGGCCGCCAGCTCGACGGTGATCGAACTGCTGGATGCCGGCAGCCACGTGGTGGCGATGGACGACATCTATGGCGGCAGCTTCCGCCTGTTCGAGCGCGTGCGCCGTCGCACCGCCGGGCTGGACTTCAGCTTTGTCGACCTGACTGATCTGGCGGCGTTCGAAGCGTCGATCACGTCGAAGACGAAGATGGTGTGGATCGAGACCCCCACCAACCCGATGCTGAAGATCGTCGATATCGCCGCGGTCGCCGCCATTGCCAAGCGCCATGGCCTGATCGTGGTGGTCGACAACACCTTCGCCTCGCCGATGCTGCAGCGTCCGCTGGAGCTGGGCGCGGACCTGGTGCTGCACTCGGCCACCAAGTACCTCAATGGCCACTCGGACATGGTCGGTGGCATGGTCGTGGTCGGTGACGACGCCGAACTGGCCGAGCAGATGGCCTTCCTGCAGAACTCGGTGGGTGGCGTGCAGGGTCCGTTCGACAGCTTCCTGGCGCTGCGCGGCCTGAAGACCCTGCCGCTGCGCATGAAGGCGCACTGCGCCAACGCGATGGCGCTGGCACAGTGGCTGGAAAAGCACCCGGCGGTGGAGAAGGTGATCTACCCGGGCCTGGCCTCGCACCCGCAGCATGCGCTGGCGGGCAAGCAGATGAACGGCTACGGCGGCATCGTCTCGATCGTGCTGAAGGGCGGTTTCGAAGCGGCCAAGCGCTTCTGCGAGAAGACCGAGCTGTTCACCCTGGCCGAGTCGCTGGGCGGCGTGGAAAGCCTGGTGAACCACCCGGCGGTGATGACCCATGCCTCGATCCCGGTGGCACGTCGCGAGCAGCTGGGCATCAGCGATGCGCTGGTGCGGTTGAGCGTGGGTGTCGAGGACCTGGGGGATCTGCAGGTGGATCTGGAACGGGCGCTGGGTTGAGTCGCGTAATGGCAGCCAACGGCGGGAGCGACGGGAAAGTTCGGCCATTGAGCCGGCTGGTCCGCGCCCTGCGCGCTCGCGTGGGGGGACTGCGCCGCTGGTGGTTGGCGCGCGGGCTGGAACAGGCGCGCTTTACGGCGTTGCCTGTGGGCAACGGGCGGGACGCGGCCGGGGATGCGCTGGTATTTCCTCCGACGGATCCGGCCTTGGGCCCGGGTGTCAATCTCTACGGTTACATCCATGGTCAGTTCGGCCTGGGACAGACCGCGCGGATGTATGCCCGTGCGTTGCTGGATGAGGGGTATCCGGTCGCCGTCAACGATGCCGGAATCGACATCGCGCATGCCTGCAATGACCAGAGTCTGTCCGACCAGCTGGGCCGTGGTGCCCCGTATCCGTATACCCTGGCCTTCGTGAACCCGGATCGGTTTTCAGAAATCGCTCCACGCCTGCCGCAGGATGCCTACACCATCGGATTCTGGTTCTGGGAACTGGATATCGTGCCCAGCGCATGGATGCACACATTGCAACAGGTCGACGAAGTCTGGGTGTCCACCAGTTTCGTCGAGGAAGCATTCAAGCGCGCGACCGACAAGCCGGTCATCCGCATTCCGCATCCGATCGTGCCGCAACCGGGCGCCGCTCTGCCACGATCGAGCTTCGGCCTGGACAGCGATGCATTCGTGTTCCTGTGCAGCTTCGACTTCAATTCGTCGATCCATCGCAAGAACCCTTGGGCCGTGCTGGCTGCGTTCCGCGCGGCATTCGACGGTGCGCCGGACAACGTGCAGTTGATGATGAAGTGCAGCAATGGGTTCCGTTACCCGCAGCTGCTGCGTGAACTCCTCAAGCAGGCCGCCGGTGATCGACGCATACTGGTGCGCGACCAGGTGCTTGACGATGACCAGTTGCATGCATTGCAGGAAACGGCCGATGCCTATGTTTCGCTGCATCGCGCCGAAGGATTGGGCCTGGGCCTGGCCGAAAGCATGGCCCGGGGCAAGCCGGTGATCGCCACGGCATGGTCGGGAAATCTCGACTTCATGAACGATGGCAACAGCTGCCTGGTGCCTTTCCGCAAAACGCCGATCGGGGCGGGGGAGTACCCCTTCGTCGACGGTGGCATGTGGGCCGAGGCTGACGTGCCTGCGGCGGCGGCGTGGATGGTCCGGCTCGTGCGTGAGCCCGGCCTGGCGCAGCGGATCGGTGCGCAGGCGCGCCGCGACATTCTGGAAACCATGAGCTTGCAGGCTGCCTCGACGGCGATGCAGGCACGATTGCAGTCTTTAGAACGACAAGAACGATGAACGCAAGAACCACTTCCGCCGGGCACGAGGATTCGACATGTTGGGTATGCTGAAAGCCCTGTGGTACTACCGTTACTTCATTTTCTCCTCGATCAAGAACGAGCTCAGGCTGCGCTTCATCCGCAGTCGGTTGGGTGCGTTGTGGATGATCATCCACCCGCTGATGCAGGTGCTGATCTTTGCCACGATCCTGTCCGAGGTGTTGTCCGCCAAGCTGCCGGGCATCAATGACAAGTACGGGTATGCGCTTTACCTGATGTCCGGCACGCTGTGCTGGACGTTGTTTTCCGAGACCATCGGCAAGTCGGTGAACCTGTTCGTCGACAGCGGAAACTTGATGAAGAAGATGTCGTTCCCGCGTATCTGCCTGCCTTTCATCGCCGGTGGAACGATGCTGGTGAACAACCTGTTGCTGCTGGTCGCCATTTTTGCCGTGTTTGCGGTGATGGGCCACATGCCCACCGCCGAAGTGCTGTGGCTGCCGGCGCTGATGCTGCTGACGCTGGGCTTCTCGATGTCGCTGGGTCTGCTGCTGGGCGTGCTCAATGTGTTCATGCGCGATATCGGCCAGGTTGTACCTGTGGTCCTGCAGGCGTTGTTCTGGCTGACCCCGATCGTCTACCACATCACCATCCTGCCCGAGCGCGTGCAGACGATCTTCCGACTCAACCCCTTGCTGCCACTGGTGACCAGCTACCAGAACGTTCTGGTCTTCGACAAGCCGCCGGTCTGGGGCGATCTGATGTGGCTGATGGTTGCCACGCTGGTACTGGCTCTGGCCTCGCTGGTGATGTTCCGTCGTGCCAGCCCGGAAATGGTGGATGCGCTATGAGTGGTGAACTGAAGGTCGACAACGTTGGCAAGGCGTATCGCGTCTGGAGGAGCGAATGGCTCCGCGCGGCCAGCTGGTTCGGCGTGCCGACCCGGCCCAAGGAAGAGAACTGGGTGCTGCGCAACGTGTCTTTCACCATCGCGCCCGGTGAGGCCGTCGGCGTGATCGGACAGAATGGCGCTGGCAAGAGCACCCTGCTCAAGCTGATCACCGGCACCGCCCAGCCCACCGAGGGCGTGGTGACCCGCACCGGGCGGGTTGCTGCCATCCTCGAGCTGGGCATGGGTTTCAACCCGGATCTCACCGGGCGCCAGAACGCATTCCACTCCGCCGGGCTGATGGGATACTCGCAGGAGCAGATTCAAACGGCGATGCCGGAGATCGAAGCGTTCGCCGAGGTGGGCGAGTACTTCGACCAGCCGGTGCGCACCTATTCCAGTGGCATGCAGGTGCGCGTGGCGTTCGCTGTCGCCACCGCGTTTACGCCTGACCTGCTGATCGTCGATGAAGCCTTGTCCGTTGGTGACAGCTACTTCCAGCACAAGAGCTTCGACCGCATGCGCCGTTTCCGCCAGCAGGGCACGTCGATCATGCTGGTGTCGCACAGCCTCAGTGACGTCAAGGCACTGTGCGACCGTGCCATCCTGCTGGACAAGGGCCGGGTGCTGAAGGACGGTGAGCCGGACGAAGTCATCGACTTCTACAACGCGCTGATCGCCAAGAAGGAAAACGAGATGCTTTCGGTGGAGCAGCGCCGCAGCAAATCAGGCTGGGTGACCACCCGCAGCGGGACTGGCCAGGCACGCGTGGCGTCGCTTGAGCTGCTCGATCGCGAGACCGGCAAGGAGGTCAAGCTGGCAACGGTAGGCCAGAAGCTGCGCCTGCAGCTGCAAGCCGAGGTCGGTTCAGACCTGCCGAGCCTGGTGCTGGGTTTCATGATGCGCGACAAGCAGGGACAGATCATCTGGGGCAGCAACACCTGGCACACCGGTCAGGTCCAGCGCGACGTGCGCGTAGGTGAAAGGTTGGTCTACCACCTCGACTTCACCTGCACGCTGGGTCCAGGATCCTATTCGGTTTCGCCGGCACTGGTCAGTACCGAGACCCACATGGTCGACAACTTCGAGTGGGTGGACAACCTGCTGGTGTTCGAGGTGATGAATGCCGACAAGACCACCTTCATCGGATCAAACTGGCTTGACGCACACTTCAGTGTCGAGCGCGGCCACGCTCTGGCCAATGGCGCGCAGGCGGACTGACGGACAATCATGTCAAAGCTGATTTCATACGCGCAGAACTTTGAAGACGTGATGCTGTGGCGCGCGCTGTCGCACGTGCCCAACGGCTGTTATGTCGACGTCGGCGCACAGAGTCCGGATACTGATTCGGTCAGCCGCATGTTCTACGAACATGGGTGGCGCGGCGTGCATGTCGAACCCACTCCTCAGTACGCCAACCTTCTGCGCGAACGTCGGCCGGAGGAAGTGGTCCTGCAGGTCGCAGTCAGCGACCAGCCGGGCATCCTGCAGTTCTTCAACATCGCCGATACTGGCCTGAGCACCACCGATCCGCTCATCGCCGCCGAGCACCGTGATGCAGGGTTCAGCGTGTCCGACGTGCGCGTGCCGGCACTCACGCTCGATGCCGTGCTGGAGCAGGTGGTCGCAAGCGAAATCCACTGGTTGAAGGTCGATGTGGAGGGTGCCGAGGAACTGGTGCTGCGCGGCTGGCAGCATGATGACCGCCTGCCCTGGCTGGTCGTGGTGGAAAGCACCCGGCCATTGAGCTCCGAACAATCCCACCAGCAGTGGGAACCCATTCTGCTGGGCAAGGGCTATCGCTTCGTGTATTTCGATGGGCTGAACCGTTTCTATGCAAGCCCACAGCATCCCGAGCTGGATGCAGCATTCGAAAGCGGTCCGAACGTATTCGATGAATTCAGTCTCAGCTCCAGCTCGCAGTTCTGTTCGCAGCTCAACCTTGCATACCACGACCTGCAGATGGTTTCCGGCCAGCGCGAACAGGAGCTGGATGCCCGCATCCGTGCACTGGACGAGGAGCTGGAGAACGAACGGATACAGCTTGCCGAAGCCGCAGACCAGCATTCCAGGGCATTGGACAAGCTGCGCAGCCAGTATGACGGTGCGGTCCATGCAATGGCGGTGGCGCAGCAGACGCTGGTGGCCGAACATGAGCGTGAACGAACGCTGCTGGACAAGAAGGCCCTGGGCGAATTGCATGAGCTGATCGCACAGGTTGCGAAAGGCAAGCAGGAAGCCCATCGCTGGTGGCTCGCGCACGAACAGCTTCTTGCGCAGTTGAATACGATCGAGAGCAGCCGTTCCTGGCAGCTGACCCGGCCATTCCGTGCTGTGCGTCGCCGGCTGTCCGCGAGCGTTCTGGGCCGCATGAAGCGCGCGCTGCGCCCGTTGACGGTGCGCGCGCTGAAGTTCGCCATGGCAGCGCCCTGGTTGCGGCGAGTGGCCAAGCCGCTGGTGGCGCGTGTTCCCTTCCTCTACAACCGCCTGCAGAAGATCGCCATCCACGAGCAGTTGTTCGAGATTGAACGCGGGCACCTGGCAGCGATGGAAGGCAATGAGCACGATGTCACGGTCGTTCACCTGGACCGCCGCGCCTGGCGGGTGCTGGAAGACCTGAAGCGTTCAAGGAATGAAAGGGCCGTCCGATGAGAGTTCTGATCGACCTGCAGGGTGCACAGACCGAGAGCCGCTTCCGTGGCATCGGCCGCTATTCGACCTCACTGGCCGAAGCCATGGCCCGCAACGCTGGCGACCACGAAATATGGGTGGCGGTCAACGGTACCTTCCCCGATGGTATCGGCGAAATCCGGCAGGCCCTTGATGGCCTGGTGCCACAAGAACGCATCCGCCAGTTCGAGACCTTCAGTCGCGTCGGCTGGCCGAATGCGGGCAATGCGTGGCGCCGCAGTAGTTCCGAGTTGATGTGGGAAGCTTTCCTGGATGGGTTGCAGCCTGATTTTGTGCATGTCTCGAGTCTTTTCGAAGGCTCGCAGGGTGGCGCCGTGGGCTCGATCGGAAAGCTGCCGGGTGTGCAGGCTGCCACGGCGGTAACCCTCTACGATCTGATTCCGCTGCTCAACCCCGAGGTCTACCTGGCGTCGGATTGGGTGCGCTCCTGGTACATGGACAAAGTCGAGTCGCTCAAGCGCGCGGACCTGCTGTTGTCGATCTCCCAGCATGCCCGCCAGGAAGCCCTGCAGGCGCTGGACATCGATCCGGCGCGCGTGGTCAACATCTCCTCGGCCATCTCCCCGCACTTCGTGCCGATGGCCATCGGTGACCGCGAGCGGGCGATGCTGCACGAGCGCTTCAACCTGCGTGGACGCTACGTGATGTACAGCGGCGCGATGGAGCCGCGCAAGAATGCCGATGGCCTGCTGCGCGCCTTCGCGTTGATGGACCCGGCTGTGCGTGCATCGACCCAGCTGGTCATCGCTGGCAAGGTATCCGAGCACGACCGTCGCAACTTCGATGCCCTGGCTGGGCAGCTGGGGGTGGCCAACCAGGTGGTGTTCACCGGTTACATCACCGATGAGGAACTGATCGCGCTGTACAGCGCGACGGCGGCGTTCGTATTCCCGTCGCTGCACGAAGGGTTTGGTCTGCCGGCATTGGAGGCCATGGCCTGTGGCGCGCCGACCATCGGTTCGGGCACGACCAGTGTGCCGGAGGTCATCGGGCGCGAGGACGCGCTGTTCGATCCGAAGGAACCTGCGTCCATTGCCCGCTCCATGCAGCGGGTGCTGGAAGATACCTCGTTCGCTGACGAGCTGCGTGCTCATGCACCACGCCAGGCGGCATCGTTTTCATGGGACAACTCGGCCAAAGCGGCGTTGCAGGCGATGGAAGCCGTCGCCTCGCAACGATCTTCGCGTGATCGCCGTTGGATCACCTCGCGCCCCGCGCTAGACGCCAGCTATCGCACCCTGGTGCAGTCGGTGGGTGGGCTGGACCTTGGCTGTGAGCCCGAGCCGTTCGAACTGCAGCAGGCGGCGGCGTTCATCTCTTCGGCCATGGCAACCAACGAAGCGCTTGCCCGGGGCGGTGAGCTGCCTGCCTCTCTGGCCTGGCGCGTGGAGGGGCCTTTCGACAGCAGCTACAGCCTTGCCCTGGTCAACCGCTGCCTGGCCGAAGCACTGGTCGAGCGTGGGCACCGCGTTGGCCTGCATTCCACCGAAGGCCCGGGCGATTTCGAGCCGTCGGCGGACTTCCTCGCGCGCAATCCCCGTGTGGCTGCGCTGCATGAAGCCGTGGTCGCCATGGCCGAGGACAAGGTGGATGTCACCAGCCGGTTGCTGTATCCGCCGAGGGTGGCCGACGCGCGTGCACGCATGAACCTGTTGCATGCCTACCCGTGGGAGGAGAGTGGCTTCCCGCAGGACTGGGTGGAGGAGTTCAACGACAGCCTGCAGGGCATTTCCTGCGTTTCACACCATGTCGAGAAAATCATGATCGACAACGGTGTGTCGGTACCGCTGGGCGTCTGCTGGAACGGCGTGGACCATTGGGAACAGGTCGTGGCGGATATGACCTATCCGGTTCCCGGCAACGGTTTCCGCTTCCTGCACGTTTCCTCATGCTTCCCGCGCAAGGGCGTGGATGCGATGCTGGTGGCCTATGGCAAGGCGTTCAGCGCCGATGATGACGTCTGCCTGGTCATCAAGACCTTCGCCAACCCGCACAATGAGGTGCACCGCTGGCTGGCGGATGCGCGCCGCGGCAATCCGCGCTATCCCGATGTGCACATCATCGAGGACGATGTCAGCGACGCCCAGCTCAAGCACCTGTACGCCGCCTGCGATGCACTGCTTGCGCCGAGCAGGGCCGAAGGCTTCGGCCTGCCGTTGGCCGAGGCGATGCTGGGCGGGCTGCCTGTGATCACCACCAACTGGGGCGGACAGCGGGACTTCTGCAATGACGATACCGCCTGGATGGTGGACTATCGGTTTGTGCAGGCGGCGACGCACTTCAACCTGCGCAATTCTGTCTGGGCCGAGCCTGATGTCGATGCGCTGGCCGCTGCAATGCGCGAGGTACGCAGCGCCGATCCGGCACGAATCCAGGCAAAGGTCGACGCCGCGCGCCGGTTGCTGCTGTCCCGCTTCAAGTGGTCCGATGCCGCTGAGCGCCTGGAACACGATGTACGTACCTTCGCTGCCCAGCCGACGCTGCCCGAGGCACGGATCGGTTGGGTCACCAGCTGGAACACCCGCTGCGGCGTTGCCAGCTACGCCAGCTACCTGGTGGAAAGTGGCGGTACTCCCGCCGCGATCCTGGCGGCCGAGGCCGAGGACCGCACCTTCAAGGATGGTCCGGAAGTGGTGCGCTGCTGGCGCCAGGGTGAAGGTGACATGCTGGAGCGCCTGGAGCAGCAGGTCGAGCGTTTGAAGCTGGACACGCTGATCATCCAGTTCCAATACGGCTTCTTCGATTTCCCGGCGTTTGCGGCGTTCCTGGATCGTCAGCAGGCGGCAGGACGCGTGATCATCCTGATGATGCATGCCACGGTCGACGCTGCGGAAAATCCGCGCAAGCGCCTGCGTGATCTGGCGCCCGTGCTGGCGCGCTGCGACCGGGTGCTGGTCCATTCGATCCATGACCTCAACCGGCTCAAGGACATCGGCGTCGAGCACAATACGGCAATGTTCCCGCACGG
This sequence comes from Stenotrophomonas sp. 14P6.2.3, assembly GCF_057799055.1. NCBI lineage: Bacteria > Pseudomonadati > Pseudomonadota > Gammaproteobacteria > Lysobacterales > Lysobacteraceae > Stenotrophomonas > Stenotrophomonas sp. 14P6.2.3. The sequence goes on from NZ_JBYOLA010000027.1 coordinate 18,953, forward strand.
CATCCTGGAACCGGCCGAAACACCGGCCCGGCCAGTCGGAGCGCGCCTGCGCGTGGTGTCCTATGGCTTCTTCCTGCCGCACAAGGGCTTGCTGGAGCTGATCGACGCCGTCGCGCTGATGGCAGGGCAGGGCGTGGATGTCGAACTGGCCATGATCAATGCCGAGTATCCGGTCAGCGTCTCGCGTGACCAGATCGAGCAGGCTGCGGCCCGCGTGGTTCAGCATGGACTGCAATCGCGAGTGCGCATGGTCACGCGATTCCTGCGCGACCAGGAAAGCATGCAGGAGCTGGTCCAGGCCGATGTAGTGGTGTTCCCCTACCAGGGCACGGGCGAATCATCCAGTGCGGCCGTCCGCTACGGGCTTGCATCGGGCCGCCTGGTGGCGGTAACGCCGCTGGCCATCTTCGACAACGTCGGCGATGTCGTGCATCGGCTGCCAGGCACTTCACCCGCCGACCTGGCGGCCGGCCTCACGCAGCTGCTCCGTGCCAGCCGTGAAGATACGCCGGCCGTGGCCGAGGTACAGCACCGCGCCGCACAATGGCGGGCCGAACATCGGTATCCTGCGCTGGCCCGCCGCTTGGATTCCATGGCGCGCCAACTCGTGCGCAAGCGCCGGCAGGGCCCGGTTCCGAACATGTTCAATCATCTGGAAGAGAAGCAATGACGAAGAAAGCGATCATCACGGGCATCACCGGTCAGGACGGCGCATATCTCACCCAACTTCTGCTGGAGAAGGGCTACGAAGTGCACGGCACCTACCGTCGCACCAGTTCGGTCAACTTCTGGCGTCTGGATGAGCTGGGCGTGACCAACCACCCGAACCTGCACCTGGTCGAGTACGACCTGACCGATCTGGGCGCTTCGTTGGCGATGGTGCAGAAGATCCAGCCGGATGAGATCTACAACCTCGCTGCGCAGAGCTTTGTCGGCGTCAGCTTCGACCAGCCGAGCACCACCGCGCAGATCACCGGTGTGGGCGCGTTGAACCTGCTGGAAGCGATCCGCCTGGTCAACCCGAAGATTCGCTTTTACCAGGCGTCGACCTCGGAGATGTTCGGCAAGGTGCAGGCCGTGCCGCAGGTGGAGGACACCCCGTTCTATCCGCGCAGCCCGTACGGCGTGGCCAAGCTCTACGCGCACTGGATCACCGTGAACTACCGTGAGAGCTACGATATCTTCGGTTCCAGCGGAATCCTGTTCAACCACGAAAGCCCGCTGCGCGGCCGTGAGTTCGTGACCCGCAAGATCACCGACTCGGTGGCCAAGATCAAGCTGGGCCAGCTGGATGTGCTGGAACTGGGCAACCTCGACGCCAAGCGCGATTGGGGCTTTGCCAAGGAGTATGTGGAAGGCATGTGGCGCATGCTGCAGGTCGATCAGCCGGATACCTTCGTGCTCGCCACCAACCGCACCGAAACCGTGCGTGATTTCGTCAGCATGGCGTTCAAGGGTGCTGGCATCAATGTCGAGTTCAAGGGCCACGACGTCGATGAAGTCGCCATCGATACCGCCAGCGGCAAGACCGTGATGCGTATCAATCCAAAGTTCCATCGCCCAGCCGAAGTCGACTTGCTGATCGGCAATCCGGAGAAGGCTGAGCGTATCCTCGGCTGGAAGCCGCAGACCTCGTTGGAGCAGCTGTGCCAGATGATGGTCGAGGCCGACCTGAAGAGGAACGAGCGTGGCTTCTCGTTCTGAGTTGTCGGGCCAGCGCGTGCTGGTCACCGGGGCGTCCGGGTTCACCGGTCGCTACGTGATCGAGCGCCTGCGGGTTGCCGGCTGCGAAGTGCACGATCTGAGTCCCGGCGATGCCGGGGCGCCGGTCAACCTGCTCGACCGCGCTGCCATCAAGCAGCGCATCGCCGAAGTACGGCCGCAGCGGGTGGTGCACCTGGCCGCAATCTCATTCGTCGCCCATGGCGACGCTGACGAGATCTACCGGGTCAACGTGGTGGGCACGCGCAACCTGCTGGAGGCACTGGCCTCGCTGGAGCAGATGCCGGCCAATGTGCTGCTGGCCAGCAGTGCCAATGTCTACGGCAATGCTTCCGGCGTACTGGATGAGCAGGCCCCCTTGTCGCCGCAGAACGATTACGCGGTCAGCAAGATGGCGATGGAGGCCATGGCTGCCCTGTGGGCCGATCGTCTGCCGCTGACCCTGGTGCGTCCGTTCAACTACACCGGCGTGGGCCAGGACGAGAAGTTCCTGATCCCGAAGATCGTGGCGCATTTCCGCCGCGGCGCCGATGTGATCGAACTGGGCAACACCGACGTTTCACGCGATTTCAACGACGTGCGCGGTGTTGCTGCTGCCTATGAAGGACTGCTGGCGATGGACGGCAGTGGCCAGACATACAACGTGTGTTCCGGCCAGGAGCATTCATTGCAGGAGGTCATTGAACGCATGCGCGGGATCTCCGGTCGCGATATCGAAGTGAAGGTCAATCCCGCATTCGTACGCGCCAACGAGGTCAAGTCGTTGCGCGGCGACAATGGCAAGCTGCTTGCCGCGGTGGGTCCACTGCCGGAATTTGATTTGAGCGAGACGCTTCGTTGGATTTACCAGGCCGGTACAACGGCCTGACAGAGGCCTGATCCACTTGCTGGGTCAGGCTTTTCAGGCAGGGGAGAGACGTTAGTGCATCATCTTTGGCAACTGATCGCGCCGGCGCTGGCGATGTGCCTGGCAATCATCGGTACGTCCACCCTGCTGGCGTCGCTGGGCAACCGCTGGAGCCAGCGCGTGAGGTCGATCGGGCCGGTGCAGTCGCTGCTGCTGGCGCTGGTGTGCGTGCTGGCGCTGCTGATGAACGCCAATGCCTGGTTGCCAGGCTATATCGTCTTCCCGGTGTTCCTGGTCACAGGCGTGGTTGGCATTGCAGTGGCGTTGCGCCGGGGCAGTGCCGATCCACTGGCGCATGCATCGATCTGGGCGTTCACGATCAGCGTGCTGGCCGGAACGCTGGTGGTCGCCTGCTGGGACCTGGCCTTCGCTACACGCCATCTGTGGATGCTTGAAGGCACCAACCATGATCTGGTGTTCTTCTACGGCGGTGCCAAATGGGCCATGCAGCATCCGCTGTCGGTTGACCAGGCGACCGTTGTGCGCGAGTGGTCGCTGGGGCAATGTGGCCAGGGCATGCAGTTCATCGGCAATGGCTGCGTCGTACAGCGCAATGGCGCGTACACCCTGCTGGCACTGGCATCCAGCTTCGTGCCTGACGCAGGTCCCAACCAGGTGCGGGCGATGATCGGCGGCGCCGCGCTGTTCCCGGTGATTGGCATGCTGCCATCGATGGCCGGCCGCTTCGGCGGTGGGCATCGGGTTCCGCGTGGCAGCGTGGTGGCGTTCCTGCTGGCGGTGCTGTGCATGGCGGGCACCGGCATGATGCTGTCGGTAATCAACGAGAACATCGGAACGGCGATGGCCGGCGCTGTGCTCATGATGATCGTGCTGTGGGCGCTCAGCCCGATGCCATCGCCGCTCGTGAAATGGATCATGCTGGGTGCGGCGGCGGGCTGCGTCGGCATTGTTTATGGCGAAGCAGCAGTCCACGCCTGCCTGGTGGTGGCCTTGGCGGTGGTGACCACGGCCCTGTGGATGCGTTCCTGGCGCGTGTTCCTGCTCGGCGGCGTGATGGCAATGGTGGCCTGTGCCGTGGTGCTCAACCGGATGCTGCCCGAGCTCATCGCCTCCTATACGCAGGTCAGCGGCATCGTGGCGCAGTCCTCCTGGCCGAGCTGGTACATCCAGCAATCGTTCTGGGGCTGGTGGTTGGCTGCGCCGTTTGCCGGTCTGTTGATGACCGCACAGCCCGCGGTCAACCCCGAAGCGGTGATGCTGGGCCTGTTGCTGATGGCGGCCACGGGCTGGTTGTCGATCCGTGAACAGCGCTGGCGCTTCTTCGTCGGCTTGCTGGCCGCCAGCGGACTGCTGGTCATCTATGTGCAGAGCCACGGCTACCAGTATGGCGAGCACAAGCTGGTTCAGGTCCTTGGGCCCGCTTGGGGCGCCCTGCTGGCCTGGTTGCTGCTGCGGCATTCACGACGCCGGGGACGCATGGGTGGGGTCATTCTGCTCATGGCCATCCTGGCCGCGCTGTCGGCGGCCTATGCCGTGCGGTCCCGCGCGATCCTGGTCTCACACGTGCCGTCTGGAATTTCCCACACGCTGTCCGCAGCGCTCAGACTGCCGCAGGCCGGCGATGAGGTGATCATCGATGTTTCCGCGGTGGTCGGGCCTGATCAGTACGTGAAGCAGGACTTCGCCATCCTGGAGCTGCACCGCCGTGGTGCGCGTGCACGCATGGCCGACCGCGGCCGTGATCCTGTGGGCTACAGCGATGCGTTGTTCAACGACAGCCTGCGCCGTGCGGATTCGCCGGATTGGCTACTGGTGCTGAAGCACCCGGGTGCGGCGCCGGCGTTGCAGCTTGGCGCGGCGCCCGTGGTAGAGGATCCAACCTTCGCGCTTTACTCGCTGCAGTCAGGACAGCTGCCGCTGGCACAGGCGGGCAGGGGCTGGCATACCTGCGAGCAGGATCACTGCTGGACCCAGGGGCGCTTCAGCCTGGAAACCTTTGTGCCGAAGGACTGCGCCGGTGCCCGCCTGCAGGTCGACCTGAGGTTGCTGCACCCCCCTGGAGCGGGGCGGATCCAGGTAACGGTCAACGGCAGACAGGGCCCCACGCTGCAGAGCCTGGAGACCGGTCAGATCAGCCTGGACCTGCCGAAGGGTAGTTCCGTCATAACCCTGGTACCGGACTGGCAGATTGCGTCGCCGCAGTCGCTGGGCATTTCCGGCGACTCCCGCCCCCTGTTTGCTGACGTCTCGCGGGCGCGCATCAGCTGCAACGTGCCGGCCCGTCAGGCAGAATGACTGGCCCCTGGCAGCATCCATCGAACAGCGCCCAGCAATGACTGCGGCGCAAGAGGTCTTCCATGCAACTCCTTCTTGTCTTCGGACTCGTCCTTCTCGGTGCATGCGGCACGGTGCTGCTCAAAGTGGGGGCCGAACGCGTGACCTACGCCGACGGCCTGATGCCGATGCTGCTCTCGGCGGTCAAGAATGCCCCCCTGGTGAGCGGATTCATCCTGCAGATGATTCCGCTGGTGTCGTGGGTGGTACTGCTCAAGTTCATGCCGCTCACCAAGCTGCAGCCGATGATTGCTCTGACCTACGTGGTGACGCCGGTACTGGCCGTGCTGTTCCTGGGTGAGCAGGTGGGCCCGCTGCGCATGGCCGGCATCGGCCTGATCGTGCTGGGTGTGGTTCTGGTGAGCGCGAGCTGAGCATGAAGATCCTGATCGTTCTGACCTACTACACGCCCTATATGAGCGGCGTGACCGAGTTCGCGCGAATGCTGGCCGAAGACCTTGCCCATCGGCATGAGGTCACCGTGCTGACTACCCAGCACGATGTGGCGCTGCCGGTGGAGGAAACGCTCAATGGCGTACGTGTGGTGCGCGCTCCGGTCTTCGCCCGCATGCACAAGGGCGTGCTGAGCTGGAAGTTCATCACCTGGTTCCGGCAGCTTGCCAAGCAGCACGATGTGGTGAACCTTCACATGCCGATGCTTGAATCCGGCGTGTTGGCGATGCTGGTTCCGCGTCGCAAGCTGGTGGTGAACTACCAGTGCGACATGGCCGTGGTGGGGGGGCTGCTGGATCGGCTGGCGGTCAATGTCACCCGCATATCCTGCTGGCTGGCTACTCGGCGCGCTCGCGACGTCGGTGTCCTCACCCATGACTACGCCAGTTCGTCGGCGTGGTTGTCCGGAATCCGCGACAAACAGCACGAGGTGCTGGCGCCGATGAAGGCAATGCCCTGGAGTGAAGTCCAGGCCCCCACGGACGACGTGTTCCGCTTCGGCTTCGTCGGGCGATTCGTGGTCGAGAAAGGCCTGCCCGTGCTGCTGGACGCATTCGCCCAGGTCCATGCCCAACATGGCGATCGTGTTCGCTTGGTACTGGTTGGCGATACCCACAACATCGCGGGCGGCGGAATAATGGATGCCATCCACGGCAGCATCGCAGCGCTGGGTGATGCCGTGGAAGTGCGCGGTCGCGTCAGCGAGCAGGAGCTGCAGGCGTTCTATGCGGACTTGGACGTACTGGTCCTGCCCAGCGTCAACCGCTACGAAGCATTCGGCATGGTGCAGCTGGAGGCGATGCTGAGCGGCGCGCGGGTGATTGCTTCAAACCTGCCCGGCGTCCGGACCATCGTGCAGAACACCGGCAATGGCGAGGTCGTGCCGATTGGCGATGCCGTGGCGCTGGCCGGGGCAATGCAGCGTCTGATGGCAAGCCAGGGGGTGCTCAGCCGGGCCGGCGTGCGCGAACAGGCCTTGCGGGCCTACCCACTGCGGTGCTTTTTCGATCTGCAGGAAGCCATGCTGCTGAACAGCGCACGGGACGCTCAGGCACGCTGAGCCGCAGCCCGGCGTGCCTTCTCCAGCCGGGCGGGCCAAGGCCGCTCAGATCGCGGCCAACACCGAAAGACCACCCACCAGCACGGTCACCAGGCTGCCGGGATCCTTGACCGCGAACACGACGGGGTCATCGTGCATCTGCCCACGATGGGCCAGCAGCCAGGTGCGGCAGATCCAGTAAAGCAGCACTGGGCACAGCAGCCACAGGAACAGTGGGTGCCCGTACAGGTTCTGGCTTTCCGGTGCGTTGATGTACAGGCACAGCACCAGCACCGAGGCCAGGCCCGAAGCGGTGCCCAGGTTCTGCACCAGGCCAAGGTCCTCGACGTGGTAGCCGCGCCCGCTGGGCTTCTGCTTGCCACTGGCCAGGGTGAGGCGCAGCTCGGTGTAGCGCTTGAGCATGGCCAGACTGAGGAAGATGAACATCGAGAATGTCAGCAGCCAGAACGACAGGGTGACGTCGATCGCTGCCGCACCACCGACGATGCGGATGGTATAGAGCGCAGCCAGCATCACCACATCGATCATCACCACCTGCTTCAGCCGCAACGAATAGGCCAGAGTGAGGCAGAAGTAGATGCCCAGCACCAGCAGGAACGACGGCGCCACCACCGCAGCCAATGCGAAGCCGGCCAGGGTGAGCACCGGCGTGGCCAGCAGTCCAGAGCGCAGGTCCAACCTGCCACAGGCGAAGGGGCGCTTGCGCTTGCGCGGGTGCTGGCGGTCCGAATCAAGATCAAGCAGATCATTGAACAGATACACGCCGGACGCACACAGCCCGAACGCCAGGAACGCCATTGCCGCCTCGAGCGAGGTCTCCAGTTCAAGAAAGCGGTGGCTGGCCAGTAGCGGCACGAACACCAGCAGGTTCTTCAACCACTGGTGGATGCGCATTGCCTTGAGCCACGCCCGCAGGCCGCCTCCTTCGCGGGGCCAGTGTGCGGCGAGCTGCGAGCAGCCGGCCGCCGCACGCGCCACGCCTGCGCTGGCATTGACCACCCAGGCCGAATGGGCGTGTTTCCAGATCGCAAGATCGACCCGGGCGTTGCCCATGTAGTCGAAGCCGCGCTCACCAAACTGCTTGACCAGCAGTTCGGCCTTGCGATGGCCAGCCAGATTGGTTTGCCCGTCACTGCAGAACACGTCATCGAACACGCCAAGGTGGCGCGCGATCGGCTCCACCAGCGCCGCGTCGGATGCTGTGCACAGTACCCGCCTGCGATTGCTGCTGGCCTGCAGCAACTCCACTACGCGCGGGTCGTAGGGAAGCAGTGCCGGATCGCCGGCGCCGTAAACGGCCAGTTGATGCTTGAGGTGTGCTTTGCCGCGCAACAACCAGACCGGCAGCAGGAACAGCATCCACGGCCGTCGTGCAAGCATCCGCAGGAAGGTCTCGTAAAGCAGGTCGCTGAGCAGCAGGGTGCCGTCCAGGTCAATACACAAAGGCCTTGTCTGGCCGGCACCGGATGCGCTCACCGATCAGGCCCCCGCGCGGCCGTATTGATCTTCGAACCTCACGATGTCGTCCTCACCCAGATAGCTGCCCGACTGGACTTCGATCAGTTCCAACGGCAGCTTGCCCGGATTCTTCAGGCGATGGGTCACGCCCAGCGGGATGTAGGTGCTCTGGTTCTCGGACAACAGGATGACCTCGTCGCCGCGGGTAACCTCGGCCGTGCCGCTGACCACGATCCAGTGCTCGGCACGGTGATGGTGCATCTGCAGGCTCAGGGTCGCGCCCGGTTTGACGGTGATGCGCTTGACCTGGAACCGCGCACCATTGTCGATGGAGTCATACGCGCCCCATGGACGGTAGACCTTGCGGTGCGCGGCGGCTTCGCTGCGCCCATCGCGCTTGATCTGACCAACGATTTCCTTGACGTCCTGTACGCGGTCCTTGTGGCCGACAAACACGGCGTCATCGGTTTCCACCACGACCACGTCCTGAAGGCCGACCATCGCGATCAGTCGATTGCCATAGGCATAGCTGTCCTTGCAGTCCAGCGCGATCACGTCGCCGTGGCAGGCATTGCCGTCGGAATCCTTGTCGGATACCTCCCACAGTGCGGACCACGAGCCCACGTCGTTCCAGCCGGCATCCAGCGGAACCACCGCGGCATCGGCGGTCTTTTCCATCACCGCATAGTCGATCGAGTCGTTCGGGCTGGCGGCGAAGGCTTCCGCATCCAGGCGGATGAAGTCGTTGTCACGGGCGGCCTTGTCGAGTGCGGCGCGGCAGGCCGCAAGGATCGCAGGCTGCAGGGTCTCCAGCTCTTTCAGGTAACGCGAGGCCTTGAACAGGAACATGCCGCTGTTCCAGTAGTACTCGCCGGAGGCGACGTACTTCTCGGCAGTGGCCTGATCGGGCTTCTCCACGAACCGGTCGACCGCGCGTACGCCTTCGCCGGTGGCGGCCTTGATATAGCCATAGCCGGTTTCCGGAGCGGTCGGCACGATGCCGAAGGTCACCAGCTTGCCGGCTTCGGCGGCTACTGCGGCCTGCTTCACGGCCGCATGGAAGGCCGCTTCGTTACGCACGACATGGTCGGAGGGCAACACCAGCAGCAATGCATCATTGCCACCGGCCAGCGCCTGCAGGGCCGCGATGGCGATGGCCGGAGCGGTATTGCGGCCCACGGGCTCCAGGATCAACGCCTGCGGCAGGACCTTGCACTCGCGAAGCTGCTCGGCAGCCATGAAACGATGTTCCTGGTTGGCGACCACGATCGGCGCGGCACCAGCAATGGAAGCGACGCGCTTCCAGGTGGCCTGCAGCATCGTGTCATCGCCGACCAGCGGCAGGAACTGCTTGGGGTATGCCTCGCGCGACAGCGGCCACAGACGTGTGCCGGAGCCGCCGGAAAGAATGACGGGAACGATGGGAGTCATGATGCGTCCTTTACTCAGTGATTTGCCGGCGTGCCGCCGATCAAGTCGGTCAGTTCACGGATGCGGTCCTGCAACAGGGCCTCATTGCAGCGCGTTTCGATGTTCAGGCGCAACAGCGGCTCGGTGTTGGAGCTGCGCAGGTTGAAGCGCCATTCCGCGAAATCCGCGCTGACCCCGTCGGTACGATCCAGCACCGGGTGCTGCGGTTCGAAATGGGCCAGTACGCGTGCCACGGTCGCCTTGGCATCCTCGACGCGGAAGTTGATTTCACCGCTGCAGGGATACGCCTTCATGCGGTCGGCGACCAGTTCGCCCAGCGACTTTCCGCTGCTCGACACCAGCTGTGCGATCAGCAGCCAGGGGATCATGCCCGAATCGCAGTAGGCGAACTCGCGGAAGTAGTGGTGTGCGCTCATCTCGCCGCCATAGATGGCATCTTCGGCGCGCATGCGCTCCTTGATGAAAGCATGTCCGGTCTTGCTCATCACCGGCACGCCGCCGGCCTGCTCGACCATCTCCACGGTGTTCCAGGTCAGGCGCGGGTCGTGGATGATCTTGCCGCCGGGCTGGCGGGCGAGCAGTGCCGTGGCCAGCAGGCCGACCAGGTAATAGCCTTCGATGAAATTGCCGTCGGCGTCGAAGAAGAAGCAACGGTCGAAATCACCATCCCAGGCGATGCCGAAGTCCGCACCGTTGGCGCGCACCGCGTCACGGGTAGCTGCGCGGTTCTCCGGCAGCAGCGGATTGGGAATGCCGTTCGGGAAGCTGCCATCGGGCTCATGCTGGATGCGGATGAACTCGAAGGGCAGGTGCGGGGCCAGCTCGTCGATGATCATGCCGGCACCACCGTTGCCCGGATTGGTGACGATCTTCAGCGGCTTCAACGCGGTTACATCGACATAACCCAGCAGGTGCTGGATATAGGCGGTCTTGTCGGTATCGCTGGAGACGGTTCCCTTGCCGTCGCCCAACGGGGCGTCGGAAGCAGCAAAATCGCGGATATCGAACAGGCCGGTGTCGCCGCTGATCGGCTTGGCGCTGTCGCGCACCAGCTTCATCCCGTTGTAATCCATTGGATTGTGGCTGGCCGTTACCATGATCCCGCCCGCCGCCTTGCGGTGGAACGTCTGGAAATACACTTCCTCGGTGCCACACATGCCGATGTCGATGACTTCGCGCCCGCTGGCGGTCAAGCCTTCAATGGCTGCCTGCAACAGGGCCGGGCTGCTCAGCCGGATGTCGTGCCCCACAACCACCGGTCCCGGGCCGAGCAGTCCTGCCGTACCAGCGCCAATGCGCCGGGCAAGGCGCTCATCCAGCTCATCCGGGACGCGGCCGCGGATGTCGTAGGCCTTGAAACACGGAAGCGTCATCAATGCAGTCCTTACACGGGTTGACCCCGGATTATAACGACAGGCGCTGCATGGACGGGTGATCCGGCGCCGCGTCCCTGCGAGCCTCAATACGATCAGGGATGCCATGTAACCCTTTGATTACATGGCATCTCCGAGCTTGGTTCAGGCCAGCGCCTTTTCCAGCTCCGGAAGGATCGTGAACAGATCCCCGACCAGGCCGATATCGGCAATCTCGAAGATCGGCGCGTCGCCATCCTTGTTGATCGCCACGATCGTGCCGGCATCCTTGATGCCGGTCAGGTGCTGGATCGCACCGCTGATGCCGACGGCCACGTACAGCTCCGGCGAAATGATCTTGCCGGTCTGGCCGACCTGCAGATCGCTGGGCACGTAGCCGGCATCGACCGCGGCGCGCGAGGCACCGACGGCGGCACCGAGCTTGTCGGCCAGCTGGAAGATGACCTTGAAGTTCTCTTCCGAACCGACGCCACGGCCACCGGAGACCACGCGCTTGGCGCTCTGCAGGTCCGGGCGGTCGCTGGCGCCGGCGGCCAGGCCGACGAAACGGGTGTGGCTCGGCAGGGCCGCATCGACGCTGGCGGCTTCAACCGAGGCACTGCCACCCTGGGCGGCTTCCGGCCACGACGCGGCACGCACGGTGGCGACCACGATCTGGTCGGCCGGCGCTTCGACGGTGATGATCGCGTTACCGGCGTAGATCGGGCGCTTGAAGGTGTGGCTGCCTTCGACGGCCATCAGGTCCGAAACCTGGTTGACGCCGAGCAGGGCGGCCACGCACGGCATCAGGTCCTTGCCGAAGGTGGTCGACGGGCCGAACACGTGCGTGTAGCCCTTGGCCAGCTGCGCGATCTGCGGGGCCAGTACCTGGGCCAACGCCTGTGCGTTGGCAGCGTTGGCCACGGTCAGGACCTTGGCGACGCCTGCGATCTTCGCCGCTTCAGCAGCAACGGCGTTCGGGTCGGCAGCCAGCACCAGCACATCGATGCTGGCGCCGGAAATGGCGGCCGCAGCGCTGACGGTCTTGGCGGTGGCGGCGTTGAGCTTGCCGTCGTGGTGCTCGGCGATGACGAGAATCCTGCTCATTACAGCAACCCCTTCTGCTTGAGTGCGGCGACCAGTTCGGCCGCGTCCTTGACCATCACACCCTTGCTGCGCTTGGACGGCGCGGCGTACTGGGTGGTCTTGAAGGTATCGGCGGCTTCAACACCGAGGTCGGCCAGCTGCAGGGTCTCCAGCGGCTTCGCCTTGGCCTTCATGATGTCGGGCAGCTTGATGAAGCGCGGCTCGTTCAGGCGCAGGTCGGTGGTGACCACGGCGGGCAGATCGACTTCCAGCGTTTCAAGGCCAGCATCGACTTCACGGGTCACCGTGGCCTTGCCGTCGGCGATCTCGAGCTTGCTGGCGAAGGTCGCCTGCGGACGGCCCCAGAGGGTGGCCAGCATCTGGCCGGTCTGGTTGGCGTCGTCGTCAATGGCCTGCTTGCCCAGGATCACCAGATCCGGCTGTTCCTTCTCGATCAGCTTGAGCAGGGTGCGGGCGGCGGTCAGCGGCTGGATGGCCTGGTCGGTGACCACGTGGATGGCACGGTTGGCACCCATGGCCAGGCCGTTGCGCAGATGCGCCTGGGCGTCGGCCGGCGCGATGGTGGCAACCACGACTTCGCTGGCGATGCCCTTGTCGCGCAGGCGCAACGCTTCTTCCAGGGCGATTTCATCGAAGGGATTGGGAGACAGCTTGACGCCGTCGGTGACCACGCCGGAACCGTCCGGCTTGACCTGAATGCGGACGTTGTAGTCCACCACGCGCTTGTACGCGACGAGGATTTTCATCTGGTACGAGATCCTTGTAGTGCCGGTCGCTGGCCGGCTCACAGTTGCTGGAGAACGTCCGGCTCTGCGACAGCAACCGGTTCGGGGGTGGGACCCCGATTCTAACTGGCCGAAGGCGACCATGCGAATGCGTATGGTTTTGCTGCGGCGCCGCATTCCAAGGGGATCCCTGCGCGCTGTTCACGGCCGGGAAGCAGTGCTGAACGAGCGCCCGATGTATCCTTTCAGGTTGCCGGAGTGCCCAGCGCCGAGGTGCATATTGAACAGGAGAACCAGGTAGTGCCCACATGGCTTGTCACCGGCGGCGCCGGATTCATTGGCGGTAACTTCGTTCTCGAGGCTGCCGCCCGCGGCGTCAAGGTCGTCAATCTCGATGCGCTGACCTACGCCGGCAACCTGAAGACCCTGTCCAGCCTGGACGGCAATCCCAACCACGTGTTCGTGCATGGTGACATCGGCGACAGCGCGCTGGTTGCCCGCCTGCTGGCCGAGTACCAGCCGGACGCGGTGCTGAACTTCGCTGCTGAAAGCCACGTTGACCGCTCCATCGATGGCCCCGGCGCGTTCATCCAGACCAATGTCGTCGGCACCCTCGGCCTGCTCGAGGCGGTACGCGATTACTGGAAGGCGATGCCGGCTGAACAGGGCGCAGCCTTCCGCTTCCTGCATGTCTCGACCGACGAGGTGTACGGCACCCTGGGCGAGACCGGCAAGTTCAGCGAAACCACCCCGTACGCCCCCAATTCGCCGTACTCGGCATCCAAGGCAGCCTCGGACCACCTGGTGCGTGCGTTCCACCACACCTACGGGTTGCCGGTGCTGACCACCAACTGCTCCAACAACTACGGCCCCTATCACTTCCCCGAGAAGCTGATCCCACTGGTGATCGCCAAGGCGCTGGCCGGCGAGCCGCTGCCGGTGTACGGCGACGGCAAGCAGGTGCGTGACTGGCTGTTCGTGTCCGACCACTGCGAAGCGATCCGTACCGTGCTGGCCAAGGGCCGGGTCGGCGAGACCTACAACGTCGGCGGCAACTCGGAAAAGCAGAACATCGAAGTGGTGCAGGCAATCTGTGCGCTGCTGGACCAGCGCCGCCCGCGTGCGGATGGCCAGCCGCGCAGCAGCCAGATCACTTACGTCACCGACCGCCCGGGCCATGACCGCCGCTATGCGATCGACGCCTCCAAGCTGAAGAACGACCTGGGCTGGGAACCGGCCTACACCTTTGAACAGGGAATCGGCTTCACCGTTGACTGGTACCTGGACAACCAGGAATGGGTGAACGGCGTGCTCGACGGCAGCTATCGCCTGCAGCGCATCGGCACCACGGCCTGAACCAAGGACACGACATGACCCAACGCAAGGGCATCATCCTCGCCGGCGGTTCCGGCACCCGGCTGTATCCGATCACCAAAGGCGTCAGCAAGCAGCTGCTGCCGGTGTACGACAAGCCGATGATCTACTACCCGCTGAGCGTGCTGATGCTGGCGGGCATCCGTGAAGTGCTGATCATCAACACCCCGCACGAACAGGTGTTGTTCCAGCAGTTGCTGGGTGACGGTTCGCAGTGGGGCATGGATATCCAGTACGCCGTGCAGCCCAGTCCCGATGGACTGGCGCAGGCCTATCTGATCGGCAAGGACTTCGTCGGCGGCAAGCCGAGCTGCCTGGTGCTGGGTGACAACATCTTCCACGGCCATGGGCTGAGCGAAATGCTGCGGCGGGCTGATACCCGCGATCACGGGGCGACGGTGTTCGGTTACTGGGTGAACGATCCGGGACGTTATGGCGTGGCCGAATTCGATACGTCCGGCAAGGTGCTCGATCTGGTCGAAAAGCCCGAGAATCCGCGTTCGAACCATGCGGTGACCGGCCTGTATTTCTATGACGGCAGGGCCAGCGACTACGCCGCCGAGCTCAAGCCGTCACCGCGTGGCGAGCTGGAGATCACCGATCTCAACAAGCGCTACCTTGCCGAAGGCAACCTGCACCTGGAAGCGCTGGGTCGTGGCTACGCCTGGCTCGACACCGGCACCCACCAGTCGCTGCTGGAAGCATCCAACTTCATCGAGACCATCCAGACCCGGCAGGGCCTGCAGATCTGCTGCCCGGAGGAAATCGCCTTCGGTCAGCGGTGGATCAGCGCAGAGCAGCTGGAAGCACTGGCTGCGCCGCTGATCAAGAATGGCTATGGCCAATACCTGCACAAGCTCGCTCTACGTGGAGTCGTTCCGTGAAAGTGATTCAAACCAGGCTGCCCGGTTGCGTGGTGATCGAGCCGGCAGTGTTCGGAGACGAGCGCGGCTTCTTCTTCGAGGGCTGGAACGCTGCTCGATTTGGTGGGTTGGGGCTGCCGGATCGTTTCGTGCAGAGCAATGTTTCCTCGTCCAGCAAGGGCGTGCTGCGGGGGCTGCATTACCAGTGGCCGCGACCGCAGGGCAAGCTGGTCAGCGTGCTGGAAGGCGAGGTCTATGACGTAGCCGTGGATATCCGCCGCGGTTCGCCGACCTTTGGCCAGTGGGAGGCGGTGGTCCTGAGTGCGCAGAACAAACGACAGTTCTGGATTCCGGAAGGATTCGCGCACGGCTTTGCCGTGCTGTCCGATACGGCGTTGTTCCACTATCTGTGCACCGATGTCTACGTGAAGGAAGTGGACGCCGGCGTACGCTGGAACGATGCCGACATCGCCGTGGACTGGCCGCTCAGCGCCCCGACGCTGTCAGCCAAGGACGAGAACGCACCGTTCCTGAAGGACATCACCGAAGATCGCCTGCCGGTGTACATGCCATGAGCATGCTGGTGTTCGGTGGCAACGGCCAGCTCGGTCAGGAACTGCTGCGCGCGCTGGCCCCGCTGGGCCCGTTGATTGCGACGACCCGTAGCGGCCAGCTTCCCGATGGCAGCGCCTGCGAAGTGGCTGACTTCAGCCAGCCCGACAGCCTGCCAGCATTGCTTGATCGCCTGCAGCCGTCGGTCGTGGTCAATGCGGCCGCGTACACCGCTGTCGATCGCGCAGAGCAGGACGTGGAGGCCGCGTTCGCGGCCAACGCGCAGGCTCCCGGCGTGATCGCGCGCTGGTGTGCGGCGCATGGCGTGCCTTTCGTGCATTACTCCACCGACTACGTGTTCGATGGCCAGGGTAGTGTGCCTTACCGCGAAGACGAGCCGACCGCGCCGCTGGGCGTGTATGGCACCAGCAAGCGCGATGGGGAGGATGCCGTGCGCGCTGCCGGTGGCCGCCACCTGATTTTCCGCACTGCGTGGGTATATGCCTCGCATGGTGCGAACTTCCTGCGCACGATGCTGCGCGTGGGTGCCGAACGCGATCAGCTGCGGGTGGTGGTCGACCAGATCGGTACGCCGACCCCTGCGGCGTTGATCGCCGATGTCACCGCACAAGCGCTGCAGCATCCGGGATCGTTGTCCGGTACCTGGCATCTGACGGCCGATGGGCAGACCAGTTGGCACGGGTTTGCCGAAGCGATCTTCGCCGAAGCGCTGGCTACCGGCGTGTTGGCGAAGGTGCCGGCCGTCGAGGCGATTCCCAGCTCCGAGTATCCGACGCCGGCTCAGCGCCCGGCATGGTCGGTACTGGACAACCGCAAGCTGCAGCAGGATTTCGGCATCGCGCTGCCGACGTGGCAGGACGGCCTGAAGCGGGTAATGGCGGAGATTGCGCCAGCCTGAAGAATTTCAGCCCTGTCTGCCTGCATTGCCGGGATTGCAACTCAGGATCTGCGCAGTACCCTGCGCGACTTCTGCGGGGCTCCCGGCAGCGGCGCCAGCAGCGCCTCCAGGTCTGCTGCATCGAAGCGCGGACCTGCACCACCAGCACCCTCCAGGATTGCATCGGCCAGCTCGGCCTTGCGCTGCTGCAGCTCGGCGATGCGTTCTTCGACGCTGCCTGCGGCGATCAGCTTGTAGACGAACACGGGCTGATCCTGGCCGATGCGATGGGCACGGTCGGTGGCCTGGTTCTCGGCGGCCGGATTCCACCATGGATCGAAGTGGATGACGGTGTCGGCGGCGGTCAGATTCAAGCCCACGCCGCCGGCCTTCAGGCTGATCAGGAACACGGGGACCTCGCCGTCCATGAAGCGCTGCACCGGTGTGACCCGGTTCTGGGTGTCGCCGGTCAGGGTCACGTAGGCCAGGCCCAGTGCATCCAATGCCTGCGCAATCAGGGCCAGCATGCCGGTGAACTGCGAGAACAGCAGGATGCGACGTCCTTCTTCGACCATGGACGGCAGCATCTCGCGCAGCAGGTCCAGCTTGGCCGAGCCGGCAGTGCGCGCGGGTGCATGGCCCGGCAGCAGACGCGGATCGCAGCAGACCTGGCGCAGCTTCAGCAACGCGTCCAGCACCACGATGTGGTTGCGTGCCAGCCCGCTGCCGTTGATTGCTTCGCGTACCTGTTTTTCCATTGCCGCACGCACGGTTTCGTACAGTTCGCGCTGGCCGCCTTCCATCGCCACGGTTCGGGTGATGACCGTCTTCGGCGGAAGTTCGGAGGCGACCTGGTCCTTGCGTCGGCGCAGGATGAAAGGACGCATGCGCTGGGCCAGCAGCTGTGCGCGCCGGCGGTCGCTGCCGCGCTCGATGGGGTGGCGCCAGTGCTGGTTGAACTGCTTTTCGCTGCCGAGCAGCCCGGGCAGCAGGAAGTCGAACTGCGTCCACAGCTCGCCCAGGTGGTTTTCCAGCGGGGTGCCGGTCAGGCACAGTCGATGACGGGACTGCAGCGTGCGCAGCGTGGCCGCTGCACGCGATCTGGGGTTCTTCACCTGCTGTGCCTCGTCCAGGATCAGCAGGTGATAGGAATGCGCCTGCAGCGCCTGTTCGTCGCGCCAGAGCAGGGGATAGGTGGTCAGTATCAGATCATGTGCGGCAATGGCATCGAACTGCGTGTCACGCGCGGGCCCGTGCAGGGCCAGTACGCGCAGATCCGGGGTGAAGCGCGCAGCTTCACTCTGCCAGTTGTGCAGCAGTGACGTCGGCATGACCACCAGCGCCGGTTTGTCCAGGCGGCCGCTCTGTTTTTCAACCAGGAGATGGGCCAGGGTCTGCAGTGTCTTGCCCAGGCCCATGTCATCGGCCAGCACGCCGCCCAAGCCCTGCTGACGCAGGTACTGCAGCCAGGACAGGCCCTCAAGCTGGTAGCTGCGCAGCGTCGCGCGCAAGCCCGGCGGTGCCGGGACAGCGGTCATCGCCGGTGCGTCCAGCAGGCGCTGCACGCGTGCGCGGGTATCGTTGCTGCTGTGCAGTCGCAGCTGCGCGGCGTCCTGCAGTGCCTGCAGGCGTCCGCGGTCGTGCACCTGCAGGCGCAGCGGTTGCCCGTGGTCGCCGAACAGATCCGCCAGCAGCGCGATCACCGGTTTCAGACGCCCCGCGCGCAGTGCCAGGCGTTCATTGCCCGCCGTCGTCAGCAGTACGTTCTCGTCATCGCCGATCGCGTCCAGCTGACCGCGCAGCCAGCGCGGATCGGACTGCAGTACGCCCTGCAACAGCGGAACCAGTGCAACGCTGCGGCCATCGACGTCGATGGTCAGGGCCAGGTCGAACGCAGCGCTGTCGGTGGACATCGACCGCACATCCAGGTCGATCTCCTCCACCCGGGTGATGCGATGGCGGAAGGCATCGTCAGTCTCGATCTTCCAGCCCAGCGCTTCCAACCGCAGCACATCCTCCAGCAGGAAGCGGGTCCAGTCGAAACTGCGCAGCTCGAACAACGGGCCACCGCCGTCCAGCACGATGCGCGGTTGCCGCTCGCGGTGCAGGTGGACGCTGTGCAATTCAGCTTCACGCCGTGCCTCCCCGGCCAGGTCACGCGGCAGCAGGTAGAGCTGGCCCTCGGCGCCATGCACGAACAGCGACGGGTCGTCGAGAAAACGCACGTGTTCGCCGTACTCGAAAGCGACGGTGGCAACGTCGAGCCACTGCGAGGCATCGCGTTCGGTGAGCCAGGCGGGACGGTATTCCATGCTGTGCAGATGGAGGATCGGCGTCATCGCCTGGGTCTGCAGGGTGGGCAGCGTTGGCTTGGCGGCCGGGCGCAGCAGGCCCGGCGTGCCCTCCAGGGAGGTTTCCAGCGCGGCCAGCAGCACGGCGGCGACATGCTCGCAGTGTCCGCCCGCCGGACAGGTGCAGCGACTCTGCAGGGGGCTGTGCGGCGTGCGGGCGCTGGCATCCAGGTCGATCGACACCTGCCAGCCCTCGAGCTGGGCGGTCAGCAGCGGTGACTGGTAGCGCAGTTCACGCACTGCCGAAACGAGGTGGTTGCCCTTTCCCAGTGTCCCGGCATCCAGCCAGCGGGACAGTTCCCCTCCGGTGAATACTACGGCCATGCGTCGTCCTGTCCTCTCCATCTGCAGCACGCGTTGCCAAGGGCACCGCAAGCGGGGAAGCGGACATTCTACGGATTGAGGGCCCGGCATGCTGGTTCATGCTGCGGCGCATCCCAGCCGGCAACGGGTGTACCGCTAGAATGGCGGCATTCTCACCGGGTAGGGCAGTAGAGATGCAGCAATCGACTTCCAGCGGCACGCGCAGCAAGCGTTTCGCCTCTGCGGCGGATGCCCTGCAGGGCGTGGTCGCTGATGGCCAGGTTCTGGCCGTGGGTGGCTTCGGCCTGTGCGGTATTCCTGAAGCACTGATCGCCGCACTGCGCGACAGTGGGGCCAAGGGCCTGACCGTGATCTCCAACAACGCCGGCGTGGATGGCTTCGGGCTGGGCCAGCTGCTGGAAACCCGGCAGATCAGGAAGATGATTTCGTCCTACGTGGGCGAGAACAAGGAGTTCGAACGGCAGTTCCTGGCCGGCGAGCTGGAGCTGGAATTCAATCCGCAGGGCACCCTGGCCGAACGCCTGCGTGCCGGTGGTGCGGGTATCCCGGCCTTCTTCACCGCTACCGGCTATGGCACGGTGGTGGCCGAAGGCAAGGAAACCCGTGAGTTCGACGGCAAGCACTACGTGATGGAAACCGCGCTGCGCGCCGACGTGGCACTGGTCAAGGCCTGGAAGGCTGACGAGGCCGGCAACCTGGTGTTCCGCAAGACCGCGCGCAATTTCAACCCGGCCTGTGCGATGGCTGGCAAGGTCTGCATCGTGGAAGTGGAGGAGGTGGTGGCGGTCGGCAGCATCGACCCGGACCAGGTGCATCTGCCGGGTATCTACGTGCACCGCATCGTGCACAACCCCACTCCCGAAAAACGTATCGAACAGCGCACCATCCGTGCGGAGGGCAACTGAGATGGCATGGACCCGCGACGAGATGGCGGCGCGCGCTGCCCGTGAACTGACCGATGGCGCCTACGTGAACCTGGGCATCGGCCTGCCGACGCTGGTGGCCAATCACATTCCCGACGGCGTGGATGTGTGGCTGCAATCGGAAAACGGCCTGCTGGGCATCGGCCCGTTCCCGACCGAGGATGAGGTCGATGCAGACCTGATCAATGCCGGCAAGCAGACCGTCACCGCACGTGCGGGGGCCAGCTATTTCGGCAGCCATGACAGCTTCGCGATGATCCGCGGTGGTCACGTCAACCTGGCCATCCTTGGCGCGATGCAGGTCACCGACCAGGGTGACCTGGCCAACTGGATGGTGCCCGGCAAGATGGTCAAGGGCATGGGCGGGGCGATGGATCTGGTGGCCGGCGTACAACGGGTGGTGGTGCTGATGGAGCACACCGCCAAGAACGGTGAACACAAGATCCTGCCCGAGTGCACGCTGCCGCTGACCGGCGTGGGCGTGGTCGATCGCATCATCACCGACCTGGCGGTATTCGACGTGACCGATGACGGTCTGGTGCTGGTGGAAGCCGCGCCCGGAGTTGGCGATGGCGAGTTGAAGGAAAAGACGGGCGTGGCCTTCAAGCGCGCCTGATTGATCCGCGACAGGAGGTGTGCGGTCCCTCCTGTCGGTCAGCTGCGTCGGGCGTAGGCGTATTCGCTGCCGTGGGCGTCGGGCTCGCCGACGCATGCGGCCGCTGTCGCTACACGTAGTCCGGCGTGTTCACAGCATGTACCGAACACGCGTTCGATGGCATGGGCGAGCGTTCCATCTATCTGGCCGTGCTCAGCCTCGAAGTTGCTTCGGTAGAGGTGTGCGTCCAGCAGCGGGCGCAGGGCCCGCAGCCGCCACCAGCCCATGCTGCCGGCACCGAACTGGCTGCCGTCTGCTGCAGCGTGCAGGCCGACCCGCGCCTGGAGCCGTTGCAGTGCCGGACCATTGCCACCAACGTACTCGGCAACCGGCAGCAGGTGGCCCTCGGCGACGACCATGCCCAAGCTGGGATCGGCCTGGAACGCAGCGTGGATGCGTGCGGCTCGCCCGCCCTGTACCAGGCGCTGCAGCAGTTCCTGCCGCCACTGATCGCCATCGGACCGATGGCTGGAACGTTTCGTATGCAGCTTCAGGATCACATCGTGCTGGTCCTGCAGCAGTTCAGCCACTTCAAGGAACGGCAGGATGTCCCGGCCATGGTTTTCCACAGCCATGACCTCGCCCTGCAGGCCGTGTGCGGCAAGTGCCTGATGCACTGCGTCCACGTGCTGCGCCGGAGTAGTCACCACGATCCGCCAGGGCAGCGCTGCATCGTGTAGTGCAGACAGGACTTCCGGCAGCGTCTCCAGGTACCAGGCATGGAGATGCACCGCCGGATGCTGGACTGGTGCAGCGGCCGGTGACAGCGCATCACGGGTGGCCTGCAGCCATGCATGACCCAGCCTCGCATCCGGTTCCAGCACTGCACCTTCGGCCCATTCGTTCCAGGCGTTGATGAATACCATGCGCTTGTTCGTGGGCGCGGCAGCAAGGCGTTTCTCGATCGTGCTGCGCAGCCAATCACGATAGCCTCTGGGCGATGCATGCAGGTACACCCGGCCGCGCCCCGAACGGCGAGCCTCGTTGTCCCAGCCCGGATTCACGCCGGGGTAGAGCGGATAGTCCGGCAGCGGACGTGCGCTGATCTCGGCAGCCAGTTCACGCCAGTCGCGCACGTCGCCATTGAAATCGGGATTGAGCAGCCACTGCCGCGCCGACAGCGAGGAAGGGTTGCTCATGTTCGGAGGGAATTCGACGGCAGCGTCGAATCCGATGTCACGAGGGTCTGGCCGTTCAAATCCTTGAACGTAGACCAGGTGGATCTCGCCCACGCCATTGTCGCGACACCAGCGGCGCCAACGGTCGGCGGTGGCACGTGCATCGGGCAGCAGATGGGGTCGGTAGACCAGCAGCATCGGCAGGCCATCGACCTTCAACGCGCGCCGGTCGCGCAGATACGGCGCGATGTGGGCGATGAAGGACAGATCGTCTTCGGCGCTGTGCTGCTGGCCGATCAGGATGTCATCGTCGCGCCCGTCCCAGCGCCGCGCCCAGTTCTCGTTGGCCCAGCACAGGCAGAACGGCAGGTCGATGCTGTCGTCGTCCAGCCATTGGCGCAGCGGGTCTTCCATCAGCGTGCGACCGCTGAACCAGTAGTAGTAGAAGCAGAACGCGCCGATGCCATACTCCGCAGCCAAACGCGCCTGGTCACGCATCACCTGCGGATTGCGCAGGTCGTAGAAGCCCAGGTCGGCAGGCAGGCGTGGCTGCACATGGCCTTCGAACTGCGGCAGGGCGCGGGTGACATTGCGCCATTCCGTAAAGCCCTTGCCCCACCAGGCATCGTTCTGCGGGAAGGTGTGGAACTGCGGCAGGTAGAACGCCACCAGGGTGGCGGGCAGTGGCGAGGGCAGAATGCCTTCGCGCCAGGGGACGTGGCCGATCGCTGGTTCGTCGGCGCGCCACCGCAATTGGGCATTGGCGCGCGGTCCGCCGGCGTCCTGCTGTCCTTTCGGCGGTGGCGGCACCCAGTCGCCATAGCCGGCCAGAAAGCGGGTGCGCAGGCGATCACGCTGCCCCTGTGACAGCGGCAGCGCCCGAAATGCCGCGCGCAGCAGCGGGAACAGTACCCGGCGCAGGTTGATGCCGGTCATCTCACGTGCTCGTTCAGGAGGGCGCGTGAGCAGGGTTTGGCAACGTAGATGTCGGTCATTTCTCCATTTTCAGCGTTGGCGGCCGTCGGGGCAAACATCACCGTGCTAGCGTTGACCAATGCTGTTCCCCCATGACCTGCCAGACGCTGACGTCCGCCACCTGACCGGGTGGCTGCCCGCCGCTGAAGCCGACGCCCTGCAGCAGGCATTGGCACAGGAAATTCCTTGGGAAACCCACCGCATCCGCATGTTCGGCAACTGGGTGGATTCACCACGGTTGAGCTGCTGGATCGGCGATCCGCAGGCGCGCTACCGCTATTCAGGCGCCGAGTTCGTGCCCCATCCGTGGCCGCTTGTGCTGGGGGTATTGCGCGACCGGCTGCAAGCGCAGGGCGTGGGTCGATTCAACAGCGTGCTGCTCAACCGCTATCGCGGCGGTACCAACTACATGGGCTGGCACAGCGATGACGAGCCGGAGCTGGGGCCGGCGCCGCTGATTGCTTCGTTGAGCCTCGGAGCGGCGCGACGGTTCCTGCTGCGCCGGCGTGACGATCCTGCGCGCAAGGCCGAGTACCTGCTCGGCCACGGCGATCTGCTGTTGATGGCCGGGCAGACCCAGCGCCACTACCAGCACGCGCTGCCGAAGATGGCGCGGATACAGGGTGAACGCATCAACCTGACGTTCCGGTGGATCACGCCGCGCTGAGGGCTGCCGCCGGGCATGGCCCGGCGCTACCGGAACCGCGCGGGGTAGCGCCGGGCCATGCCCGGCGAGTGCAGCGGTGGCCAATCAGCGCTTCAGCGTCTGCTTGTCGTTCTGCCCGCTGGTCAGCGTCCAGCCCACCACGTCCTGCGCTACCTGCTGCAGTCCACGCTCGAAGGCGGCGGCCACCGCCGACACATCAGTGCTGCCTACCGGCTGCAGCTGACGGAAGGTGCGGTCGGCGACCACGCGCTGGTTGGTCACATCGATCAGCTTGGCGTTGATCTCGATGACGACCGTTGGCGTTGCCTGGCCCTGGTAGTCCGATTCGAAGCGACGGATGTCGGTCGACAGCTTGTAGTCGGCGCGGATGCCGGCGGCGACGCGGGCCACGCCGTGGATGCGGCCGGAATCCTCGAAACCACGCAGCAGGGTGTCTTCGATCATGTCGGTGGCCGGCTGCGCCCAGCTGGCACCCTTGTAGATCTCCAGCTCCGACGGCGTCGGCCGCACGTTGATGCGCGGGCTGTCGACCATGCGCGCAGCGCTGGGCTTGGCCAGCACCAGTTGCCAGTCGGCCTGCGGCCAGCTGGGGTCGACCTTGACCTGCACGGCGGGGGAATACAGGGTGACGGGATTCTTGTCGCCGCTGCCGAGGATCGAGCAGCCACCCAGCAGGGTGGCCAGCGACGCGGCCAGCAACAGGCGCGGAAGGGTGGTCGGGCTCATTTGGGTTCGAACTCCTTCGGGGCGTCGCGGCCGAGCAGGTAGCGCGCGGGGTTGTTCTCAAGACGGTCGCTGACCCGGCGCAGGTCCCGGATCAGGCCACGCAGTTCACCCAGCGTCGGGCCGAGCTGGCCCAGACCATCATTGGCGAAGCTGTTGATGGCCGCGCGGTTCTCGCCAAGGATCGAATCGGCATTGCCGGCGGCCGAATCCAGCTTGGCCAGGGTGGCGTCGAGCTTGTCGATGATGCCCGGCAGCTGCTGCACCAGGTTCTTGTCCAGGCGCTCGATGGTGCCGTTGGTGGTCTTCAGGGTGGCGTCCAGGCTGCGCGCGGCATCGCGCGCGCTGAGCAGCAGCGACTGCGTGCCCTGGTCGCGGTCGGCCAGGCCGCCACTGATCGTTTCCAGATTGGCCAACGTGGCGTTGATCGAGGCGACGTTGCGGTCGCTGAGGATCTGGTCCATGCGCTCGACGATGCGGTTGGCCACGTCGGTGATGTTCTGCAGCGCTGACGGCGTGGTCGGGATGATCGGCGCCGGATCCTTGTTGACCGTGGTCAGCGCCGGCGACTGCGGCGTGCCGCCGCTGAGCTGGATGATCGACGGGCCGGTCAGGCTGGTGATCGCCAGCTTGGCGCGGGTATCGGTCTTGACCGGGGTTGTCGAGTTCAGGCGGATGCGCGCGACCACCTGGCGCGGATCGTCCGGCACCAGGTTCAGTTCGGTGATCGAGCCCACCGCGATGCCGTTGTACTGCACCGGGCTGCCGACCGACAGGCCGGTCACCGCTTCGCGGAACACCACCCGGTATTCCTGCCAGGTGCGGTCGGAGGAGTACTTGGCGGCCCACAGGCCGAAGGCCAGCAGGGCCAGGCCGGTGATCAGGGTGAACGCGCCGATCAGCACGTAGTTGGCTTTTGTTTCCATGGCTCAGGCACTCTCGATCTGTTCGCCACGCGCGGCGCGCGCGCGGGGTCCGTGGAAGTATTCCTGGATCCACGGATGATCCAGTCTCTCGATTTCCGGCAGCGGCGCATTGGCCACCACCTTGCGATCGGCGATGACCGCCACCCGGTCGCAGATCGCATACAGCGTGTCCAGGTCGTGGGTGATCAGGAACACGGTCAGCCCCAGCGCTTCCTGCAGGGTCTTGATCAGGCGGTCGAACGCGGCCGCACCGATCGGGTCCAGCCCGGCGGTGGGTTCATCCAGGAACAGCAGCGGCGGATCCAGCGCCAATGCTCGTGCCAAGCCGGCGCGCTTGCGCATGCCGCCGGACAGCTGCGAGGGCAGCTTGTTGATCGCATCGGCGGGCAGACCGGCCAGCTTCACCTTCAGCAGGGCCAGCTCGTAGTGCCAGCGCTCGGGCAGTTCGCGGTGGTGTTCCTTCAGCGGCACCTGCACGTTTTCGCCCACGGTCAGCGACGAGAACAGGGCGCCGTCCTGGAACAGCACGCCGGTATTGCGTTCGATGTGCAGGCGGCTCTCGGCGTCGTCGGCACGCGCGTCGCGACCGAGCACTTCGATCTGCCCTTCATCCGGCACGCGCAGTCCGAGGATCGAGCGCATCAGCACCGATTTGCCGGTGCCCGAACCACCCACCACGCCAAGGATCTCGCCACGGCGCACGTCCAGGTCCAGCCCTTCGTGCACGGTCTGGCTGCCAAAGCGGTTGACCAGCCCGCGCACGCGGATGGCCAGGTCGTGGCCGGCGTCGTCCTGCATGGGCACTTCTTCGGGGATCGGATGCGTGCTCATGTCACCAGTCCATGTGCATGAACCACAACGCCGCGAAGGCGTCGATGATGATCACCAGCGAGATCGTCTGCACCACGCTGGAGGTGGTGCGCTCGCCGACCGACTGCGCTGTGCCTTCGACCTTCAGGCCTTCCAGGCAACCGATCAGGCCGATCACCAGCGCGAATACCGGCGCCTTGGACAGCCCCACCAGCATGTGCCGCACTTCCATCGTGTCGTGCATGCGCGCGATGTACATCTGCGGCGGAATATCCAGATCGAACGCGCCGACGGTGATACCGCCAGCCAGGCCGGCGACCATCGCGATGAAGGTCAGCAGCGGCAGCGTCACCAGCAGCGCGACCAGGCGCGGCAGCACCAGCAGGTCGATGGGGTCGAGCCCCAGGGTGCGCATCGCATCGATTTCCTCGCGTGCCTTCATTGCACCGATCTGCGCGGTGAAGGCACTGGCGGTGCGGCCAGCCAGCACGATCGCGGTCAGCAGCACGGCGAATTCGCGCAGGAAGGCGATGTTGACCAGTTCGACCACGAAGATCTCCGCGCCGAAATCGCGCAGGATGGTCGAGCCGAGGAAGGCGATCACTGCGCCGACCAGGTAGGACAACAGTGCCACCAGCGGCACCGCATCCAGCCCGACCTGCTCCATCTGGTGCACGGTCGCGGTCAGGCGGAAACGCCGGGGTTCCTTGACCAGGCGTGCGGCCTTGACCAGGTTCTCACCGAGGAAGCTGCACAGCGCCTTGATGTTGTGGCCCGTGGCGTGGACGCTGACGCCCAGCCGCTCCAGCGCCGCCAGCACGCCGAAGTCACGCTTCGGCTTCGGACGGTCGTCGGCCACTTCTTCGATGGTGCACACCAGCGCCTGGTGGTCCGGGCGGAACTGCAGCGCGTGTTCACCGAGATCGGCACGATGGGCGACGCGCAGCACCTGCAGCACGCCGGCCGAGTCGAGCAGCTCGATGCCGGTGGCGTCGATGCCGGTCAGCTTGTCCGGAACGCCACGCAGCACTTCGGCCGCGGCCAGCGCGGTCTTGAGGGTCCAGTGGCCGGACAGCCGGATCAGTCCCGGATCCTGAGCGTCCTGTTCGAGCTGGGGGGCGTGGGTCGGGGTCATGGGGGCCATTCGGGTCGCAGCATAACCGTTCTGAATTGCACGTCGCGTCGAACCAGGATGAATTTCTCCAGCAGAGCCTGACGTAGGTAATACTACGGCGCATGTCCGCAGACGCTCACACGATCCCCACGCCCCAGGCCACCTACGCGCAGCGCGTGGCCTTTGTTTCCGAGATCGCCGGCCGCCTGCACAGCTACGGCACAACGGCCCAGCGCCTGGAAGCGGCGGTGGTTGCATTGGCCCGGCAGCTCGATCTGGATTGTGAACCGTGGTCGAACCCCACCGGCATCATCCTCAGTTTCAGCGATCCGGCGCAGGCCATCGGCTCCAGTGACATCACCCGGGTGATCCGGCTGGCGCCCGGCGAGAACGACCTGCACAAGCTCAGCGTGGCTGACGGAATCGCCGAAGAAGTGGCCAACGGCCGCATGAGCATCGCCCAGGGTCACACCGCGCTGCGCCAGCTGGACAAGGATCCGGGCCGGCGCGGCAAGCTGCGCACCATCCTGTCCTTCACCCTCGGTGCGGCCGGCGTTGCAGGCATGTGGAAGCTGCCGTGGCTGGACATCGCCACCGCCGGTGTCATCGGCCTGCTGATCGGCCTGCTCGGCATGGTCACCGACAAGCGCCCGGCCAGCCGTGAAGCGGCCGAAGCACTGGCGGCGCTGCTGGCCGGCCTGGTCGCCACCGTGGTTGCCACCTTCGTGGGCGCGCTGAATCTCAACACGGTGATCATCGCTTCGCTGGTGGTGCTGCTGCCGGGCATGTCACTGACCAATGCGGTCAATGAACTGGCCAGCCAGCACTGGGTGTCCGGCACCGCGCGCTTTGCCGGCGCGTTGACCACGATCATGAAGCTCAGTGTCGGCGCGATGATCGCGGTGACCCTGGCCGATGTGCTGGGGCTGGACCCGATGATCCGTGCCTCGCGGCCACAGGGGCCGTGGGTCGAGTGGGGCTCGCTGCTGACGGCGGCGTTCGCCTTCGCCATGTTGTTCAAGGCCAATCGTCGCGACTATCCGTGGGTGATCGCCGCCTCGGTGGCCGGCTACGCGATCTCCAAATTTGGTGGTCATGCCTGGGGTACGCCGGCCGGCATCTTCCTGTCGGCGATGCTGCTGACCGCTGGCGGCAACCTGTTCGGGCGCGTGGTCGGCCGTCCCGGCGCGATCATCCGCCTGCCGGGCATCATCATGATGGTGCCTGGCAGCACCAGCCTGCGCGGCGTGCTGACCCTGGTCCAGCAACAGGACGTGGGCGCCGGCCAGAGTGTGTTCCTGACCGTGTTGAACGTGGTGATGGCGCTGGTCGCCGGCCTGCTGTTCGGCAACCTGCTGATGCCGGCGCGCAAGACCCTGTGATCGGGGGCGGTAGCGCCGGGCCATGCCCGGCGGATCGGGAAACCAACCGCTGCGCTCGCCGGGCATGGCCCGGCGCTACCCCAAAAAAACGCCGGCTTTCGCCGGCGTTTTTCATTGCGACCCGATCTGGCCTCAGGCCTTCTTGATCAGGAAATCTTCCGGCTTCTTGCTGCCCTTGGCGGTCAGCTCGGCCATCCAGCGCGGCTGCTTGCCACGACCGGTCCAGGTTTCCTTCGGGTTGGCCGGGTTGCGGTACTTCGGTGCAACCTTGCCCAGCTTGCGGCCGGCGGTCTTGGACGGGGCCTTGGTGGCCTTGGCGACCTTGCGCGCGCGCGGTGCGGGTTCACCACCGAACAGTTCCTCGATGGTGTAACCCTCGGTGTTGGCCAGCTTGCTCAGCTGGGCACGCACCTTGGTGATCGGGCGACGCTTGGCGACGATGGTCTGCTGCTTCTTGGCTGTGCGGATCAATGCGCCCAGCTCACGTGCCGACAGGCCGGTCAGGTCGATGCTCATCAACGATTACTCCAGAAACTAATTTAGGGACAGGGACGAGCCGGTCCGTGGCGTCGCGGGACAGAGTAATGAGGAATTAATCCCAGCACAAACAGTTGCGGTCACCGTCTGTCGGCTGGCTGGCCCGGTTGCGACCATTTTGACCGGATTATGTCCGCTGCGATTTTCCGGGGGCGGCCATCCGGCAAAGAAAGACCGGGGTATACCCCGGTCTTTTCCGATCAACCCTGCAGGCGCTGCAGCAGGGTGGCCTTGTCCAGGCTTTCCGCTTCGGCGGCGCGGCGCGAGCGGTACTCGAAGGTCCCTGCGGCCAGGCCGCGCTCGCTGACCACCACCCGGTGCGGGATGCCGATCAGTTCCATGTCGGCAAACATCGCGCCCGGGCGCAGGCCGCGGTCGTCCAGTGCGGCATCCAGACCGGCGTCGCGCAGCTCCTGCAGCAGGCCTGCGGCCGCATCGGCCACGGCAGCGTCGCCCTTCGGATTGATCACACACACCACCACCTGCCACGGCGCCATCGCGTCGGGCCAGATGATGCCGGCGTCATCGTGGTTCTGTTCGATCGCGGCGGCGACCACGCGCGAAATGCCGATGCCGTAGCAGCCCATCGTCATCACCGCAGCCTTGCCGTTCTCGTCCAGCACGGTGGCATCGAGCGCCTTCGCATAGGTGCGGCCCAGCTGGAACACGTGGCCGACTTCGATGCCGCGGGCGATTTTCAGTTCGCCGCCATCCAGCGCACGATCACCGGCACGCACGTTGCGGATATCGGCCACTTCCGGTTCGGCCAGGTCGCGGCCCCAGTTGACGCCGGCCAGGTGGAAACCGGCTTCGTTGGCACCGACGACGAAGTCGGACATCGCCGCCACTTCGCGATCGGCGACCACGCGGATTGGCTTGGCCGGCGCGACCGGACCGAGGAAGCCCGGCACGCTGCCGAGGTATTCGGCGATCTCTGCTTCGCTGGCAAAACGCTGCTCGTCCAGGCCGGCAACCTTGCCCAGCTTGATCTCATTGACCTCGTGGTCGCCACGCACCAACACCAGCACGAACTGCTGTTCCTTGCCTTCACCGGCGATCAGCGCCACCGACTTCACGGTGCGCTGCAGGTCGATGCCGAGCAGGGCGGCAACGTCTTCGCAGGTTCTCTGGATCGGGGTCTCGACCTTGCGCAGCGCTTCGCTGGCCGCAGCGCGCGCAGCCGGATCGGCGGCAATGGCCGCTTCCATGTTGGCGGCGTAGTCCGAACCGGTGGAGAACACCAGCGCGTCTTCACCGGAATCGGCGATCACGTGGAATTCCTGCGAGGCGTCACCGCCGATCGCACCGGAATCGGCCTGCACCATGCGGAAGTCCAGACCCAGGCGGGTGAAGATGCGGCTGTAGGCCACCTTCATGTTTTCGTACTCACGCACGAGGTCTTCGTCGTGCAGGTGGAACGAATAGGCGTCCTTCATCAGGAACTCGCGCGCACGCATCACGCCGAAGCGCGGGCGGATCTCGTCGCGGAACTTGGTCTGGATCTGGTAGAAGTTCACCGGCAGCTGCTTGTAGCTGGACAGTTCGCTGCGTGCGAAATCGCAGGCGGCTTCTTCGGCGGTGGGGCTGTAGCAGAAGGTCTGTTCCTTGCGGTCCTTGATCTTCAGCAGCTGCGGGCCGAACTTCTGCCAGCGACCGGTCTGCTCCCACAGTTCCTTCGGCTGGATGGTCGGAATCTGGAATTCGACGGCACCGGCACGGTCCATTTCCTCGCGGACGATGCGTTCGACCTTGCGCAGCACGCGCAGGCCCAGCGGCGACCAGGTGTACAGGCCGGACGCGAGCTTGCGGATCATGCCCGCGCGCAGCATCAGCCGGTGGCTGGTCAGCTCGGCGTCGCTGGGGGTTTCCTTGGTGGTGTGCAGGTGGAACTGGGAGAGGCGCATCGTCGGCTTCGGATTACGGCAGAGACACCTATTCTGCCAGCCCGGCCGGGGGAGGGGTATCGGCCGGGCGGCGCCCGGCACCCGCCGAATCAACGGCAACGTCAAAAGCGGGATTTCTGTGGGATGGCGGGGTGGGTCCGGTTGCGGGGGACGCCG
>NZ_JBYOLA010000028.1:0-48607 GCF_057799055.1 Stenotrophomonas sp. 14P6.2.3
CCCCCCCCCTCCCCCCCTCCCCCCCCCCCCCACTACCGTATTTCGATCACCGGCGGCTCGCCGTAGAACCGCTTGAGATGCGCAGCCACTTCCGGCAACGCTTCCGCCAGCAGATCCGGCGCAGAGAAGTGGTACTCGCTGGCCACCGCAAAAAACTCTTCCGGTGCTTCCGCCGCGTAGGGATCGATCAGCGTTTCCACGCCTGCATCCACCTGCGCACAGAACGCGTCGTACGATTTCTGGAAGTCCGCAGCCCACTCGCGTTGCCATGCACGCGGCAACGGCGGCGTGCCGTCCATCGCACCGTCCAGCCCATCCAGCTTGTGCACCATCTCATGTACGGCCACGCAGTAGCCCTCATGCGGTGCCGCCAGGTCGGCCTGCACATCGGCCCACGACAGAATCAACGGGCCGCTGTCCCACGACTCGCCGATCAGCTCGTCATCCCACTCGTGCAGTACCCCGGCGGCATCCATGTGGCTGCGATGCACGCGGAACGCATCGGGGTAGACGATCAGCTGCGACCAACCCTCCAGCCCCACTTCGCCGAACTCCAGCAGCGGCAGGCAGCACAGTGCGGCCAGCAACACGCCATCGGCCGGCTGCAGTTGCAGGTCGCCGATCGGTGAGATGGTCTTCTCATGCAGGAAGCGCGTGGTCAACGCGCGCAGGCGTGTACGCCGTTCGTTGTCCAGGCCGCGTAACCATGCTGCGCGGTGGCAGGCATCGTTCCAGTGTGCGTCTTCAATCGGCCGCGGCGTGGGCCGCAGCCACTGCAGCAACGACTTGATCAGCGGAACATACCCGGCAGGTAGCTGTGCCACTTCGGTGCGCGGATGCGCTGCAGTACATCGTCGTCACCACCGCCACCGCTGCTGGTGGTAGCAGCCGGGCGCACCGGTGCCGGCTTGGCGGCGGCTGCGGCCGGCGCGCTGGTCGGTGTGCGCTGCGAAGCCGCATCGCTTGCCGAATAGACGCAGGCGCCACGGCTGTCATCAAGCGCTGCTGTGGCAGACGCCGCGAAGGGCATCGTCAGCAGGATCAGGCAATGGGCATAACGGCGCATTGACGACATCCACGTTAAGGGAGGGTGAGCTCTCGATTCTAGCCCGAACCCGGCGCCAGATTGGAAGCCCGCCGGAACCGGGCCTGGCGGGCGTCGCTGGCGGCTTTCCCGCATAATTCCGTTCTGACCTTGTGGAAGCTGCCGTGGACGATCGCCAACTGCTGGCCAAACTCGCTGCCGGTCGCCTGTCCGGCGACGCCCTGGCCCGTGAGCTGGGCCAGACCCGGGCCGCCATTTGGAAGCGTATTCAAGGGCTTAGGGCCGCCGGTGTCGAGGTGGAAGGGCGTGCGGGCGAGGGCTACGGGCTGACCCGGCCGGTCGACCTGCTGGAGGCCAAGACCATCCGCGCCGGCCTGCCCAAGGACGCCGCCGCGCTGCTGCACGACCTGCAGGTGGCCTGGACGGTGGACTCCACCAACGCCGAATTGCTGCGGTGCAGCGCGCCCCAGCGCGGTGTCAGCGTCCTGCTGGCCGAGCGCCAGACCGGTGGCCGTGGCCGTCGTGGCCGCACCTGGGCCTCGCCGTTGGCCGCGCATGTGTATCTGTCGGTGCTGCGTCTGTTCGAGGGTGGCTTGGGCCGCTTGGCCGGCCTGAGCCTGGTCGCTGGCGTCGCCGTGGCCGAAGCGCTGCACGACCTGGGCTATGCGCAGGCACAGCTGAAATGGCCGAACGATGTGCTGGTGGATGGCCGCAAGCTGGTCGGCCTGCTGGCCGAGGGCGGTGGCGAGTACGCCGGCCCGGCGCGCGCCGTGATCGGTATCGGCATCAACGTACACATGCCGCCGGCCTTCGCCGAACAGATCACCCAGCCTTGGGTGGACCTGGACACGCTGGCCGGCGCATCGGTGGATCGCAACACGGTGGTGGCCGCGGTGCTGGCACGCCTGCTGCCGGCGCTGGAAGAATTCGATCGCGAAGGGCTGGCGCCGTTCCTGCCGCGCTATGCAGCGTTCGACATGCTGGCCGGTCGCGAAGTGCGCGTGCAGCTGGATGGACAGTGGCAGCACGGTACCGCGCTCGGCCTGGCCGACGATGGCGCGCTGCGCGTTGACATCGATGGCCGCGAGCGCCTGCTGCATGCCGGCGAAGTCAGTGTGAGAAAAGCATGAGCGACTGGTTGTTCGACCTGGGCAATTCGCGTTTCAAGTTTGCCCCCTTGCACGGCGACCGCGCCGGCGACGTCCAAGCCTGGGCGCACGGCGCCGAAGGCATGGCCGGGCAACCGCCGCACAGCCTGCCCAGTGGTGAAACCGCGTTTGTCGCCAGCGTCGCTGCGCCGTCGCTGACCAGCGCCATGCTGGATCAGTTGCAGCGCCGCTTCGAGCACGTGCATGTGGTGCGCACCAGCGCCCAGTGTGCAGGCGTACGCATTGCCTACGCCAAGCCGGAAAAATTCGGTGTCGACCGTTTCCTGGCCCTGCTGGCCGCCGCCAAGGCGCAACGGCCGGTGCTGGTGGTCGGTGTCGGCACCGCCCTGACCATCGACCTGCTTGATGCCGATGGTCAGCATCACGGTGGACGTATTTCCGCCTCGCCGACCACCATGCGCGAAGCGTTGCACGCGCGCGCGGTGCAACTGCCGGCCAGCGGTGGTGACTACAGCGAATTCGCCAACGACACTGCCGATGCGTTGGCGTCGGGCTGCGATGGTGCTGCCGTTGCATTGGTCGAACGCAGTGCCCGCCAGGCGCAGGCGCTGCTGGGCGTGATGCCGTCGCTGCTGGTGCATGGCGGTGGCGCGCCCGCGCTGATGCCGCTGCTGGACGGCGCCGACTACCACCCGTCGCTGGTGCTGGATGGCCTCGCCCGCTGGGCGGTGCACCAGCCCGCAGGCTAGTATCGGCGCATGCTGACCCGTGCCCTGATCGTCGTGCTGGCGATCCTCAATCTTGGTGTCGCCACCTGGTGGCTGCTGCGCGATGAGCCCGCGCGCGCGCCGTTGCCGCCGCACCCGACCGGCGTGGCCGAACTGCGTTGGCTGCCCGGCGGGACCGATGCGGCCGTGGCCGCACAGGCCTCGGCAGCGGCACCCACAGAAGCATTGGTGGAGCGTGAGGCCGCGCCGGCTACCGCAGTGGCCGCTGCGCCTGCGCCGGCACCGGCGATACCCCCAGCATCCAGCAAGCCGGCCGAACCGGTGAAGGCGCCCGAACCGGTCGCCGCCATCGCCAAGCCAGCGCTGGAACCGGTGGCCGAGAAGCCCGCAGCCCCGGCCGCAACGCCGCGCTGCCTGGCACTGGGCCCGTTCGCCGACCGTGCCGCCGCCACCGCCGCACAAGGCCGTGCCGGCACCCTGCTGAGCCAGGTGCGCCTGCGCGAGCAGCCCGCCGCCAGTGGCAGCGCCCGTTACCGCGTGCTGCTGCCCGCCGCCGCCAACCGTGATGACGCGCAGGCCACGGTCAAGCGCATCGTCGCCGCCGGGCTGAGCGACTACTACATCATCAGCCAGGGCGAAGAGACCAACGCCATTGCACTGGGCCAGTACCGCAACCGCGAGGGCGCCGAACGGCGCATGGCCGCGGTACAGGCCGCTGGCTTCCAGCCGCGGCTGGTCGCCAGTGGTGATGCCGGCCAATGGTGGCTGGAAGGGCAGCTGGCGGCTGCCGCCGAACCGGCCCAGGCGCAGCAGCGCAGCGGCGCCGCGCAGCAACGGTCGCTGGAATGCACGCGACTGCGCTAGAATTCCCAAACCACGGCACTGCCGTCGGCGTTTCACCCCGTGCCGCTTTAGCTCAGTTGGTAGAGCAACTGTCTTGTAAACAGTAGGTCATCCGTTCGATTCGGATAAGCGGCACCATCTCCCGGCTAACTCCAATTGCCCCTTTGTTGCCTGGGGCAGTCTCGTGCCTGTGTGCCTACGCCGCATGCAGCTGCAGCTCCACGTATTCCGCCAATCCCCGACACGCCAGCAGTAGCCCTTCGCGCGTTCCGTCGCCGATCTGCTGCCCGTCGTCTCCATCCACCCGCACGCGTTCGGCGGCGTGGAACATTTCCAGCAAGGTGGTCAGTCCGGCAGCTGCACGGTCTGCGCGTGCCATGGCCATGCCCTGGCCGGGTGTCAGCGCTGGTCCGCGCCACGGCTGACCGTCGGCACCATCGCCGCTGCGGATGCGCTGCAGGCAGCCTTGCAATGTGATCGGGTCCGGGACATCGACGGCGGCGGCGAATGCAGCCTCCAGTGGCTGCGCAAGCTCGGGGGGCAGACGTTCGGCGGCGTCGCCCAGCGTGGCGGTCAGGTAGGGATAGTCAGGAGCGGACATGTGGGCATCCTCGGGTGCAGCAGAGGCGCCACCGGCAGAGGGTGGCGGGCGATGCGTGGTTTCCAATCCGGCGCTTGATGAAACCGGCGGGCACAAGGCCCCCACGCACCGCCCGCCATAAGGCAGCAGACGGATTGCCAGCCGGCGCCGTTCAAGAAGCAGCGACGCCGGCTGGCAAGCGTAAATACATCAAGCACTCAGGGTTGGAAGCCCCGGCCATCCGTTGTCGATGGCAATTCATCATGCGCACGCAGAATCACGCGCTGCCAGTCGATTATTCCGATGGCATCGCGCTGTTTGAAAGGAAGAGTGAATTATCGCAATTGGCTTGTCGTGGCCAATCACAAGACATAAACGACATTCTGCGCGGCGTGCTATTGGAGCCTGAAACAGGCCGTGGCGCCGCTATCGTGCGGCGCAAAGTCAACTCGGCGTGTCAAGCCAACTTAACCACGTCCCCAAGCGATCGACTCAACCATCATACGCACCAGCTGGGCGATCAACGCTGCCCCGGATCACCCGGCACCAGGTGCCGCCACGGGAACACATCCTTGGCGAAATGGCTGACATAGCCCCCCGTCGCTGCCTGGATGACCATGAACGACAACCGTGGGCGCATGGCCTGCAGTGACTGCAGCTGTTCCAGCGTCAGCGCGCTGTTTCGCAGCCGAAAGGTGTGCACGGCGGCGAAGGCGTCGCTGGCGAACAAGCGCTCATAGGCCGCGAAAGGCGTGACCGCATCAATCTCGCGCGCGTCGGCCCAGACGAACTGCAGTTCCGTCGATTCACTGAAATCCAGCAGGCCCAACGTAGGCAGGTTGCGTGATGCGGCGAGGTTGTCGATGAAGCGCTGGGTGTCCGAGCCACCGCCGATGCGCAGGCTGTGCAGGTGCGGCAGCGGCACCTCGAAGAACGCGGCATCCGGTGCATTCGGCACCACCAGTTCGCTGAGGTGCGGCGCCCTGGAAACGAAGCGGGCGATCTCGCCGTCTTCTTCCATGATGGTGCCCGCGCGCTGCACCAGCGACATGTTGTGGTCGGCCGGTTCGGTCGGGGAGATCGACAACGAGCGCAGGCGCGGGAAACGCACGTCGCTGTCCAGCAGGGCAGTGAACTCCCACTCACGCGTGCCGTTGGCCCCTTCGTCCGGGCCGGTGAACGACAGCGACATGATCGCATCGGCCACGCGCTGATCGGACAGGCAGGCCAGCGTCCACGCGAATGGCTCATCCCATGGGTTGCCGAAGAACTCCACGTGCAGGCCACCGTACAACGGCGCCACGGTCACCCGTTCCTGCAACGCTGCCCACAGCGGGCCGGCCGGGTCCTGGATGTCCAGTTCATGCTCGGCCGCACAGTCCAGATTGAACGCATGGATGCGTTGCTGCAGCGCCAGCAGCAGCTGCTGCGCGTGGTCGAAGGGCAGGGCGGTCATGTGTGTGTACCGGACGTCCGTGTGATACCGCCGATGATAGCGCTGGCCCGCTTGCGGTGGTCTGCGGCCGGTGACCGGTGGCTTGATGTTCCTCACGACAGAGCAACTCCGGCAGCCCCCATACTGGTGGCCACCGCACACCTCTTGCCAGGAAGCCGACCATGCGCCACCACCGCCTGTCGTTGACCATCGCGCTGCTCGCCAGCGCCTTCGCAGCTCCAGCAATGGCCGCTGTGCCGTTCTTCAACGCCAGTTGCCCGGGTGGCATCGACGTGCACGCCGACGAAGGCGGGCCGGTCTACGTGCAGGGCCGCGAGACCACACTCAAGCGCTTCAACGATCGCTACTTCGAGGCGCGCGATGCCAACAGCGGCACCACGCTTTCGATCAGCACCGGCGACGACGGCACACCGCAGGTCAGCTACACCGGGCGCGGCGGCGCCAACGGTATCTGCCAGGTCAGCGGCGTCGGTTCCCCTGCGGCCGCAGAAGGGGGCAGGCAGCACCGGGATCAGGATCGCGATGACAATGCGGCGCTGCCACGGGAAGTGACCTGCGAATCCACCGATCAGCGCCAGGTGTCCTGCGACATGGACACGCGTGGCACTGTGGAGATCGTGCGCCAGCTCAGTCGTACCCGTTGCGAGCAGGGCAGCAGCTGGGGCCTGTCGCGGCATTCGGTGTGGGTCAACGGTGGTTGCCGTGCGACGTTCCGCAACATGTCCAAGGCCGCAGCCAACGCGCCAGCGGGCGATACCGCGCTCGGTGCGTGCAACGCAAGCAAAGGCGCACAGGGCACGCTGGTGACCCAGGTGCCGGTCGGAACCGATTACCAGGAACTGATCATCGATTATCCCGATGGACGTTTCCTGTGCATGATGCGCAACGACGGCCGGATGCAGAGCGTTACGCCGATCAAGCGGCGCTGAGTCTG
The DNA here is from genome assembly GCF_057799055.1 of Stenotrophomonas sp. 14P6.2.3. NCBI lineage: Bacteria > Pseudomonadati > Pseudomonadota > Gammaproteobacteria > Lysobacterales > Lysobacteraceae > Stenotrophomonas > Stenotrophomonas sp. 14P6.2.3. Next base: position 6,696 of record NZ_JBYOLA010000028.1, read on the forward strand.
TGTCCCATGATTTGCAGTCGGGTATGTGGCTGCTCGCGCGTGAATTGGCCTGCAGAAGCAGGCCAATGACGCTATCGCGTAGCTCCGTCAATCCTCGTGGGTGGGGCGGGACGGTTTGGCTGGGCCGACTGTGACTTTGCCGGACCCTCCGCCGCCGCCGCCATAGCTGCCGCCACTGATGGGCCCGGTGTAACCGCCGCCGCCGCCTCCGCCGCCATTGCCATTCCCGCCGCCGCCGCGAGCGGGAGGGCTCGTCGTGATGGGTTCACGCGAAGTTCCATTCCAGTCGTGGCTATCGGTCATTTGGTAGGTCACGCAGTGGGACGCGTTGCAGATGATGACCTTGGATCCTGGTTGGATGTATTCCTGGTAGCTCCCAAAATTGTTCTTGTTCGTTACCTGCATGTATCTGGTCAGAAATGCTTTCGTCGCTGTATCCGGAAGTGGGATCTGTCCAAGACATTGCGTGCAGGACGCTGGGCCGAATACGGAGGAAGCGTTGCCGAAGGGCCAGGTTGCATGCGCGAATGGAAGTGCGACGACTGCTGCCAGGACTGCGATTGCCGCAATAAGTATCTTTGTTTTCATATGATTAAGCGGTCTGTCTATTCTTGGTTCGTAGGATTTTCAATCGAGATTCATTCGCAGCATGATCGGTAGATTTCACTTGAGAGCTCTTGCGCGTTAATGATCTGCTCAGTCTGCATGCTGCTGGACAGGCGGCTTATCGATTCCGCGGAGTACTGGCTTGGATGCACGCGCTGCAGGGCCATCCAGTAGCCGAGACTCTTGGTGTAGGAGCGCTCGGCGACTATTCCTCGGTCATAGATGTTTGCGAGAGCTTCGATCGAATCCACGTTCCCTGAGGAAACAGATTCGCTTAGATACTCCACAGCGTTCCGGCGATAGTCGATCAGCCTGCTGGGATCTGACAGAATTTCAGTGAGATCGCCGATGGCCGCACGAGGGTTCTGGGCGTACATCAGTCTGGCTTCAATCGACCCTTGGGCGGCTGCCAGTGAAAGCCAGTTTTCTCCCGTGATGTCGGTTCGTTCGGCAATCGTCTTGCAGTTCTCGATTTCTTCTTCGATACGCCTCGAGAACTGCTCGGCAAGACCCATGGATGAGTACACCTTGTACTCACCGTCGTCGCCGGGATCGAGGGCGCGTTTGCAACTGGCAACCCTTGCGTGTATTTCGTAGCTTGCCTGGCTGTCGCCTGTTTTTGATCGCTGTACTCTCTCGTCGATGTAGCTTGTGGCATCTCCTTTGTACTCGGGGCTCTTGATGTCGATCAGGAACGCCTTGGGTCCCAATGCGATGCGCGCATTGACCGTCGCGGTGGATCGCTGTGCATCCGTTCTTGCAGTACGCGGATCGGCCATTTCATGGGTAGATGCCGCACCCTCCAACTCCAGAAGTGACGCGTGCCCTGCCGAGGAGGTGTCGGCGCCGGATACCGAGCAGGACGCCGTCAACACCGTGAGCGTGCCGATACACAAGCGCTTGCTGAGTGGCCTCGGGAAGCTGGGTGAGATTTTTCTTCGATTCAACGCAGGAACATCCTTGCCTCCAATTTGGGGCGAGCACCTTCGCTGCGCCGACGGGAAAGCGATAGAGCCGTATCCGTCAGTGTGGAGAACCCCATCACAGGCGGAAGAACTTCTGATTCACAAGGCCGGGGAAGCCCTACGCGCGGTTGCCCGTCGTCCCTTTGCGGCATGGCGGCGCCATCCCCTGCTGCACCGCCGCGAGTGGTGTCACATGCGTCTGGCTAGACTGTGCTTCTTTTTCGTTCGCAGGAGGCACCCATGGCCCATCATCCCGCCGTTACCCTGATCGGCGTCCCCACCGACATCGGGGCGGGCCATCGCGGCGCCCGGCTGGGGCCGGAAGCGCTGCGCGTGGCTGGCCTGCCTGAAGCACTGGAAGCGCGTGGCGTGGACGTGCGCGACCTCGGCAACCTGGACGGCCCGCGCAACCCGTGGACCGCGCCGGTGCAGGGCTACCGTCACCTGGACGAAGTGGTGGCGTGGAACCACGCATTGATGGAAGCCAGCTACGCCGAGCTGCTGGCCGGGCGCATGCCGATCATGCTCGGCGGTGACCACTGCCTGGGCATCGGTTCGATCACTGCAGTCGCGCGCTGGTGCCGCGAGCAGGGCAAGGAGCTGCGCGTGCTGTGGCTGGATGCGCATTCGGATTTCAACACCAGCGATGTGACTCCGTCGGGCAACATCCACGGCATGCCGGTGGCCTGCCTGTGCGGCCTCGGCCCGGATGCACTGACCAAGCTGGGCGGCACCTCGCCGGCCATCAAGCCTTCGCAGATGCACCAGATCGGCATCCGTTCGGTGGACCCGGAAGAAAAGCGCCTGATCAAGACCCACAAGGTCGATGTCTACGACATGCGCTACATCGACGAGAACGGCATGAAGCGCACCGTGGAAGCGGCGCTGGCCGGCATCGACGAGAACACCCACCTGCACGTCAGCTTCGATGTCGATTTCCTTGACCCGAGCATCGCCCCGGGCGTGGGCACCACCGTGCCGGGCGGGGTGAACTACCGCGAAGCGCAGCTGGTGATGGAGATGATCGCCGACAGCGGCCGCATGGGCTCGCTGGATATCGTCGAACTCAATCCGCTGCTGGACAACCACAACAGCACCGCCGAACTGGCCGTGGATCTGGTGGAAAGCCTGTTCGGAAAATCGACCCTGATGCGCGACTGAGAGGGTCTTGCCTGAACGGTTGGACGAACCGTTCACACGCGCTCCACGCCCCTGCCGCCAGATTGCACCTCACGCGGCAGTGTTGGCTTCAACCAGCCTGCCGCCCCGATCAATACAACCGAACCCCGTGATTGAGCGGTGTAGCGGCAAACCCAAGGAGAAGCCCATGAAGCGCGTAGTTGCCCTGATGCTGTTGTCGATGTTCTCGGTGGCCCTGCTGGCCGGTTGCAACACCGTTGCCGGTGCCGGCAAGGACGTGCAGAAGGCTGGTGAGAAGGTTGAGGATGCTGCCAAGGGCAACTGAGCCTGAGGCGGTGCGCAGTACGGAAAAGGCCGGGATCTTCCCGGCCTTTTTTCATGGGCGATTGTTGAGAGTGGACGCCGCGTGTCGATGGGTAGTGAACCATTCAAGCAGGTGAGCAGCGTTTTCATGGTCGGTTGACCGTGCTTCAACAGCCATTGCGGGAAGCTGCATGCACGGTAACAACGCCGTTGCATTCCAAGGAAGCCTCAGCAATGAACAAAGACATCATTTCCGGCAAGTGGTCCCAGCTCAAGGGCAAGGCCCAGGCGAAGTGGGGCGATCTGACCAATGACGATTTCGATGTGGCCGAGGGCAATGCCGAGTATCTCGCCGGCCGCCTGCAGGAGCGCTATGGCTGGGCCAAGGACCGCGCTGAGAAAGAGGTCCGCGATTTCCAGGACAGCGTGAGCAAGGACTACCCGGACTACAAGTAACCGGGCCACGCTCGCCCACGTTCTGCCCCCACAGACAACGCCCGCGCCGGAAGGTGCGGGCGTTGCGCTGTGTGGCGATCAACGTGCCGGCGGGTCGGGCACGTAGCGGTTGGGGAACGCCTGCGGCTGGCGGTCCAGGCGCGACGGTGAATCGAGCAGGATGCCGCGCGCGCGCAGGTTGCGGGCGCTGTCGTAGCGCAGCTGCAGTACCTGTGCCGGGCTGCGGGTGGCGCGTTCGAAATCGGTATCGCGCACCGAGGAACTCTCACGTGCACCATGGCCGGTGCCCAGCGCAGGTGCCTGCGACTTGGCCGAGTAACCTTCGATGCGGCTGGCACTGGCATCGGCGGCCGCCGAGGCTTCGGCGGCCTCTGGTGCCGGCCCGGCGCGATCACGCAGGATCGGCTGCGGACGCGGGTACCAGCGGCGCGCCTCTTCGAACACCGCTACGCCGACCACGCCGACGTTGTCGGGGCGGCCGGTGCGGCTGGCGTAGCTGCCGCTGGGGCTGCTGAAGACGAACTGGGCCACTTCATCCTGGGTCTTGCGCCAGCCGGTGATGTCCGCGCGCTGGCCGGGATTGAGCACGTAACCGGTCTGCGAGGGATCGGCATCTTCGCCGGAGATGGCGTTGACCCCGTCCACCGACAGCACCACCAGCACCCGGCGCGGGCTGTCGTTGTACAGGCGCACCGCATAGCGATGGCCGCGCTCACCGGCCACCCAGCGCTGGCCGTCGGCCGGGTAGCTGCGCAGCTCGGTGCCGCGGTCGCGGTCGACCAGGGCCACGCGCACCGGGCCGTCCTGCGGCATCGGCGGGGGCAGCGGGGCCGGGCGGAAGCCGGCCAGGGGCAGGATCAGCAGCAGGGGCAGCAGGCGTTTCATCGGGCGTCTCCAGCGGGGTTGGGTGAATGAACGTGCCGGGGGCCCTGACGGGGTTGACCGTGTGCACGGTAAACTGGCTCCGTTCATAGAAGGTTTCCGTACGCAGTCATGACGACCCGAGTCCTTACCGGCATCACCCCCTCCGGCACGCCCCACCTGGGCAACTACGTTGGCGCCATCCGTCCGGCCATTGCGGCCAGCCGCGCGCCGGACATCGAGAGCTTCTTCTTCCTGGCCGATCTGCACAGCCTGATCAAGTCGCAGGACCCGCAGCGCACCCAGCGCGCGACCCTGGAGATCGCCGCCAGCTGGCTGGCCTGTGGCCTGGACCCGGAACACGTGTGGTTCTACCGCCAGAGCGACATCCGCGAGACCACCGAGCTGATGTGGTTCCTGACCGCCATCGCCAGCAAGGGCATCCTCAACCGCGCCCATGCCTACAAGGCGGCGGTGGACAAGAACCGTGAGGAAGGTCAGGACGAGGACGCAGGTGTCAGCGCCGGCCTGTTCATGTACCCGGTGCTGATGGCCGCCGACATCCTGATCTTCAAGGCCAACCAGGTACCGGTGGGCCGTGACCAGATCCAGCACATCGAGATGGCGCGCGACTTCGCCCAGCGTTTCAACCACGTGTACGGCAAGGAGTATTTCCCGCTGCCGGACGTGGTGATCGACGAGCAGGTGGCAACGCTGGCGGGCCTGGATGGCCGCAAGATGAGCAAGAGTTACCACAACACCATTCCGCTGTTCGTGCCGCGCGAAGAGCTGAAGAAGCTGGTGTTCTCGATCCTGACCGACTCGCGTGCACCGGGCGAGCCGAAGGACACCGAAGGTTCGGCGCTGTTCCAGATGTACCAGGCATTCGCCACCCCGGAACAGACCGCCGCATTCGCCAAGGCCTTCGCCGACGGCATCAGCTGGGGCGATGCCAAGCAGCAGCTGTTCGAGCGCATCGACAGCGAGTTGTCGCCGCTGCGCGAGCGCTACAACGCGCTGATGGCCGAGCCGGAAAAGATCGAAGCGCTGCTCAAGCGCCGTGGCCAGCAGCTGCGTGAGCAGCTGGCGGCACCGCTGCTGGAAGAGCTGCGCCATGCGGTGGGCCTGCGTGATCTGTCCGATGCCGGCGACATCGCCAGCGAAGATGCCGGTGAAGCCCGCGCCGCACCGCCGCTGTTCAAGCAGTACCGCGAGAAGGATGGCCGTTTCTACTTCAAGCTGACCGCAGGTGACGGCACGCTGCTGATCCAGAGCGAAGGCTTCGACTCGCCGCGCGATGCCGGCCAGCTGATCGCCGTGCTGAAGCAGGCCGAGCAGGGCGACCAGCTGCAGAGCGATCTGTTCAAGCTGGAAGCCGAGGTCGATGCGGTGCTGGCGGCGTTGGCCGTGCTGCGCGAAGCGGCCTGACCTGCACCACCTTTGTAGAGCCGAGCCCACGCTCGGCTTGGCGGAAAAGCAGCCGAGCATCGGCTCGGCTCTACAGTGCATTGCAGCCATGGCATGATGTCCGCGCGCCTCAGGCGCGATGACATGGAGTCTGCGATGGCCTGGTTGTCGCTGCTGCTGTTCCTGCCCTGGTTCATTCTGCTGGGCAGCCTGTACTGGCTGTTCCCGCGACAGCCGCGTACCGCGCGGCGGCGCCTGTTCGATGGCGCCACCCTGGCGCTTGCGCTCGCCCTGAGCATCGTGGCGATGCTCTGGGGCCACCACATCGGTCTGGTTCAGCCGGGCGCCGGACCGATCTGGCCACAGGTGCTGGCGGTGCTGTATGCCTATGGCGCGTTCCTGGCGGTGCTGGTGATGGCCCTGTTGCTGCGCCCGCGCTGGTTGCGCCTCTGATGTAGCGCCCCGCGCGTGCCCTCTGTAGAGCCGAGCCCATGCTCGGCTGATGTCTGGCAGAAAGGCAGCCGAGCGTGGGCTCGGCTCTACGGAATTGCCCCCTCCGACCAAAGCCGCATCGATCACGCCATGCCGGCGCGCCTACCATGGGCCTCTGTTCCCGATCCTGCCAGGTGCGCGTCGATGACCGCCGACCCCAGCATCCACACCATCGATACCGGTTTCCAACGGCCTGATTTCGATGCCGCCTACCTGATCATCGAAAACGGCCGTGCCGCGTTCGTCGACTGTGGTACCGGCCTGTCGGTGCCGGCGATGCTGCAGGCCTTGACCGACAACGGGCTGGGCGTGGAGGCGGTGGACTGGCTGCTGCTGACCCACGTGCATCTGGATCATGCCGGCGGCGCTGGCCTGCTGATGCAGCAGCTGCCGAATGCGCGTGCGGTGCTGCATCCGCGCGGCGCGCCGCACATGATCGATCCGACCCGGCTGATCGCCGGTGCCACCGCCGTCTATGGTGCCGAGGAAATCGCGCGCAGCTATGGCCGCATCGAAGCGATTCCCGAGCATCGCGTGGTGGTGGCTGACGACGGCCAGCGCATCGACCTGGCAGGCCGCGAGCTGGTGCTGTTGCATACCCCGGGCCACGCGCTGCACCACTACTGCGTGTGGGATGCGCGCAGCCGCAGCTGGTTCACCGGCGATACCTTCGGTATCTCCTACCGCGAACTGGACAGTGCGCAGGGCGCTTTCATCTTCCCCACCTCATCGCCGGTGCAGTTCGATCCGGAAGCGATGAAGGCGTCGATCCAGCGCATGCTCGGCTACGCACCGCAGGCGATGTACCTGACCCACTACGGTCGTGTTGAACAGGTCGAAAAGCTGGCCGAAGATCTGTTCGAACAGATCGATGCGATGGCGGCAATCGGCCGCCAGTGCGACGGCCGTCCCGACCGTCATCGCGGCCTGCTGGCCGCGCTGCAGGCGCTGTACCTGGAGCGTGCACAGCAGCATGGCTGCGCACTGGACCTGGCTGCGGTAACCGAGGTGCTGGCGATGGATATCGAACTCAACGCACAGGGCCTGGCCTGCTGGCTGGACCGCGCGCCGCGGTAGATCCACGCCACGCGTGAATGACGCGCGCCCAGGCTGCGCCGCGATGTCACGACCACGTTACACTCTGGTGACTTCCAAGCTAGCCGTGGTACTGCCGTGAACCCGATGCGCGTGTTGCTGCTGTCGTCCTGCCTGTTCGTCGGTGGCCTGGCCCATGCGGCCAATGACCTGCCCGGCGGCGGCATCGATCCGCAGGCGCTGTCGCGTCATGTGCGCGTGCTGGCATCGGACGAATTCGAAGGCCGGGCACCGGCCACCGAAGGCGAAGAACGCACCGTGCAGTACCTGATCGAGCAGTTCCGCAGCTACGGGCTGCAGCCGGGTGGTGTGGATGGCAGCTGGGTGCAGCCGGTGCCGTTGGTGCGCGCGCAGCTGGATGGCCCGGCCAAGGCCAGTCTCGCCCTGAAGGGCGGCAAGCGTGCGCTGGCCAATGGCGTGGACGTGACCCTGCAGAGCCTGCAGCCGCGCAAGCGCGTGCAGATCAAGGATGCGCCGTTGGTGTTCGTCGGCTACGGCATCGACGCGCCCGAGCGCCACTGGAACGACTACAAGGACGTGGACCTGCACGGCAAGATCGCCGTGATGCTGATCAACGACGCCGATTTCGAGGCCGATGCGCCGGGTGCGTTCGATGGCAAGGCGGTGACCTACTACGGCCGCTGGACCTACAAGTTCGAGGAAGCCGCACGCCGTGGTGCCGAAGGCGTGCTGATCGTGCATGAGACCGCACCGGCCGCCTACGGCTGGGCCACGGTGAAGAGTTCGGGCACCTCGCCGCTGTTCGATATCGAGCGCGGCCAGGCCGAAGCGATGGCCCAGCACACGCCGCTGCGTGGCTGGATGCAGCGGGAGCTGGCCGAACAGATCTTCGCCGACGCCGGCCTGGATTTCGATGCCGAGAAGCGCAAGGCGATGAGCGCGGACTTCCGTCCGGTTGCGCTGGACAACGCCAAGCTGAGCGTCGATTTCGCGCTCAAGCGCGAGCAGGTGGTGACCCGCAACGTGGTGGCCAAGCTGCCCGGCGGCGAGCACGCCGATGAGGCGGTGATCTTCTCGGCGCACTGGGATGCCTTCGGCATCGGCCAGGCCGACGCCAAGGGCGACCGCATCCGCCGCGGTGCGATCGACAACGCCACCGGTGTGGCCACCGTGCTGGAACTGGGCCGGGTGTTCGCCGCCGGCCCGCAGCCGCAGCGCACCCTGTACTTCGTCGCGCTGACCGCCGAAGAGAAGGGCCTACTGGGTGCCAGCTACTACGCCGCGCACCCGCTGGCGCCGCTGGACAAGACCGCTGCGGTACTGAACATCGAGATGTTCAGCCCGGATGGTGCCACCCGTGACATCGCGTCGTGGGGCAAGGGCCGGGTGTCGCTGGAAGGCGACCTGGAACGCGTGGCCAAGGCCCGCGGCCGCAGCTACAGCCCGGACCCGAATCTGGAAGCTGGCTTCTTCTACCGTGCCGACCACTTCGCCTTCGCCCGCCTGGGCGTGCCGGCGATCACCATCGGCCCGGGCCTGGACAAGCTGGACGGCGGTGTCGACGCTGGCCGCGCGCTGCGCGAAAAGTACTTCGCCGACTGCTACCACCAGGCCTGCGATGCGTGGACGCCGAGCTGGGATCCGGCGGGTCACGCGGCCGATACCCTGCTGGTCTACGATCTGGGCGCCGAGCTGGCCAACAGCCGTCGCTGGCCGCAGTGGGAGAAGGAATCGGAATTCCACGGCGCCCGCGAGAAGAGCGAAGCCGCCCGCCGGTAAGCGCACGGCAATGCCGACCTCTGCTGGCCGGCAACCTCTGAACGCACGGGCAATGCCGGCCGCCGGCCGACAACCTCTGAACGCACGGGTAGTGCCGGCCGCTGGCCGGCAAGCTCATGAACCTTCCGAAGGGATGCGCAGGTGCCGGCCAGCGGCCGGCATTACCACGTCTTCCGCAGCAGCTTCCAGGCGCCCCAGCCGGCGGCCACAAGCGCGGCCAGATAGCAGGCCACCATCATGCGCAGGCCGGCCACCGGTGCAGGATTGCTACCCCGGCTCAGACGCAGATGCAGGGAGCTGGCACCGCTGCCCAGATCCGCTGCCAGCTGCAGCACCAGCGCAGCGCAGAACGCCAGCAGGGCAATGCCGAAGCCGATACGTGGCCAACTCGCCTGGGCGCCGGGCCGGCGGATCAGCCATGCCAGCAGGGTTGCTGCGCCCAGACCCAGTGCAAGCCACACCAGCGGCGTGGCAGGAGAAGCGGCGGCCACCGGCATTGCACCGGTGGCCGCGATCACTACGGCGCGCTTACTTGCGGGTGCCGTCGAGCCAGTTGGGGCCCTTGTTGGTGAGGAAGAATACATAGACCACCAACGATACCGCGATCGTCGCGGTGACGTAGATGGCGAACCAGTCCACGTGGCCGGTCTTCAACGCGCCCTGGTACAGCAGCGGCGCGGTGCCGCCGAACAGCGAGTTGGCCAATGCATAGCCGAAGCCCACGCCCAGCGCACGGATGTGGGTGGGGAACAGTTCTGCCTTCACCACGGCATTGATGGAGGTGTAGCCGGTGAGGATGACAAAGCCCAGTGCCAGGGTGAGGAAGGCGAGGGTGGCATCGTGCTGGTGCGGCAGCTGGGTGATCAGGTACCAGCTGTACAGCACGCCGCCCACGCCGAAGAACACCAGCAGGCTCTTGCGGCCGATGATGTCAGACAGCCAGCCGCCCACCGGCTGCAACACCATCAGGAAGGCCAGCACACCCAGGTTGATCAGCGTGCCGGTCATCGGATCGTTGCCGGCGAACGCACTCTGGATCATCTTCGGGCCGTTCACCGAGTAGGTGTAGAAGGCGATGGTGCCACCGGCGGTGATCAGGAAGCACAGCAGCAGCGGACGCCACTGGTGCACGAACAGTTCGTACATCGAGCCGGACTTCTTGTCCTTGCCCTCGCGCGCGGCTTCGATGGAGGATTCCGACAGCGATTCGTCCATGCCACGGCGCAGCCAGAACACCACCACGGCGGCGATGCCACCGATGCCGAAGGCGATGCGCCAGCCCCACTCTGAGATTTCCGGCTTGGCCCAGAACGTCAGCATCACGAACAGGGTCAGCTGGGCCAGCACATGGCCGCCCACCAGGGTGACGTAGTGGAACGAGGACAGGAAGCCGCGGCGGCCGGGAATGGCGGCCTCGGACATGTACGTGGCGCTGGCACCGTACTCGCCACCGGTGGCGAAGCCCTGCAGCAGACGCGCGAACAGCAGGATGATCGCCGCCCAGATGCCGATGCTGGCAGCGGTGGGGGTGATGGCGATGATGAACGAGCAGAAGGCCATCAGCGTGACCGACACGGTCAACGCCAGGCGACGGCCATGACGGTCGGCGAAGCGGCCGAAGAACCACGCGCCGATCGGGCGCATCAGGAACGTCGCGGCGAAGATCGCCCACACGTACATGGTGGAGTTCTTGTCTTCAGGCGAGAAGAACTGCGATTCGAAGTACACGGCGAACACCGAGTACACGTAGACGTCGTACCACTCCACCAGGTTGCCGGCGGAGCCTTTGAGGGTGTTGGAGATGGAACGCCGCAGGGCGGCGCCATCGCTGGCGGGTACGGCGGGTTGGGACGTGGTGCTCATCTGGGTGGGAATCCTCGATGCGGTGCGTCCATGCGGGAAAGATCGGTGCCAGGGGCGCGCAGTGCGCTGCCGGCCAGCCTCCTGGGTACTGCGTCCCACGTCAACGCCGGGTGCCGGAAGGGCGGGCGGGACATGGATGGATGACAGCGTGCCACCACATGGGCTGCCGGACCATAACCAAAACGTCCTAAAATCCGTTTTCCCCCGGCTCCCTGGTGTGTCATGTCGGCTCCCCCCGTTCCGTCTGCGGCTGCCCCCCGGGGTGGCCTTGTCGCGTTGGCGCTGCTGCTGGTCTACGTGGTCTGGGGCTCGACCTACCTGGGTATCGCCAAGGCCCTGCATGGCGGCGCGCTGCCGCTGACGATGGTCTCCGGCAGCCGGTTCATCATTGCCGGCGGCGTGATGTACCTGGCACTGCGCCTGTTCTGGAAGATGCCGCGGCCGAGCCTGCGGCAGTGGCGCAACCTGGCCATCATGGGCGTGACCATGCTGGTGCTGGGCAACGGCATGGTGGTGCTGGCCGAGCGCGAGGTGTCATCCGGCCTGGCCGCCACGGCGGTGGCCTCGGTGCCGCTGTGGATGGCGTTGTTCTCGGCCCTGCGTGGCCAGCACGCCAGCAAGGGTGAATGGCTGGGCATCGCCGTCGGCTTCGTCGGCGTGGTCTGGCTCAACGCGGGCAGCAGCCTGACTGCCTCGCCCACCGGGCTGGTGCTGCTGCTGATCGCACCGGTCGGGTGGGCGTTCGGCTCGGTGTGGGCACGCGGGCAGGACCTGCCGGGCCCGTTCATGACGGCCGCCGGGCAGATGATCTGCGGTGGTGTGCTGCTGGTGCTGATCGGCCTGGTCGTCGGCGAGCGCCCAACCACGCTGCCCGATACCGGTGGCCTGCTGGCGATGGCCTACCTGTGCGTGTTCGGTTCGATCGTGGCGTTCACCGCCTACGTCTGGCTGCTGCAGAACGTACGCCCGGCGCTGGCCGGCAGCTATGCCTACGTCAATCCGGTGATCGCGGTGCTGCTGGGTGCGGCGTTGAACGGCGAACGTTTCGGCTGGCGCGACTTCCTGGCCATGGCAGTGATACTTCTGGGTGTGGTGGTACTGACGATGGCAAGGACACGCAAGCGATGAGCATGGACGAGAAAGAACAACGCCGCGGCCTGCTGGTCACCGCGTCCACCTTCGTGCTGTGGGGGCTGGTGCCGGTCTACTGGCACCTGCTGAACGAGGTGCCGTCGTTCCAGATCATCGCCCACCGCATCATCTGGAGCACCGTGCTGGTGGTGGCCTGGCTGCTGATCGCCTCGCGCTTCGGCTGGTGGAAGAAGATCGCCGCGCAACCGCGCGCGCTGCCGATCCTGGCGGTATCGAGCCTGACCATCGCCTTCAACTGGGGCCTGTACATCTGGGCGGTCAATGCCGGTCACGTGATCGAGACCAGCCTGGGCTACTTCATCAACCCGCTGGTGAACGTGCTGCTGGGCGTGCTGGTGCTGAAAGAGCGCTTGCGCCGCGTGCAGTGGGTGGCGGTGGCCATCGCTGCGGTGGGCGTGGCCTGGTTGACCATCGATGCGGGTACGCCGCCGTGGATCGCGCTGGGCCTGGCCTGCTCGTTCGGCCTGTATGGCCTGCTGCGCAAGCTGGTGTCGGTCGATCCGGTGGCCGGGCTGGGCGTGGAAAGCCTGTATCTGTTCCTGCCGGCGCTGGGCTTTGCGCTGTGGGCCGAGAACGGCCATGGCGGCGGCTTCTTCGGTGGCTGGGGCTGGGGCAACGATCTGCTGTTGATCTTCGGTGGCGTGGTCACGGCGGTGCCGCTGATCGGTTTCGCCTACGGGGTGAAGCGGATTCCGCTGTCGCTGGTTGGCATCCTGCAGTACATCGCACCGAGCCTGCAGCTGCTGCTGGGCGTGTTCTTCTTCCACGAGGCCTTCGACACCGGCAAGGCGATTGGTTTTGCGGCGATCTGGGCCGGGTTGATCCTGTTCGTCGCAGACAACGTGCGTGCGATGCGCGCCGCCAAGCGGTAGCGGTAGCGCCGGGCCATGCCCGGCGAACCTATGGGTCAGAGCCCTTCGCGGAGCGAAGGGGTCCGACCCCGCAAAAAAAGAACGGCGCCCCGAGGGGCGCCGTTCTGCTTCCATCCACGGCCAGGAGAGAGTTGGCCGGGGCGGGAACGCGGTTGCAGGCTTAGAAGCGCTGCTGGTACTTCATGTACATGAAACGACCGATATCGAAGCCACCGTAGTAGGTGAAGCTGCTGTTCGGCTGGCTGTACATGATCGGACCCTGGTGGTCGAACACGTTGTTCAGGCCCAGCGACACGGTGCCATCCCACGGCAGGCTGTAACGCACCTGCAGGTCGTGGAAGGTGTTGGAACCCACCTTGCGGCTCGGCTGTGCATCGGTATACGGCGAAACGAAGTCGGCCATGTTGCAGTCCGGGCCACCGCCCAGATCGTACGAGCAGGCTTCCTTCATGCCCGAGTAGTAACGGGCGGTCCAGCCGATGCCCAGGTTGCCGTACTGCCAATCCAGGTTGACGGTCGAACGCACGCGGAAGTCGCCGGCCCAGCCCACACGCTGCTCCACCGGGGTGGTGGCGGCGCTGTCGTTGCGCTGCTCCAGGTAGTCGGTGTAGGTGGTGTTCCAGTTGATGGCGAACTTGCCGTACGCGGTTTCCGGCAGGCGGTAACGCACACCGATGTCATAGCCGGCGGTTTCGCGGTAGCCGGCGTTGACCAGCGAGCGATCCAGTGCCGAGACCTGGCCACGGGTGGCCGCAGCGGTGGAACGGGTGAAGCGACCGCAGGCCGAATCCACACCCTGCACGTAGCACTGGTTGAGGATGTCGGTGGCCGACTCGCCGACGATGGCGTTGTCGATGCGGATCTTCCACCAGTCCAGGCTGACGTCCAAGCCCTGCACGAATTCCGGGCTGTAGACCAGGCCGACGGTCCAGGTCTTGGCGGTTTCCGGCTTCAGTTCCGGGTTGGAGCCGGAGTTGAAATCGGAGGTGGCCTGCTGGCCCGGGCGGTTGGCAAGGTTGCCGTCCGAACCGGTCTGCTGACGGAAGTTGGCCGGCACGTTCAGCGCCTGGCAGCGCGCTGCCACGGTCGGGCTGCTGGCGGCGATGCCGAACTTCGTATCGCACGGGTCGGTGAACGAATCGCGGCTGGACACCGCGCCGCCGTAGAGATCGTCCACGGTGGGTGCACGGAAGCCGGTGCCGTAGGTGGCGCGCACCAGCAGGCTGTCGATCGGCTTCCACTTCAGGCCGAACTTGCTGTTGGTGGTCGAACCGAAGGTGTTGTAGTCGGTGTAGCGACCGGCCAGGTCCAGCGACAGCTCACGGGCGAAGGCCATGTCGGCCAGCAGCGGCACCTGCATTTCCAGGTAGACCTCGTTGAGCGAGTAGTCGCCACGGGTCGGCTGGCCGGTGGTGCCGGCGATCTGGCCCTTCTGCACCATCAGGTCCGGGGTGTAGCTGGCTTCTTCGCTGCGGTGCTCGAAGCCCATCGCGCCCATGATGTCGCCGGCCGGCAGGGTGAACAGCGAGCCGGAGATGTTGGCGCTGGCGACCTTGGTGGTGCTGCGCATCTTGTCGACGAAGCGGGTGAACAGGTAGTCCTGCACGTCCTGGTTGCCCAGCGAGCCCGGGCCGGTGTAGCCCATCGGTGCAGCGGGATTCCACGGCACGCAGCCGGCGATCACCGCACCCGGCGTACCGCAGCGGGCAACGCCGCCGTCCATGAAGGACGGGCCGACGGCCAGGTTGACGTGCGGCTGGTACATGCTGCCGGTGCCAACGCGCTCGCCTTCATTGCGGTTGTACATGTAGCTGACGTTCCAGTCCCAGTAACGCGAACCGGTTTCGAAGCTGCCTTCCAGGCCGAGGCTGGCACGCTTGGTTTCCAGCGTGTTCTCGGTACCGCGCGGCAGCTCTTCGGTGCGGTGCGAGAACAGCACGTCCTGGCCCCACTTGTTGAAGGTGCTGTCCTTGGACAGGGCAGCGCGGGTGCCGTTGCGGGACTGCGCAGCCGAGACCGAGTACGGGTAGCCGGCCAGGTGCTTGGTCGACTCGCGCTTGCTGTACAGCGCGTCGGCGACGATGCGCAGGTTGTCGGTGATCGAGAAGCCGCCGTTGGCGAACACCGAGGTGCGCTCCAGGCCGCTCAGCAGGCTCATGTTGGTCTTGGCGTTGGCACCATCTGCCGGGTTCGGCGTGTGGAAGTTGCCAGCGCTGCTCGGGTCGCCGCCCGGGCCAACGGTCAGCGGCTTGCCACCGACGGTGACGGTGCCCCACTGGGTGGTCGGGCTCAGCGCGTCGACGTCGTCGGCGTGGCGCGGGCCACCCGGGTAACGGCTGAACTCGCGCGCATCGCCGAGGATTTCGTCTTCCTTGGTGCGCTCGGCACCGACGCTGAACCAGCCGCGGTCGAAGGTCTTGCCGAAGGTGGCGCTGTAGGAGCGCTTCTGGCCGTCGCCTTCACCGTACTGGCCGACATAGACGCTGGCTTCGCCACCATCGAAGTTCTTGCGGGTGATGATGTTGACCACACCGGCGATGGCGTCCGAGCCGTACAGCGCCGAAGCGCCGTCGGTCAGCACTTCCACGCGCTCGACGATGGCGGACGGAATCGAGGCCAGGTCGGAGTAACCGCCGGCGCTGACGCCCATGCGGCGGCCGTCGATCAGCACCAGGCTGCGTTCCGGGCCGAGGTTGCGCAGGCTGACATACATGCCGCCGAAATCGCGCGAGGAGCTCAGCGAGGACGAACGGCTCAGGCTCGGTGCGCCGGCTGCAGTGACGTCCTGCAGGATGTCGGCAACGTTGACGTAGCCCTTCTTCTCGATGTCGGCGCGGTTGATTGCCACCACCGGCTGCGCGGTCTCGACACTGGCCTGGCGGATGCGCGAGCCGGTGATCTCGATGCGGTCGAGGTTGGTGGGGGTATCACCGGCTTCCTGTGCGAAAGCGGGCGTGGTGCAGCTGGCGGCCAGCGCGATGACGATCGCGTTGCGCAGCGGGGTGGTCTTCAGGGACATCCGTGAAATCTCGTGTTTCAGAAAAAACATGCGTCCGTTCTATGGACGCGTGGGGTGCTGCAAACCAACGTGGGGGCCGGATTCTAGAGTGTTTTCATTGGTAACTGTTTGTCCGCGCGCGCTGTAACGCCGCGAAAATGAATCGCAACCAACAATCCACAGGTGCACTGTGCGCAACGTCACGCGCGTTGTGTCTGCGATGGGCAGAGGCATCGATAGCGGCGGTGTTCGCGCATTCTGTAGCGATGCGAGTGCGCATGCATCCATCCACGCATGGCGTGGATCTACTGGATCCCGCACGCGCCACATCGGTAGATCCACGCCATGCGTGGATGGCCGCACAGTAGATCCACGCCATGCGTGGATAGCCGCACAGTAGATCCACGCCATGCGTGGATGGCCCCACAGTAGATCCACGCCATGCGTGGATAGCCGCACAGTAGATCCACGCCATGCGTGGATGGCGCGCAAACAAAAAGGGACGGAGCCTTCGCTCCGTCCCCTGCGCAACGCTCATTCAATCAATGCCTGGTGCTCAGGTCTCGCGCAGCGCCGTGGTGATCGGCAGCCGTGCCGCGCGCAGCGCCGGGAACAATCCACCCACCAGGCCGATACCCAGCGCCCATTTCAGTCCACTCCACAGCAGTTCCGGCGATACATGGAACTTGAACACCACCGCGCTGAAGTTGCTGCCGATGGTGGATACGCTGTAGCCGTTGAACAGCAGCCACGCCACCGCACACCCCAGCAGTCCGCCGAGCAGCGCCAGCAGCATGGTTTCCAGCATCACCGCAGTCACCACCGGCAGGCCACGGAAGCCGATCGCACGCATCGTGGCGATCTCGCGTGCGCGCGTGGCCACGGCGGCATACATCGTGTTGAGTGCGCCGAACACTGCGCCTACGGCCATGATGGTGCCGATCACCTTGCCAAGGATGTCGATCAGCTTGGTCAACCCGCCACCCTGTTTGCTGTAGTAGACGCGGGTGGTTTCCACGTCCAGCTTCAGGCGCGGATCGGCGGCGACAGCGGTCTTGAACTGCTCGAAGCCGGCCTTGCCGTCGGTGCGCACGCTGATCGACTGCCAGGCACTGCGCTGATAGGTGGTGGCCAGCGTATCGGCGTCGGTCCACAGTTCCGAGTCATGCGCATCGCCGGTAGCGAACACACCCACGACCGTCCAGGTCTGGTTGCCCAGGGTGAGCGTCTTGCCAACGTCCATGTCGCGGAACTGGCTTTTGGCGCCCTGGCCGACCACGATCTCGCGCAGGCCGGCGGCGAACCGGCGGCCTTCGACGATCTTGACCTTGTCATGCACGGCCCACGCCTGCGGGCCGACACCGCGGAACTGCGCGTTGACGTCGGTGCCATCGGCCTTGGACACCAGATTGACCACCTGCGACAGCTCCGGCGACAGCAGCGGCCGTCCCTGCGCATCGCGGGTGATGCCGGGCAGGGTGGACAGCGTAGGGACCTGTTCGCGGGTGATGACCGAGTTGGTCTCGGCCTGCGAACCGCCGCGCAGCACGATCGCGGTGGTGTCATCGCCGGTGTTGTTGAGCGTGGCCTGGAAGCCTTCACCCATCGCCAGCATCGCCACCAGCACGCCGACCACGCCGGCGATGCCGACCACGATCACCGAGGACGCACCCCAGCGCTGCGGCAGGCTGGCAATGCCGATGCGGGTGGCGGCCAGCGCCAGCCGTCCACTGCGGGTGAGCGCCAGCCACAACCCCACCAGCACCGCGATGGCCAGCACGCCGATCCACGGCAGGCCGATCCACACGGCCAGGCCGACGGCCAGCAACAGCACGGTCACCGCGTTTCCCAGCCACTTCTTGAGCTTGTTCATGTCGGTGTCCTCTTCAGCGGCCGGCGAGCGCGTCGACGATCTTCAGGCGCTTGGCACGCAGTGCAGGCAGCAGCCCGACCACGATGCCGATCACCACGATCAGGACGATGCCCACCAGCCAGGTCGGCGTCGGTACGTGCGGCGGCAGCATGCCCATGCTCTTCGGGCTGATGGCCGGCAGGATCAGCGCCGCCAGGCCCATGCCGAGCAGTCCACCGAGGCCGATCAGCAGCACCGATTCGACCATCACCAGGGTCAGCACCGTGCTGTCCTTGAAGCCCAGCGTCTTCAGTGTCGCCAGTTCCGGAACGCGCTCGCGCACCGCCTGCGCCATGGTGTTGCCGGTCAACAGCAGCAGTGTGAAGAACACCGCACCCATGATCGAGGTGACGATCATGCCGATGTCGGCGAACTGCTTGACGAACGCCTGCTGGAACGCCGACTCGGTCTGGGTCTTGGTTTCGTGGTCGGAGTTGGCCGAGATCGCATCGATGGCCTGCGCCACCCGCGAAGACTGATCCGGGTTGTCCAGCGTCACCGTGTACCAGCTCACCTGGTTCTTGATGTAGTCGTTGGACTCATCGAAGTACTTCCAGTTCATCATCAACTGGCGTTCTTCGTTGGCCGCCAACGCGCGATCCTTCGAGCGGTAGATGCCCTTCAGTTCCAGCGGCCAGTCGTTGCTGCCGCCGCGCGGGAAGATGGTGGCCTGCAGCGGGATGGTGTCGCCGACCTTCCAGCCGAACTGCTTGGCCAGCGTCTCGCCGACGATCGCGCCGGTGCGGGTCTGCTGCCAGTCCTGCAGCTGCGCCGGGTCGATCTGCAGTTCTCGGTAGACATCGAAGTAGTTCGGCGCCACCGAGAAATTGGGGAAGAAGTTCTTCGGGTCCTGGTAGATGCCGCCGAACCACATGCCGTAGGTGACATCGCGCACGCCGCTGACCTGGCGGATCTGCGCTTCCAGGCGGATCGGCAGCGACTGGGTGATCGACAGGCGCGAGGCTGTCACCAGCCGGTTGGCGCCTTCCACACTGCCACCGGAAGAGAACGCCACGCGTACCGAGTCGAGCATGCCGAACAGCAGGAACGCGGCCACCACCGACAGCAGCGTCAACAGGGTGCGGGTGCGGCTGCGGAACAGCTGCGCCCAGACCAACGAGAAGTATTTCATCGCTGTGGCCTCCGTCAGTGGGCCAGCGGGGCGTCAGCCAGCTCGCCCTTGTCCAGGTGCACCGTGTGGGTGGCGTACTCGGCGGCCTTCGGGTCATGGGTGACCATGATGATGGTCTTGCCGTGTTCGCGGTTGAGCTGCTGCAGCAGGCCCAGGATCTCTTCGGCGGACTGGCGGTCGAGATCGCCGGTCGGTTCGTCGCAGATCAGGAACGTCGGGTCGGAGACGATCGCGCGGGCAATCGCCACGCGCTGCTGCTGGCCGCCGGACAGTTCGTTGGGGCGATGGCTGCGGCGGTCGGCCAGGCCGACCAGGGTCAGCGCGATCTCGGCGTTGCGCTTGCGCTGCGCCGCGCTGAGGTGGGTCAGCAGCAACGGCAGTTCCACGTTCTTCTGCGCGGTCAGCATCGGCATCAGGTTGTAGAACTGGAACACGAAGCCGACGTGATGGCTGCGCCACGTCGACAGCTGGCCGCCGCTCATCTGGTCGATGCGTTCGCCTTCGATGCTGATCTCGCCGCCCGTGGGGTTGTCCAGGCCGCCGATCAGGTTGAGCAGGGTGGTCTTGCCGGAACCGGACGGGCCCATCAGCGCGACGAAATCGCCGCTGGCGATATCCAGGTCGATGCCGTGCAGCACCTGCACCTTCTCGGGGCCACGCTGGTAGGTCTTGGTGATGTTGCGCAGTGAAACCAGGGTCGACATGGGTGGTTCTCCACGAAAGGCGGGAAACGGGGAAGCGCACCGGCGGAGGCCGCGGGCGTGCGTCGAGCGGTGCTGCCGGCGGCGCCCGCGGGCGCCGGGCCGTTACTGCGCTTGCTTCTGCTTGACCTTGGTGCCGTCGCGCAGGGTGTCCGGCGGGTTGACCACCACCGACTCCCCCGCGCTCACGCCCTTGAGGATCTGGCGGTCCTTGCCCATCGCTTGGCCGGCTTCGACCGTGCGCTGCTGGACGCGGTTCTCGTCGCCCAGCACGAAGGCCACCGACGCGCCCTCGCGCTGGACCACGGCACCGCCCGGCACGCGAACACCCTGCGGCTTGGTCGCCGCCTGTGGCTGCGCCTGTTCCAGGAAGCTGACCCGCACGCCCATCTCCGGCACGATGCGCGGGTCTTTCACTTTCAGTGCCACCCGCACCTTCACCGTGGCCTTGCCGCGGTCAGCGGTGGGAATGATGGCGATCACCTCGGCCGGGATCTTCCAGTCCGGGTACGCGTTGAGCGTGGCTTCCACCGGCATCTTCGGTTGCACGCGGCCGATGAAGGCTTCACCGACCTCGACTTCGATCTCCAGCGATTCCATGTCGACGATGGTGCCGATGCCGGTACGGGTGAAGCCACCGCCGGCCGACAGCGGCGAGACGATCTCACCAGGCTGCGCGGCCTTGGCGGTGACCACGCCGGAGAACGGCGCGCGTACGATGTTGTTGTCCACGCCGAGGTCGGCGATGGACAGCTGGTCGTTGGCAACCTTGACGTTGCGTCGTGCGGTTTCCAGCTGCGCACGCAGGCTGTCACGTTGGGCCACAGCCTGGTCGTACTGTGAGCGCGAGACCAGCTGCTGGCCGACCAGTGCCTGCAGGCGGCTGGCCTCGGCGGCGGCCTGCTTCTGCTGGGCTTCCAGGCCGGCCACCTGGCTGCGCGCGGACTGCAGCTGCGAGGCATACAGGCTGCGCTGCGCGTCGGCATCGATCGGGTCCAGGGTGGCCATGATCTGCCCCTGTTCCACCCGCATGCCTTCTTCGATCATCACCTCGCGCACCTTGCCGGTGATCTTGGCCGACACCGTGGCCATGCGCCGGGCGACCACATAGCCGCTGGCATCGAGCACCGAACTGCTGGCGCTGCCCTGCTGGATGGCCACGGCCGGCGCGGTGTCCACTTCCACGGTGGGCGCGCGGCCGAACAGTGCGAACGCACCGCCGGCCAGCAGCACGATGATCACGACCACGGCGATCCACAGCCAGCGGCGGCCACCACTGCCACCACTGGAGGCAGGCGGCGGCGACTTGCGGTCGATACGGAGTTCCTTCAACAGCTCGGCAGAAGCGTTCATTCGTTCCATCACAGGCGTTCGGGCGGGTGTGACCGGAAGGGCAGACTGCGGCGGTTCCGGCGGTGGAGCGTGCGGCACAGCATGAAGGCAGGTGCATCGGCGATGGCAGTGACAGCTGTCATCCGATGTCATTGACGGCAGCAACTGCGAAATGTGACCACGGCGGCACAGGATGGCAACGTCCCCGCTACCGGTACTGCCCATGGATCCGATCGCTCCGTCGCTGGCCCGCCTGCAGCAGGTGCAGGTGCGTTACCGCGACCATACCGCCCTGCACGGCATCGACCTGCAGGTCCGCGCTGGCCAGGTACTGGCCCTGCTGGGCCGCAACGGTGCCGGCAAGAGTACCGCGATCAGCGTGCTGTTGGGCCTGCGTCGCGCCGACGCCGGCCAGGTCGAGCTGCTGGGCGGTGATCCGCAGCAACGCGATCATCGGCTCGGCCTCGGCGTGATGCTGCAGAGCACCAGCCTGCCGCCGATGCTGCAGGTGGATGAACTGGTGGCGCAGGCCAGTGCCTGCTATCCGGATCCGCTGCCGCTGGGCGACGTACTGCAGCGTGTGGGCCTGCAGGACCTTGCCCGGCGTCGCTATGGCCAGCTGTCCGGCGGGCAGCAGCGCTGTGTGCAGTTCGCCATTGCCATCTGCGGCCGCCCGCGCGTGCTGTTCCTCGATGAGCCCACCACCGGCCTGGACATCCAGGCGCGGCAGGCGATGTGGCAGGCGATCCGGCAGCTGGTGGCCGAAGGCTGCGGTGTGCTGCTGACCACCCACTACCTGGAAGAAGCCGAGGCGCTGGCGCAACGGGTGGTGGTGCTGGAGCAGGGCAGGGTAGTGGCCGATGCGCCGCTGTCCGAACTGCGCCTGGCCGACCGGCCGCGACGCATCCGCTGCCGCAGCACGCTGGCTGTCGACGAGGTGCAGCGCTGGCCCGGCGTCCAGCAGGTGCAGCGCGATGGCGAACATCTGCAGGTGCTGGCCAGCCCGGCCGAGCCGGTGGTGGCCCGCCTGCTCGCCGCCGATGCGCAGCTGCGTGAACTGGAAGTACAGGGCGCGGCACTGGCCGACGCCTTCCTCGACCTGACCCGGGAGGCAGCATGAACACGTTGACCCGTACCACCGGCGCCGCAGCGCGCTCCGCCTGGCTGCGTGTGCTGCGCCCCTATCGCGCTGAACTGCTGGCCGAGCTGCGTCGCGCCTGGCGCTCGCCATCATTCGTGCTGCCCTCGTTGTTGTTCCCGGTGCTGTTCTACCTGTTGTTCGGCGTACTGCTGGGCCGTGGCCACGCACCGGTCTATCTGCTGGCCACCTATTGCGTGTTCGGCGCGATGGCGCCCTCGCTGTTTGGCTTTGGCGTGCAGCTGGCGCTGGACCGCGAAGGCGGCCTGCTGACACTCAAGCGCGCACTGCCGTTGCCTTCTGCAGCGCCGCTGCTGGCGCGGTTGGCAATGGCCATGCTGTTCGCGGTGCTGATCGCCGCGATGCTGATGGCGGTGGCGTGCCTCTTCGGCGGCGTGCAGCTGCAGGCGGTGCAGGTACTGCAGCTGCTGGCCGTGGCCGCGTTTGCGGCATTGCCGCTGGGGTCGATCGGCCTGCTGATCGGCAGCCACGTCGGCGCCAGCGCGGCACCGGCCATCGTCAACCTGGTCTACCTGCCGCTGGCCCTGCTGTCGGGGCTGTGGCTGCCGTTGTCGGCGTTGCCGACGGTGTTTTCGACGATGGCGCCGCTGTGGCCGACCTGGCATCTGGCGCAGCTGGCCCTGCCCATTCTTGGCCAGCCGGCACGTGGCGGTGCCGTTGGCCATCTGCTGGTGTTGCTGGGTGTGAGTGCAGTCGCACTGCTGCTGGCGCGCCGCCGCCTGCGCCGGGTCGGCTGAACTGGCATGATCGGCAGCGATCGTCCCCGCCTGGAATCTTCCGTGCCACCGAGCTGGCTTGCATCCCTGCTGCGCCCCGCACCGGATTCGGCGGTGGCCGAACTGCTGCGGCGTCGCAAGTCGCCCTGGAGTGGTGCGATCCACCTGCTGTGGTCGGTCTGGATCTTCCTCACCCCGGTGCTCGGGAATGGCTTCACGCTGCGCTGGTTGTTGCTGACGCTGGCCAGCTATCCGTTGTTCCTGCTGTTCTATGCCAAGGTGATGCTGGCGCCACGGCACCACGCCTGGCGCTACGCGCTGGCCATGATTGCGATGGCCCTGGTACTGCTGCCTTGGTATCCGTCGGGATTGAGCTACTTCGTGTTCGGCTGCGTGATGATCCGCATGAGCAGCCGCGGCGGTTGGTGGGTGTACCTGATGCAGCTCACTGGCCTGAATCTCCTGTTCTGCAGCACTGCGCTCTATTTCGGTTATCCGTGGCAGGCCATGGTGTGGATGCCGGCGGTGTCGTTCATTGTCGGGCTGGTGGTGAACGTGGAGGCCTTGAGCCATCAGCGCGACGTCGCCCTTCAGCTGTCCCAGGATGAGGTGCGGCGCCTGGCGACCACCGCCGAGCGCGAGCGCATCGGCCGTGATCTGCATGACCTGCTGGGGCATACGCTGTCATTGATCACGCTGAAGCTGGAACTGGCGCGCAAGCTGTACGACCGCGATGACGCGCGTGCCCGGCAGGAAATCGGCGAGGCCGAGGACATCGCGCGCGAGGCGCTGGCACAGGTACGCAGTGCGGTCACCGGCATCCGCGCCAGCGACCTGGCCGGCGAACTGGCCTCGGCACGCCTGCTGCTGGAATGCCAGCAGGTACACCTGCAGTACATGCCGCCGCCGCCGATGCCGGTGGAGGTAGAGCGTGGGCTGGCACTGGTGCTGCGCGAGGCGGCGACCAACATCGTGCGCCACGCGCAGGCGACCCGGGTGCAGGTGGATTTCATATTTGAGGACCGACAGTTGGCGATGCAGATACGCGATGACGGCCGTGGCGGCGTGCAGGCCGAAGGCAATGGATTGTGTGGCATGCGTGAGCGGGCAGCGGCGCTGGGTGGCCAGTTGACGCTGCAGTCGCCGCGCGGGGAAGGCACGGTGCTGACCGTGCGCGTGCCCCTGGTGGCCGCGACTACGCCGCTGTCGCCGGCATCGCTGGCACAGGGAGGCGCGGCATGATCCGCATCCTGCTGGCCGAGGATCAGGCGATGGTGCGTGGCGCGCTGTCGGCGCTGCTGGGCCTGGAACCGGATATCGAGGTACTGGGCAGTGCAGCCGACGGCGAAGCCGCGTGGCGCATGCTGCAGCAGCTGCAGCCGGACATCCTGGTCACCGACATTGAAATGCCCGGGCTGAGCGGGCTGGAGCTGGCCCAGCGCATCGCCCGCCATGAACTGCCGATCAAAGTGGTGATCGTGACCACCTTCGCCCGCGCCGGTTTCCTGCGCCGTGCATTGGAAGCAGGCGTGCTGGGCTATCTGTTGAAGGATGCACCGGCCGAGAACCTGGCCGAGGCACTGCGCAAGGTGAAGCAGGGCATCCGCGCGATCGACCCGCAGTTGGCGCTGGATGCGTGGTCGCAGGCCGATCCGCTGACCGACCGCGAGCGCCGCGTGCTGCGCTTGGCGGGCGAAGGTCGCACCGCCAGCGAGATCGCCGAGCAGCTGGGGTTGTCGCACGGCACAGTGCGCAATTACCTGTCCGAATGCATCGGCAAGCTGGGCGTGGCCAACAGGATCGAGGCGTATCGGCTGGCGCGGCAGAAGGGGTGGTTGTAGTAGCGTGCGCCGACGCACCGGTAGCGCCGGGCCATGCCCGGCGGATCATTTCCGCGACCGCGGAGGGGTGTCACTTTCTTTGCTCGTGCAAAGAAAGTAACCAAAGAAACACGCCGCCAGGTCGCGAGCCGGTGCTGCGCACCGGTGCCCTGCGCTTCTCGGTGAATCAGGGGACGGCGCCGAACTCGCTGCGCTCAGACATCGGCGCCTCTACGCCCCTGATTCCCCTGCGATGCTCGGCTCGCTAGAAGGCGGACCCAACGTCAAAAGCCGATGTTGCACCCAGTAGATCGACGCCATGCGTGGATGCTGTTGCTGTTGCTGTTGCTGTTGCTGTTGCTGTTGCCCTTGCCCCTCCCGTCCGCCTTCAAGCGAGCCGAGCACCGCAGGTCCGGCGAGGGCGCAGAGGCGCGGGTGTCTGAGCGCAGCGAGTTCCCGCGCCGTCCCTCGACGGACCGAGGAGCGCAGGGCACCGGCGTGCGAAGCACGTCGGCTCGCGGTCGGCGGAGCGTTTCTTTGGTTACTTTCTTGATGGCGCACATCCATGTGCGCCACCCTACGGGCCGGCTACGCCGCTCCGCGCTGCTCCTGCAGCGCGGTGCACGAGCAAAGAAAGTGACGCCCCTCCGCGGTCGCGGAAATGACCCGCCGGGAACAACCGGCGAACCCAGTCAATCCTTCCCGCGCGCCATCGCCTGGAACACGCCATCGCGGCGCACCCACAAGTGGAACAGTGCCGCACCCACGTGCATCAGCACCGTGGCGAACAACACATAGGCCAGCAGACTGTGCGCATTGCGCAGCGCGGCGTACAGCGCTGGAGTGTGCGGCACGATCGGTGGCAGGTGCAGGCCACCGCCCAGCACGATCGGGTAGCCGCCGGCCGACAGCATTGCCCAGCCGATCAGCGGCATCGCCAGCATCAACGCGTACAGCATCCAGTGCGAAGCCTTCGCCGCCAGCACCTGCCATGCGGGAAGATCCGCCGGCAGCGGTGGTGGACGGTGGCGCAGGCGGTTGTACAGGCGCAGCACCACCAGCAGCAGGATGGCGATGCCCAGCGGCCGGTGCAGGTCGATCAGCATCGGCCGCAGGTGCAGCGAGGCGACCATGGTCACGCCGACGAACAGCATCGCGATGATCATCAGCGCCATGGACCAGTGCAGCACCCGGGCGAGCAGGTTGAAGTGGCCGTTGCCGGTGTTCATCGTGCAGCCTCCTTCGGTTGCTCGACGTTGCCGCTGGCGCGCTCGCGTTCGCGGCGGTTGAAGGATTGCGAATACACCGCCGAGCGCGCCGCCAGGATCGGGTCATCACTGCCGCGCACGCCGCTGGGCACGATCAGTGGGTCGAAGTTGAGCTGGCCGCAGGCACCTTCTTCCTGCGACTGCATGCGGTCGAGGCTGAGCACACCGGCCACCACTTGGTCACGCGACTCGGGCCACGGTACCGAGGGATCATCAATGGCATCGCCGGGCGCGGCCAGGCTGACCACCAGGTTCCAGCGCACCGGGCCTGTGGCCAGGCGTTGCTGCAGCTCCTGGCTGAGAAAATCGACGTTGGCCTGCTTGCGTGCGTCCGCATCCATCTCCACCACCGCTGCCTGCGGCTGCCAGCGCCAGCGCACCGCGCGCTTCTGTCCCTGCGCGTTGGTGAACCAGAAGCTGTTGACGCTGTTGAAGGTGGTGTTGGCCCAGCTGCTGGTCCACGGTGCGCTCTTGGCCCACTGCTGGAACGCCTGTGCGCTGGGGTACTTCGCCAGCACGGCAGCCATCTTCTGCGGGTCGGGCTTGCCGGTGGCGGGGTCCGGAATCTGCGCGCGGGTCTGCTCGTAGAAGGCCTCGGCAGTGGGCACGGCGAAGAACGGGAAGCTGTTCATCGCCATCCGCCATTCCTGGCCATCATCGCTGACCATCTGCACCGCGATGCTGCGTACCCGTGCGGTGTTGTCGGCGCCGTAGGGGTCACCGCCGCCGATCGACAGGCGGCCCATCACCGGCACGCGCGCCTGCGAGAACACCCTCGCACTGGACAGCGTGGGTGCCTGCGCGCTGGGTTCGAACCAACCACTCACGCACACGCCCTTGCTGTGCGCGCGGCGGAAGCCGGGATGCGCAGGGCCGGTGGCCTCGATGGTGTCGGTGAAGCGCTGCGCGGTCAGCCGGTCGCGGCCGATCCAGCCGGCCAACCAGGCAAACGCGAGGGCGACGATGCCCAGCATCAGCGCGATCAGGGCGATCCAGGGCAGCGGTGAATGCGTGCGCGGTGACTGCGGCCCTTGGCCGGCGCGGGTGTAGCGGAAGAGCGACATGGTCGGAGTCCTGCCTTCACGGACGTGTGGGTGGGCGACCACCACATCCTCGCAGAACCCGGCCGGAGCCGAAATTCAATTTTTCGTCAGATTTGCCGGGAATGCAGTGCCGACCAGGATCAGCACCCGCCCCGGCATCGGCAGCGCCGGGCCATGCCCGGCGGCTGCATCAGGCGTAACGCGCTTTCAGCATCGCCCAGGCCGAACGCAGGGCGAGTGCTTCGCCACCGGCCGGGCGGCCCGGGCGCTCGCCGTCGTTCCAGGCGTACACGTCCAGATGTGCCCAGCGCTGGCCATCTTCCAGGAAGCGTTCCAGGTACAGCGCGGCGGTCACCGAGCCGGCCATGCGCGAACCGGCGTTGGCCAGGTCGGCGATGCCGCTGCTCAGGTAACGCAGGTACGGGCGCCACAGCGGCATGCGCCACACCGGGTCGCGGGTGGCGTCGCCAGCCTGCAGCCACTGCTGGGCAACCGTGTCATCGTTGCTGAACAGTGCCGGCAGATCCGGGCCCAGCGCGATGCGTGCGGCGCCGGTCAGGGTGGCGAAGTCCAGCACCAGGTCCGGCTTCTGCTCACCGGCGAAGGTCAGCGCGTCGCACAGGATCACCCGGCCTTCGGCGTCAGTGTTGTCGATCTCCACGCTCAGGCCCTTGCGGGTGGCGATCACTTCGCCCGGACGGAAGGCATCCGGGCCGATCGCATTTTCCACCGCCGGCACCAGCAGCGTCAGGCGCACCGGCAACTGCTGGGCCATCACCAGCCCGGCCAGTGCCAGCGCGTGTGCGGCACCGCCCATGTCCTTCTTCATGTTGCGCATGCCATCGGCCGGCTTGATGTCCAGGCCGCCGGTATCGAAGCACACGCCCTTGCCGACCAGCGCCAGCGCCGGGTCGGACGCCTTGCCCCAGCGCAGCACGATCAGCCGCGGCGCGCGGTGCGAGGCACGGCCCACCGCATGGATGGCCGGGAAGTTCTGCGCCAGCAGTTCGTCGCCGGTGATGGCTTCCATCTGCGCGCCATGCGCTTCAGCCAGTGCACGCGCGGCGTCTTCCAGCTGCTGCGGGCCCATGTCTTCGGTCGGCGTGTTCACCCAGTCACGCACGCGCAGGCTGGCGGCGATCAGGTCGGCCACCTCGCCGGTCGGTGCGGCAACCAGCTGGGCCGGCGTGCGGTTGCGCTTGCGGTAGCGGTCGAAGCGGTAGCTGCCCAGGCCCCAGCCCAGCTGCAGCAGCGCCTGTTCGGCGGCCGGCAGTTCGCTGGCCAGCTGCCACACGCTGCCTTCCGGCAGGGCATGCGGTGCATGGGCGTAGCTGTAGGCATCGGCGCGATCGCCGACACCGATCACCGCGCCCGCCAGGCCATCGGCGCCAGGCAGCAGCGCAACCGAATGCGCGCCGGCAGTGAAGCCTTGCGACTTCAACCACGCCTGGGTCGCAGCGGACTGGCTGTTCTTCCACGCCTCGAACTGGCTGCGGTCCAGCACGTGCAACGGCAGCGCGGCGGTGGTGTCGGCGGTGAAACCAGTGATCTCGCTCATGCGTCAGGTACTCCGGGATTCGTCAGCGTCGGCGGCGTCGAGGTTGGCATCGAGCCAATCGGCCAGGCCGGTGAGGGTGTCGAACTGCAGGTCAGGCTGCAGCTGCGGATGGTTCCAGGTGGCCGCTTCGCGGTTGATCCAGCAGCCGCGCAGGCCGGCAGCCATCGCGCCGGCCACGTCCATCTCGACGTGGTCGCCCACGTGCAGCACCTGCGCCGGGGCGACGCCCAGGCGGTCGCAGGCGGCGTGGAAAATGCTCGCTTCGGGCTTGGCCGCGCCATGCTCGCGCGCGCCCAGCTGGAAGCTGAAGTGATGGGCCAGGCCGATCCGTTCCAGGTCGGCGTTGCCGTTGCTCAACGCGGCCACCGGCACCCGCGCGGCGATCCGCGCCAGGGCGTCGAGCGCATCGGGGTAGCACTCCACCTGGTTGCGCGCGGCGTAGAACACTTCATACGCCGGTTCCAGAAGATCCAGGCTGGCGCCACTGTTTTCCAGCGCCTCCTGGATCGTCAGCCGGCGCAGCGCGCTCAGGTCGAAATGCAGGTGGGGGTTGTCGCGGAACGAGCGCTCGCGCAGTTCGCGCATGGCCGCCACCGGATACATCGCGGCGGTGGCGGGGCTGTGTTCACGCATCCAGTCGAACAGGACCTGGTCGATGCGGGCGCCGATCGGAGCGAACGGCCACAGCGTATCGTCGAGGTCGAGGGTAATGGCAAGGACAGGAAATTTCACCCCGCCATTCTACGCCTGCCCGCGCGCGCTTTCATGCGCGCGACGGGCAGGGGGCGCTGCAGGGTGCGTCAGCGCAGGTCGTAGGAGCAGCCGATGGTGGTCTGGCCGTCGAACCGCTGCACATCCAGGTTGTGCCGGCCCACTTCCCGCGTGTAGCTGCCTGCCACTGGGTCGGACAGCTTCGCCAGTGCCGCGATCTGTTCGACGCTGGCGGTGCTGAAGTACGCGGTGAAACTGTCGACGCCATCCTCGCCGCTGTCGCCGTCGTACGCCTGCAGGCGGTTCACTGGCTGGCCCAGCACCATCAGCGGCGTGGTCAACAGGAACTCACCGCTGGACTCCCCGTTTTCCGCCCGCAGCGGCGGCGGCGCCAGCAGCTGGGCGATCGTTTCGAACTGCTTGGGGGTGAGGTGGCGCTGGCAGGTGACCGCTTCGACCAGCTGGGCACGCGCCTGCTCGACTGCCGGCGGCGTCGCGGCGAAAGCAGGGGTGGCAAGGCAGGCGAGGGCGAGGCAACGTGTGGCGAACGAGGTCATCCGAACGGATCCATCCGAAAAAAGGGGGAGTATTCTGCCAGCTCTGCCCTTGTTTCCGGCCCTGGCCCGCTCACTCCAGCAAGCGCGCCCAGCCCTGCATGCCCTCCAGTCGTGCCAACACCAGCTTGATGCAGACCAGCAGCGGCACCGCCAGCAGCAGGCCGATCATGCCCCAGGCCCAGCCGAACACCATCAGCGCCAGGATCAGCACCAGCGGTGACAGTTTCATCTGCCGGCCAAGCACGATCGGCGTCACCATCTGCCCTTCCAGGGTATGCAGGGTCAGGTAGGCGGCCGCAGGCAGCAGCGCCTGCAGCGGGTCGCGGAACTCGACGAAGCCCATCAGCAGCATCAATGCCACGCCGAGCAGCGGGCCGACATAGGGCGCGAAATTCAGCAGCGCCGCCACGGTGCCCCACAGCAGGGCCTCCTGCAGACCGATGCCCAGCAGCATCAGCACGCCGGCCAACAGCAGGCCGACCACGGTGTTGATCACGCTGATGGTCAATACGTAGCGCGATACCTCATGCTCGATCGAGCGCAGGATATCGCTGGTGAATCGCTGCTGCTGCCGGTTCGGGAACAGGGCGATCGCCGCGCGCTGCAGGCTCTGGCCGTAGATCATGAAGAACAATGTCAGCAGCACCACGGCCAGCACCGAGGCGGCCAGCCGCGGCGCGCGCGTGAGCATGCGGTACGGATCGTCCAGCTGGGTGCGGATCACCTGCACCTTGCGGTTGCCGTCGCCGCCGGCCACGCGCGCGAAATTCTCCGCCGCCTGGTTGGCCTGCTGCACCGGCTTGGTCAGGTCCTGCACCTGGCGCGCGACCTTGCGCAGCTGCTGCGGTGCTTCCTGTGCCCAGTCCATCGCCGGGCCGATCAGCTGCACCGCCAATGCACCGGTCACGCCCAGTCCGGCACCCAGCACCAGCAGGGCGCCGAGCGCGCGCGGAATCCACAGCTTCTGCAGCAGCCGCAGGATCGGGTTGCCGACCAGGGCGAAGAACATCGCCAGCAGGACCGGCAGGATGATGTCCTGCGCCGCCCACAGGGTGAACGCCACGGCCAGGGTCGCCAGTATCACCAGCGACATCGGGCCACGTGGGCGCGGGGCGGGGGGCGGCGGTGCGGGGGCGTCCGGCGCAGGCGACGACGGGGACAACAGGGACTCGCTCATCGACGCACCGACCGGGAAGAGAAGCCCATTATCGGCCCGCCGCGATCAACGCGGCGGGTAAGGATCGTCAACGTTCGGACAATTCGGTGGCCGCTTCGGCCGGACGCGGCCCACGCAGCTCCGAGTCGGGCTCGGGCGCAGGTGCCGGCTGCGCTGCCGGTCGTGCCGCTGCGGGAGGCGGCTGCCCGGTGGCTTCATCCGCCTGCTCGGCGGCATCGTCTGCGGTTTCTGCCGCCTGCGCCGCCACCACGGTGGCAAACGCGGCCTGCGCGCTGGCGAACAGGCTGGAAACAGAGCCCACCATCTGCAGCCAACGCGCACCGTTGACCTTGCCCGGAACCTCCAGCTTGCCGGCGATGAAACCGCCGGCCAGGCCGACCACCACGATGCGCAGTGGCGACCAGCCCTGTCGCCAGACCTGGCTGAGCACGCCCCAGTTGCCCTGGGTTTCGCCGATGCGTACGGCCATCACCTGTTCGCAGCGCTTCACCCGCCGCTGCAGTGCACCGAACTTCATGGCTTGCCCTCCGGAATCTGCACGCCGGCATCGGGATCATCATCGGTGGGCTCATCGAACAGGCCCAACCGGGACAACTGGCGCCGGGTGGCGTGCATGCCGGTGTGGTGGAAGAAGTACGAAACCCGCCAGATCGCATAGCCGGTGACGGCCAGGCTCAGCAACGAGGTGATCAGCAGCGCCTGCAGCCAGCTCAGGCCGAAGCTCTGCAGCAGGGCGATCAGGGTGGCGGCCATCAGCAGCCACGCCGAGGCGCCGAACACAATGGCGACGCCGGCCCAGGCCAACGCACGCCCGAACGCGCTGCGTGCAAGCGCGAAGTCCGCCGACGCCAACCGGCGCAGCGAACGCAGCGAGTGCTTGGCCGAATCGACGGTCGCCCGGCCGGCAGCGCCGACCTGGCGGATGCTCTCGTCCAACGGCGGCGTGGCCGCCGGATCGGGACGTTGCGTGGTGTCTTCGCTCACGCCGCAGCTTACTTGTCGCTGCCGCGGGCCAGCTTGGCGATGATCCAGCCGGTAGCGAAGGCCACGCCGAACGAGGCCAGCGGACGTTCGCGGATCAGCTCAGCGGCGCTGTCGATCAGGTCCTTGCCCTTGTCCATCAGTGCGTCGACCTGTTCCTTGGCGGCGGCACCACCGAACTCGGCAGCAGCCAGGCCCGACAGCGCGCTGTCGGACAGTTCAGCCTTGACGTTGGCCTTGCCGATGCGCAGTTCGTCGGTCGCGGCGCCGGTAGCGCCCTTGATCGCACCGCCGGCAGCGCTGGCGGCCTGCTTCAGGTGGGAACCGGCTTCACCCAGGTGGTCCTTCAGGTTCTCGGTATTGGTGGGGCTCATCGAATCACTCCTGTTGCGATGGGGGAACGGGCGATCGGCTCAGCCGACCTGGACATACAGAGATAGCATCACGCGGGTATAGGGGGCGTTACGGCCAGGCGATCACCGCATCACCAACTGGCCCTGCTGCTGGCCATTGTTGCGCAGGACGCGCAGCACCAGGGTTGGCGGGCGCTGCTGGAAATTGGCGCGCCAGCTGGCCAGGTCGGCGAATTCGCCAACGGTGGCATCGGTGATGATGTCGCCCTGCTGCATGCCATTGGTCGCAGCGCGGCTGCCGCGCTTGACCTCGCTGACCAGCACGCCGCCCACGCCGGACTGGCGCAGCGATTCGGGCAGGTCGACGAAGCTGGCACCGCTCAGGCGCGGGTCCAGGCTCTCGCCGCTGACCACGCGCGCCTGTTCCTTCAGCGTTGCCTTGATCTGCAGCGGCTTGCCTTCGCGGCGAACGTCCAGGGTCAGCACGCTGCCCACCGCCGCCAGGCCTTCCACGTTGTGCAGTGCTTCGGCACTGTCCACACGCTGGCCGTTGGCCGAGACCACCACGTCGCCCGGCTTCAGCCCTGCAGCGGCACCGGCCGAGCCTGCCAGCACGCGGGTCACCAGTGCGCCACGGGTTTCGCCCAGGCCCAGGCCCTGCGCGATCTGCGCGCTCAGGTTCTGGCTTTCGATGCCCAGCGTGCCGCGCACCACCACGCCATGCTTGACCAGCTGGTCGACCACGCTGCGGGCCAGGTTCGACGGAATCGCCAGGCCCAGGCCGATGTTGCCGGCCATGCTGCCCTGCGGGTTGAAGCTGGCGGTGTTGATGCCCACCAGCTGGCCCTGCAGGTTGACCAGCGCGCCACCGGAATTGCCCGGGTTGATCGACGCATCGGTCTGGATGAAGTTCTGGTAGCCCAGCCCGCGGATGCCACTGCGGCCTACCGCCGAGACGATGCCCGAGGTGACCGTCTGGCTGAAACCGAACGGATTGCCGATGGCGACCACGAAGTCGCCCACCCGCAGCTGGTCGCTGTTGCCCAGCTTGATGTCGGTCAGGTTCTGCGCCGGAATGCGGATCAGCGCGATGTCGGTGTCGCGGTCCGAGCCGAGGAATTCGGCCTTGACCGTGCGCCCATCGGCCAGTGTCACCTGCACGTCATCGGCGTTGTCGATGACGTGGTGGTTGGTCAGCACCAGGCCTTCGGTGGCATCGATGATGACACCCGAACCGAGCGATTCGTTGATCCGCTCCTGCGGAATGTCCGGGAACAGGCGGCGGAAGAACGGGTCGTTGAAGAACGGGTTGCGCACCCGTACCACCTGCTTGGTGTTGACGCTGACCACCGCCGGCATCGCCTTTTCCAGCATCGGTGCAAGCGATGGCACCGCCTGCCCGGCGACCGATGCCGGCAGCGCTGCGGTGGTGGGCAGTACCGCCGGCAGCGGAGCGGCATCGGCACGGTTGTCCAGGTGCGCGTTGAGGCCAGTGGCAACGAAGCCGCCGAAGGCAGCAGCGATTGCGAGCGTAAGCAGGGTGGGAAGCGGTCGCATGGGAGTCGGTTCGCAGGCTGGGATGGGGGCCGTTGACGCATACGGTAGAACAAGCTGAATGAGTGTGTCGCGATCTGGATAAATGCCCCATGAAAATCCGACCTCGCGCCGAGGGTGCCGGAGAGGTTCCGAACGCGTCATACCGCTGTTCGCGACAGCCGCGTGCGAGCGCCGCAAGGCAGGCCGACAGCGGCATGACACACCGCGACACTTGCGCAGTTCCGCGCATCCTGACCTTGCAATGACGCTCATTGCTGCGCGGACGTGTTGCGGCGGCCAGTGCCTGCATCGGCATGCCGGCAGCAGGCGGGCTGCGCAGCACACTGCTTAAAAAAAGGGATTTCCTGACTGCGGGGCGCGTCAGTCGCCGCCATCACTTACACCAGTTGCGTCGCACCGGATGCGATTGAGCGGCCGTGCCCGTTCCACGATAGCCATTGTCGGTATAGCATCGCCCCGTTTTGACAATCCAGGCCCCTAGGAGGGCAACATGAGCAACGGTAATGGTGTGTCGGTCGTGACCGACGCCGTCGAGAACGTGAAAGAAACCGCCACCAACGTCGGCGAGACCATCGCCCACGCCGCCGAAGACGCAGTGAAGTCGGTCAAGAAGACCGTCAAGCGCGCCCGCAAGGCTGCCACCACCCGCGTCGCCAAGGCCAAGAAGGTCGTGGCCAAGGTCGAGAAGACCGTTGCCAAGAAGGCCGAGAAGGCCGCCAAGTCGGTCGGCAAGACCGTTGCCAACGCCAAGAAGAAGCTGGAAGCGGCCAAGAAGAACGCCAAGGCCGAAGCGGCTGCCCTGAAGAAGGAAGTGGCCAAGAAGAAGGCGGCTGCCGGCAAGACCGTGACCAAGAAGGCTGCTGCTGCCAAGAAGACCACCAAGGCTGCCGGCAAGAAGGTCGCTACCGTGAAGAAGGCCGCCACCAAGAAGGTTGCGACCGCCAAGAAGGCTGTTGCCAAGAAGACCGCTGCTGCCAAGAAGGTTGTCGGCAAGAAGGTCGCTACCGCCAAGAAGGCTGTAGCCAAGAAGACCGTAGCCGCCAAGAAGGTTGTCGGCAAGAAGGTCGCTACCGCCAAGAAGGCTGTGGCCAAGAAGACTGTCGCTGCCAAGAAGGTCGCCGGCAAGAAGACCGTCGCCGCCAAGAAGGTTGTCGGCAAGAAGACCGTCGCTGCCAAGAAGGTCGTCGGCAAGAAGACCGCCGCTGCCAAGAAGGTCGTCGGCAAGAAGACCGCGGCTGCCAAGAAGGTCGTCGGCAAGAAGACCGCCGTCGCCAAGAAGGTTGTCGGCAAGAAGGTCGCCGCTACCCGCAAGACCGTGGCCAAGAAGGCTGCACCGCTGAAGAAGGCCGTGGCCAAGAAGGCTCCGGCCAAGAAGGCCGTGCGCAAGGCTGCCAAGCGCAAGTAATCGCGCGTGGTTCGAAGGCCCTTCCGCTCATCGGGCGGGAGGGCCTTCTGCGTTTTCGGGGGCGCTCATCCGCGCCTGACGTGGATCTGCGGCAGCAGGCTGGGGCAAGATGAAGGTCTTCCGCAGGAGTCCTGGCCATGCGCGGTATCGATTTCAGTTCCTGGCAGGGCGTGCTGTCCACCCTGGCCGGGTTGGTCCTGATCACCCTGCTCGGCGTGGGCATCCGCCTGCTGGTGATGCAGACCCTGCAGCAGCGCCGCGAACGCGAGAACCGCCAGATCAACGAGCGGCTGCGTACCTTGATGGCGGCCTACAAGACGCTGGGTGGTTCCTTCACCGGTGAGCTGGGGGTCGACCCGACCCATCTGCGCGACCTGCGCCAGCGCGCCCACGAAGAAGGCATCGCCGAGCCGGGCTCGGATCGGGCCAGGCGCATCCGCGATGCGGTCGAAGCGGCCCTGTCGGACATCCTGCTGCTGGGCACCGACGAGCAGGTACGACTGGCTGCGCGCGCTGCCAGTGAACTGGCGCAGGGGCGCCCGGTGCACACACACGAACTGGTGATCTCGCTGCGCGACTTCGTCCGCGAGGCGCTGGACCTCGCGCCGGTGCCGACCGACCTGGAGATCCCGCGCCAAGGGCCTACCCGCCCAGCAGGCAGCGGTGGCGGAAGTGGCAAGGGCCGCAACGAGGGCGAAGCCAAGGGCGGTCGTACCGGTGGTGGTGGCGGCGGCGGTGGCATGGGCGCCGGCATGGGCGGGCTGGGTGTTGGCGCGGGTGCTGCGCTGGGTGCCGGCCATGCGGCCGGCGAGGATGAAGCGGGCGCCCGCTGAGGACGCCCGCCGGGGTCAGCGCTTGAGTTCGAAGATCGGCTCGAATCCGCCGTAGATCATCCGCGCACCGTCGAACGGCATGGGATTCTTCGTCGGGTCCAACCGCGGGTCTTCCATCATTTTCTGCATGCCTGCATCGCGGGTGGCCTTGTCCGGCCACTCGATCCAGGAAAACACCACCGTTTCTTCCGTCGTGGCTTTCACCGCGCCGAAGAAGTCGGTGGTCTTGCCATGTGGCACGTCATCGCCCCAGCCTTCGACTACCCGCAGCGCTCCGTATTCCAGGAACACCACATCGGCGCTGCGGGCGTGGGCGAGGAATTTCTCCTTGTTGGCGGTCGGCACCGCCAGTACGAAACCATCGATGTAACTCATCGCTTGCCTCCGGAATGGACCATGCCAGGTGCACGGCCTTCATTGAGTCGACGCTTCAGGGCGCGGGAAATCGACATCGATTGCCGCACCGTTGAATCGAAGCGCGTGCGCGTACCGCGCGCGTATGCCTGAGCCTTGCTGAATCAATGCAAAAAATTCAGCAATGCGAAGACCGCTGTTTTCAGGGAGCGTTGTGGCGAATAACGGAGAATTTACATTCCCGATGCGATGGCGCCCTGGCGCTGCTGCACACCATAAGAAAGTAAAGGTGTACCCCCATGAAGAATTCGCTGATTGCTCTGGCTCTGGCCGCTGCCCTGCCGTTCACCGCTTCGGCCGCCGAGAACCTGTCCTACAACTACGCCGAGGCTGATTACGCCAAGACCGACGTTGACGGCATCAAGGCTGATGGCTGGGGCGTGAAGGGTTCCTACGGCTTCCTGCCGAACTTCCACGCGTTCGGCGAATACAGCCGCCAGGAAGTCGACCACACCAACATCAAGGTTGACCAGTGGAAGGTCGGTGCCGGCTACAACGTCGAAATCGCTCCGTCGACCGACTTCGTTGCCCGCGTTGCCTACCAGAAGTTCGACCGCAAGCACGGCCTGGATTTCAACGGCTACAGCGCTGAAGCCGGTATCC
Source organism: Stenotrophomonas sp. 14P6.2.3 (assembly GCF_057799055.1). NCBI lineage: Bacteria > Pseudomonadati > Pseudomonadota > Gammaproteobacteria > Lysobacterales > Lysobacteraceae > Stenotrophomonas > Stenotrophomonas sp. 14P6.2.3. Next base: position 43,878 of record NZ_JBYOLA010000028.1, read on the forward strand.
GTACCGCGTTCGGTGCCCACGCTGAGGTCTACGGCCTGGTCGGTTACGAAGACTATTCGAAGAAGCACGGCGTCGACATCGACAGCCAGTGGTACGGCCGTCTGGGTGGTCAGGTCAAGCTGAACCAGAACTGGGGCCTGAACGGCGAGCTGAAGATGAACCGTCACGGCGACAAGGAATACACCGTCGGCCCGCGCTTCAGCTGGTAATTGCATCTACGGCGCGCCCGCGCGCTGTTCGTGCTGCAACAGGCCCGGCATTGCCGGGCCTGTTGCATTGTGGGGAATCAAAACAGAGCCTGACTGCGATACGCGTCGTCATGTTGCATTGCAATGAATTGGATTCCGCCACCGCCGGTGGCCGCCTACGGTGGATATCCCGTGCTGCCGGATACACCGCGATGCCGCCCGTACTCCCACCGCTGCTCCCCGATCGGCCGCGCCGTCTGGCACTGCTGGATCCGCATCCGGTGCTGCGGCTGGGGGTGGAAGTGTTGCTGCGCCAGCAGAGCGGTGTGCACGTGCGGGGCAGCTACGCCAACGAACGTGATCTGTTGCAACTGCTGGAAAGCGAACCGGGCTGCGTTGACCTGCTGGTGATCGATGCACTGCCGCTGGGCGATCTTGGCGATGGCCTGCAGCTGCTGCGCGGGTTGTCCCGGCGCTGGCCCAGCGTGCCGATACTGGTCCTGTCCGCGCACTGCAATGCCAGCACCGTGGCCACGACGATGCAGGCCGGTGCACGCGGCTTCCTGTCCAAGGCGACTACGCCGGAAATGCTGCTGCGTGCGGTGGACGTGGTTGCCCGCGGTGGGCGTTTCGTGCCCCCGGATCTGCGCACGCAGCTGAATCGATCACGCTCGCGGCGCATGTCGGCGCCCACCCTGGCGCCCTTGAGCAGGCGTGAGCGCGAAGTGCTGCGGCTGCTGCTGCAGGGCTGCAGCACCGGCGAAGTGGCGCGGCGCTTCCAGCGCTCGGCCAGCACCATCAGCACACAGAAGAAAGCCGCCTACCAGAAGCTGGGCATCCGCAGCGATGTCGAACTGTTCCGCATCCGCCACCTGCTGGAGTGCGGCTGACGGGCGCGCTTACTCGCCCTGGTACTGCTTTTCCTCGACCAGCGCCGAACCGGCGACACGGTTGATCTCGTTCTTCACCTGCACGCGTTCGCCATTGGTGCCGTACACGCCGCGCGCCAGCTGGATGAACGCCGCGTCGAACACCTGCGCCGCTTCCTTGTCGCGCAGCTGGTCCTGGATCTCCCACATGCGCTCGTTGATGGCCTTCAGCTGCGTCTTCAGCGCGGCCAGTGCCGGCTGTGCCTCAAGCTGCTGCTGCAGCAGCGGCAGCAGGCCGTCAAGTTCGGTGTGCACGTTGGCCAGCTTGGTCGCATCGTCGATGCGCTCGGCCTTGATCTCGAGAATGGTGATCTTGTCGATCAGCTCGCCGATCGATACCGGGGTCAGGATGGCGTCCACGTGGTTGGTTCCTGGAAATAGGCCTGCATGATACCGCGCTCGTTGCGGCGCGGATTTACGCTGAATTTGCGCTGGCGCGGCGGCATCGCCATCGAACCGTTACGGCCATGCCGTCGACACTGCCGTCCCGGCGGACAGACCGCCTTCGACGAGGAAGTGAGTGCAGTGAAGAGCAAGGGGATGATCGTGGCCAGCGCGGCCGCACTGGCGGGGCTGCTGTGCGCCGGCAGCGTGCAGGCGCAGGTACAGGTGAGTGGCACGGCGGCAGTGACCAGCGACTATGTGTGGCGCGGCAGCTCGCAGAGCGACGGCGATCCAGCCGCGCAGGTGGGGGCAAAGGTGACGGTGGGGTCGGGCTGGTATGCCAGCGCGTGGGGCTCGAATGTCTCGTTCACGCCGGATAACGGTGCACGCAGCGAGTTCGATCTCGTCGCCGGCTGGTCCGGTGCGCTGTCGCCGGACTGGAGCCTGGATGCGAACCTCACCCGTTATGTCTATCCGGGTACCGGTCGCGCACTGGACTGGACCGAACTCAATGTCACCACCACCTGGAAGCAACGCGCCTGGCTGCAGGTCGCCCACTCCAACGATGCGCTGGCCGGCGGCCGTCGCGGCACCTACGCGCAGCTGGGCGTGCGGGTGCCGTTGAACGAGCGCGTGCGCCTGGAAGCAGCGGTGGGGCAGTACTGGCTGGCCACCGCGCAGGGGCCGGACTACCTGCATGGCCAGCTCAGTGCCATTGCCACGTTGACGCCGGCCTGGGAAGTGCGCGCCACCGTACATGACACCGACAGCGCCGCCAAGCGGCTGTTCCCGGGTAATGCCGGTGGACGCTGGGAGCTGGCGCTGCAGGGCAGCTTCTAGTCGGCCGATGCTGCCTGGCGGGGGCGCCAGGCAGTGGGCAGTCGCACCAGAAGGGCCAGTACCGCCACCGCGGTACCGGCCGCACGCGCCTTCGTCGATGCCGTGCTGCTCAGCCGCGCAGGCGCAGGCTCAGGCCCTTGAGGAAGTTGCGCAGCATCTGGTCCAGACAGCGCCGATAGTTCTTGTGGCCGGGCTGGCGGAACAGCGCGCCGAGTTCGGATTTGGAGACAGTGAAGCCGATGCTGGTGAAGATCTCCATCATGTCGACGTCGCGCAGCTGGAAGGCCACGCGCAGCTTCTTCAGCACCAGGTTGTTGTCGATGCGGGTTTCCACCGCGCGCGGCGCCTGGCCCTCATCCTGACCGCGCAGGTGCAGGATCAGGCCATCGAGGAAGTGCGCCAGCGCACTGTCGCTCATCGGCTGGAAACCCGGCTCGTCTTCACGCAGCAGCCAGGCCTTGGCCTGCTCGACATCCACGTCGAACGCCGGATCGGCCATCTGGCACAGGGTCACCACGTGGTGGTCGCCGAGGTCCAGGGAATAGCGCACGCTGCGCAGCACATCATTATTGATCATGGCCCATTGTACCGGCCCGGCGGCTGTAACCGGACTGTCACCGGATTGCAGCATCGTGAGCGCTGTTCTGCAGGGATTCCCTTCGATGCGCCGGTACCTCCTCTCCCTTCTGCTGGTCGCCAGCAGCTTCGCCGCCACCGCCCAGGACCGCTACGTACCCGTGGAGCAGCGCCTGAGCGCGGCCCAGCTGGCCGAAGTGGGCCTGGACGCGACCCAGCTGCAGACCCTGAACCGCGTGCTGCGCGAGGCCGAGGCATCTGCGCCTGTCCCCACGCGCGCACCGGTTGCCGCCAGCACCGGCGCACCGTTGCCGGCCAACGTTCCCGCCCCGGCGGCGATGCACCTGGGCCTGGAAGAGGGCCCGGTCAGCGCCCGCGTGGTCGACGACGTTGCGGGCTGGGAGCCGGGCACGGTGTTCACCCTCGACAACGGCCAGCAGTGGCAGGTGATGAAGGGCCAGATGAAGCTGCGCAAGACCCTGCAGGCACCGCAGATCGAGGTGATTCCGGGTATCGCCGGGCGCTGGTTCCTGCAGGTCGACGAAGATCTGCCGAAGGCTCGTGTGTTCCGCCTGCGCTGACCGCGCGCGACGCAGCAGGCCGATCAGGCAACGCAGCCGTGGACCGAGGGTGCCAGAATGGCGGTCTGGTTTCCTACGGAGTTGTCTGATGACCCGAACCGTCCTGATTACCGGCGCCACTTCCGGCTTCGGCGCCGCTGCCGTACACCGCTTCGCCCAGGCGGGCTGGAAAGTGATCGCCACCGGCCGTCGCAGCGAACGCCTGCAGCCGCTGGTCGAGCGTTATGGCAAGGAGGTGGTGCACGCGGCCGTGTTCGACGTGCGTGATCCGATCGCGATGGAAGCGGCGCTGCTGGCTCTGCCGCCGGCCTTCGGTGACATCGACCTGCTGGTCAACAATGCCGGTCTCGCCCAGGGCACCGCGCCGGCGCAGAGCGCCAGCCTGAAGGACTGGACGACGATGATCGACACCAACATCACCGCGCTGGTCACCCTGACCCATCGCCTGTTGCCGCAGCTGGTGGAGCGCAAGGGCGCCATCATCAACATTTCGTCGGTGGCCGGTGTCTATCCGTATCCGGGCGGCAACGCCTATGGCGGCACCAAGGCCTTCGTCAGCCAGTTCTCGCTGGGCCTGCGTTCGGATCTGCACGGTACCGGCGTGCGGGTGACCACCATCGAGCCGGGCATGGCCGAAACCGAGTTCACCGTGGTCCGCACCCATGGCGACCAGGTCGCGTCGGACAAGCTGTACACCGGCGCCAATCCGATGACCGCCGAGGACATCGCCGAGCAGATCTTCTGGGTAGCGAGCCTGCCGCCGCACCTGAACATCAATCGCCTGGAACTGATGCCGGTCAGCCAGTCGTTCGCCGGCTTCCAGGTTGCCCGCGAGGGCTGATCTGCGCCCTGGATGCGTTCTGTAGAGCCGAGTTGATGCTCGGCCTGATGGGCGATCAGCCGAGCGTGGGCTCGGCTCTACAGGCAAAAAAAAGCCGGGCAATGCCCGGCTTTTTCATTCATGCCCGCAGACTTACTGCGCCTTGATCGCCATCGCCTGCAGGCCGGTGCCATCCAGCTTCTGCTTGGCTTCGGAAAGCTCACCGGCACTGCCATAGGGCCCCATGCGTACGCGGTACACGGTCTTGCCGTTGATCTGCGCCGATTCCACACGTGCGGCCAGGCCCATCATCGCCAGCTTGGCCTTGGTCGCTTCGGCATCGCCGGAAGCGCCGAATGCACCTGCCTGCAGGATGTAGCGGGCATTGTCGGCCGGTGCCGGGGCTGCCGCA
>NZ_JBYOLA010000029.1:0-39886 GCF_057799055.1 Stenotrophomonas sp. 14P6.2.3
TCTTGTCGGCGGCGCCGTGCGCGACCGCCTGCTGCAGCGACCTGCCGGCGACCGTGACTGGGTCGTCGTCGGCGCCACGCCCGCGCAGATGGAAGCGCAGGGCTACACCGCCGTGGGCCGCGATTTCCCCGTCTTCCTGCATCCGAAGACCGGTGAGGAATACGCGCTGGCGCGCACCGAACGCAAATCCGGCCGTGGCTACCGCGGCTTCGTGGTCGATGCCGATCCGGCGGTGACGTTGGAAGAAGACCTGCAGCGCCGCGACTTCACCATCAACGCCATCGCCTGCGATGAAGACAGCGGCGCGCTGGTCGATCCCTATGGCGGCGCGCGCGACATCGAGCAGCGCGTGCTGCGCCATGTCGGTCCCGCCTTCGTAGAAGACCCGCTGCGCGTGCTGCGCGCGGCGCGCTTCATGGCCCGCTTCGCCTCGCTCGGCTTCACCGTCGCGCCGGAAACCATGGAACTGATGCGCGAGATTGCCGCCAGCAGCGAGCTCGACGCACTGGTGCCGGAACGTGTGTGGCAGGAACTGCGCAAGGCACTGGTGTGTGAGCGCCCGTCCGCGTTCCTGCGCACCCTGCACGACGCGCACGCGCTGGGCCCGATATTGCCGGAACTGGAAGCGTTGTACGGCGTACCGCAGCGCGCGGAATTCCACCCGGAAGTCGATACCGGCATCCACCAGGAAATGGTCAGCGACATGGCCGCGAAACTCGCACCCGGTGATGATCTGGTCGGCTTCGCCGCACTCACCCACGACCTCGGCAAGGGCCTGACCCCGCCCGAGGAATGGCCGCGCCACATCATGCACGAACAGCGCGGCATCAAGCCGCTGAAAGCACTGTGCGCGCGCCTGAAGATTCCGACCGAGCACCAGCAGTTGGCCGAGGCCGTCTGTCGCGAGCACTTGAACGTGCATCGCATCGACGAACTGCGCGATGCCACCGTGCTGGAACTGCTGGGCCGCTGCGATGCACTGCGTCGACCGGAACGGGTGGCCCGCATCGCGTTGTGCTGCGAGGCCGACAAGCGCGGCCGGCTGGGTTACGAGGACAGCGACTACCCGCAGGGCGAAACGCTGAAGCGCCTGCACCGGGCAGCGCTGTCAGTGCAGGCGCGTGACCTGGACACCACGCACCTGAAGGGGCCGGCCATTGGCGAGGCGCTGGCCAAGGCGCGTGTACGGGCGATCGCCGCCGCCCGCTGAAGCATCTGGTAGTGCCGGCCGCTGGCCGGCAACCACAGCTTTATCAGTGCGCCATCCCACGCGTGATCGCCGCAGCACGTTCCTTCAGCTGCGCCACCGCGTCGGGGATCATCTCCATGCCCACATCCAGGCCCGGGTTCAGCACCAGGCCGACGCCCTCGCCGATGCCCGACAGCAGCGCATGCACCGCGATGGGCATGGCATGGGCGAACTGCGGCAGCTGCTCGTGCCAGATTTCCGCGCGCTCGGGCGCAGTGAACACCGCGAACATCGGCTCGCCGCCCTCGCTGGTCAGCACCAGCGGCGAAATGCTCTCGTCCCAGGCGCCATCTTCACCGATGGCCTTGTCCAGCAGCACGAACACCGGCGCGGTCAGCAGGCCGTCGAGGAACTGCGAGGCCGTGAGGGTTCCGTCCTGGGCCTGCAACAGGCGCACTTCCAGGTCGTTGGCGGGTTCGAACGGCGTTTCGTGATCCATGGTCGGTTCCGGTACGTGGTTGCTGGCTGCAACTTTAGCAGGCCGCGTCCTCAACCACCGTGCCCTTGCCGCCACATCCACCCCGCCACTGCCAGCCCGGCCAGCACCACCAGCATCACCGGCAGGCCGAAGCGGTGTCGCCACGGGATCGGCACCCCGCCCAGCTGCTGGTCCATGCTTTCGGTATCCAGCACCCAGCCATGCTCGCAGCCCGTGCAGGCCAGCTCGTAGCGACGCTGATAGACGAAGCCGAACAGCAGGTCGATGCGCGCCATCTTGAAGCGCAGCTGCGGTGCGAACTCGGTTTCGGTCTGGCAGCGCAGGCAATGGTGCGCTTCGGTGGGGCCGACAATCAGCACCCGTTCGTGTTGGCCAATCAGCAGCATGGTTCAGCCTTTCCTGCAGGCGAGCTGGGCCAGCAGCCAGGCTTCGGCCGCATCCACCGTGGCGGCATCGCCGACGGTGGCCTGGTCCGGTGCGATCTTCCGCCCGTCGCCATTTCCATTGCGATCGCGCATGACGCTGGTGGTCAGCACCAGCGCGCTGCCGTCCACCAGCCGGCGCACCACGTTGGCAGTCGATACGCCCGCCGTGGGCTGGCCGAAACTGCGGGTCTGCGCGCGGCCGCGGAACGCCAGAACGGTCGCCTCACCGGAACTGGCGGTGCGCGGGCCGGTCAAGACTGCCACCGGTGCGCCAACAAGGCTGGGTAGATAGCCGGGCTGGCCGAAATCCAGACGCGTCGCCTCGCCCATGCGCACGCCACTGGCGGTGGTCTGCCACCGTACCGGACCGTCGGCGGTCTCGAATGATCCCACGTCCTCGATGCCCATCGCCGAGGTGCGCAGCAGCGGCGCAACGCCCAGCAGCATCGGCCACATGTTGCCGCCGGTGTTGTCGCGCAGGTCGACGATCCAGCCACAGCGAGGCGTGCTGTCCTTTTCACGGATGATGTTCTGCCACCGCACCGCACGCTGGATGTTCTGCTGCTGCAGCTGCGGCGGCGGCGCACTGGGGTCGGCCGCATAGCCCTCGATCAGCACCTGGCCGATACGCGGGTCACGTTGGTGCGTGGCGTCGCTTTCGCTGCGGGCAACGGCGCTGGCATTTTCCCGGGCGAAGCGCTGCACACGCTGCTGCTGTCGTTGCGGGGTCATCCAGGTGCCGTGACCGCCTGAACTGCGGCCGATGGCCTCGACCAGCACGGCCCGGACCCTGCCGGGATCACCCTGCGCGCCCTTCAGCCGCGTGCGCGTGGCTGGCCAGTCGACTCTGCTTCGGTACAGCGCCTCGCGTTCGAGCATGTCCAGCAGCTGTGCCTGTGCGGCGGGTGATGGGATCTCGATGGTGTCGGCCGCAGTGGCAGCGGTCGCTGCCAGCAGCGTGGCGATCAAGGCGGCTCGTGCCGGCAGTCCCTTGCTGTTTCGCATCGACATCTCCCTGTCGTTGGATGAAGGCGAAGCATAACGCCTCGGCCGTCGCGCGACGTGTCGCATCAGGCACATCAGGATCGGGCTGCGATTTACAACTTTGCCCATGTCGGCGCGGCGGCAAACGCGCGAAGGTCGCTGTGCCAGCGCCACCTGCGCTGGCCGGGATTGGCGTCCCGAATCAATGAGCAAAGATGACCGATTGCCTCGCTGCAGGCACTCGCGACAATGCACCACCTGCCGGTCCATGGCGGGCGGTGCGTGGGGACCCTTGGGTCCGTCGGCTTCTTCTTTGCTCTTGACCGGCACGCCAACCCGCACCGCCCGCCACCTTGCATCCCGCAGGTGGCCTTGCCTTGTGAGGTTGCTGCCATGACTACGCTCTACCCCACCTATCCCCGCCTGCACACACTGCTGGGGGATGCTCTGCCCGACCTGCAGCTGCCCAACGCCGCTGCCGAGGCGTTGGAAGACGCGCTGACCGAAGCGGATGAAGCCGCTCCCACACCTGCCTTTTTCAAGCGGTTGCGCGACATCACGCGCTGCCACGCCGCCGACGGCGAGCCGTGGACGGAACTGCGCATCACGCCGGCGCATGCCCGCGATCTGGCCTGCACCACGCGCTGCCTGCTGGCGTTGTCGGCATTGGGTGGCGTGTTGCTGGCGACACAGGCCGCGCGTGAACTGGACGACGCGGAGGCGCAATGCCCGCCGCTGACAGAGGAAGGGTTGCTGCATGCGGTGCAGCTGCTGGCCGATCACGCGGGTGCGTTGCTGGGGCGATCGCCGTTGTGATGCAGGTGTATGGGAATTGATTGACTGCTGCCAAGGCGTGTCGACCAAGGTCGACACCTACCAGGGCGGGTCATGACGCCGGAGGGATTCGTGTCGACCAAGGTCGACACCTACCAGAGCGGGTCATGGCGCCGGTTGGATTTGTGCCGACCGAGGTCGGCACCCACCAAAGCAGCCAACGCGGCGGGCGTCACCAATCCGCACGCAGGCCGATGTTCCCTTCGATGATGCGGCGCTTGCCGTTGTCGCTGCCACCCAGCTCGCGGGTGTAATCGGCCACAGCATATGCACTGATCGTGCGGTTGAAGCGCCCGACCACGCCGATACCGGCTTCCAGCGCGCGCGAGCGCTGCGAATTGATGATCGCGTCGCTGTCGAACAGGATGCGGTCCTCGCCCGAGCGGCCATGCCAGTAATTCAACTTGAAGTACGGCTGCCAGCCGTTGTCAGCCAGTTGGTAGTCGCCCGCCAGGCGCAGGCCGACGCGGCCGGTCCAGGCGTTGTCGTTGTCGAAGGAAACGGTGGACACCAGATCACGCTGGTCATCGAGTGAACTGCGTTGCCAGATCACCTGCAACTGCGGCTCCAGCCACCACGATGACTGTCCGATCTGCAGCAGTGGCTTGCCCGCTTCCAGCGACAGCGTGGTGCCATCGCCCTTGAGGTCGATGCCCAGCCCGCGCGACGAACGCGTGCGGCCGTCGTAGCGGCTCTGCATCGCCACCGCGTCGATGTAGCCGCCACTGCTGTCAGTCAACGTCCAGTACAGGCCCACGTGCTTGTCGTCCAACCGGCTCTGACCGACCAGCACGTTGTCCCAGCCAATGGCCAGGCCGGTGACCTTGCCATCGGCGCGGGTGCGGCCGACGAACACGCCGATCTGGTTGCGGTGGCTGTCGGCGGCAGCGGCCCATACATCCAGGCCCGCCTGCACGCCCATCACGTCACCATCGAAGCCGGGCCGTGCATCGCCCTTCCAGTGGATCTCGCTGCTCTGCCCCACCAGCCGTCCCCATGCGGTGCGGAACGCGCCCTGGTTGTACAGCAGGCGCTGTTCGCCCTGGCGCTCGTGGAAGGTACCCAGGCTGGCCAGCGAGGTCTCGCGCAACAGCGGGGGCACCACGGCGTAGGCAGCGGTCTCCAGGCGGTACAGCGGCACCAGGCCATTCTCGTCCGGTGCGGCGGGTCTTGCCCCCGCAGTGGGCGGCGGCGAACCGGTACCGGGCAGGCTGCCACCAGCCACCGGCACGTCCGGCACCGGTGGATCGCTGGGCGGTGCTACGGGCGGCGGTTCCGGCGGCGGCGGCGGTGGCGCGGTCTCACCGGCGGTCAGGTTCGGATCGATGGCACCTTCCGGTGGCGGTGGTGGTGCCGGAGGAATCGGCGGCGGCGGTGCGACCGGCGGTGTCGGCGGCGGCGGCGGAAGTACTTCACCGCCGCCGTTGGGCGCGGGTGCCGGCCCGGCCGCCAAGGTCGAACGCAGGTACCAGTTCTCGCCGGTGCCGGCGCTGACACCGCCCTTGAACAGGAAGTACTCGTAAGCACCGGCCGAGACCGGTGCGAACAACGAGAACGCGCCTGGCGCGGTGGTTGCACCGTTCAACGCCTGCACCACCAGGATGCCGTCGACCAGCGTGGCCGATCCTCCGCCACCGGCGTTGATGATGCCCAGACCGGTGCTGCCGGTGGCGGTGCCGCCATCAAAGACCAGTCGGTCGCTGGCTGAGTCGTCCGCACCCAGCACGGTCTGCAGGTACACGCCACCGCCGTCGCCGCGGTAGTTGCCACGGATGGTGAAGGCATCACCGGCGCCGCCACTGTTGGTCAGGTCGATGCGGCCGGCGTTGACCATGTCCACCAGCGCAGCTGCCGCGAACGGACGGATCGCATGGTTGCCGCCCCCCGCAAACAGGGTGCTGGTCTCATCCACGATCACGCTGCCGGTAGCGGTGGCACTGTCGCCCAGCACCAGATCGCCATCGAAGGTGAGCTCAGTGCTGCTGGCCAGGCTGATCGCTTCCCAGTTCTGGAAGCGCCCGACGCCAGCGGTCTTGACGTTGTTGAAGCCGAGACGGTCGGTGCCGGTACCACCATCGAACAGTGGCACGGCGCCCAGATTGGCCTGGTTGAGATTGCTGAGGGTCGCGACGTCATCGTCGGGCCCCATGTCGATGGCGCCGTAGACGATGCCGCCGCCATTCCAGTTGAAGGTGTCGTTGCCGGTGCTCAGCAGCACCTGGCCGCGCACGGTGCCACCGGTGATGGTGACGCTGTCGGTGCCGCCACTGACGCTGATGTTGCCGCCGATGTAGGCGTCGTTGGAGATGATGACGGTGTCCTGGTCGAAGCCGGTGACCACGTTGCCGTCGACGGTGCCGCCGGACATGTCCCACAGGTTCTTGTCCAGCTTCATGTTGACGCGGCCGATGCGGCCACCGGTCATCCACGCCTGGTCGCCATCTTCGAACGCGCCGACGATGCGGCCACCGCTCATGCGGAAGGTATCGATGTTGTCGCCCTGCTGCAGGGCACCGATGGTGCCGCCGGTCATGACGAAATCATCGCGGCCACTGCCCTGCGTCACCAGTCCGGTGATGGTGCCGGCGTTGACGGTCAGCTGGTCATCGCCATTGCCCTGGTCGAGGCTGTCGATGGTGCCGCCGCTGAGCAGCAGCACGTCGTTGCCATCGCCCTGCTGCACGCCGCCGCTGATGCTGCCGGCCAGCATCTGCAGGCGATCGTTGCCGGCACCGAACTGCACGCCGCCGGTGCCGCCGCTGATGGTGCCGCGGTTGACCACGCTGCTGTCGCCGGCGCCACTGAACTGCAGTGCGATACCGCTGCCGGAACTGATGCTGCCGGTGTTGTCGACGCGGCTGCCGGCGCCGAGCTGCACCGCGGTACCGCTCGCCGAGTTGATGGCGCCCAGATTGGTGAGCACGTGCCCGCCGGCGCCGAGCAGGGAGACGGCGCTGCCCGCGCCGGCCTGCTGCAGCTGCGCGCCGTTGCCAACATTCACGGTGATGCCCGCCGCGCCACTGGCACTGATTGCTGCGGTCTCGGGATTGGGGGCAGCGCTGCTGCAGGTGACGGTCTGCCCGGCGACGGGAGCCGTCGCATCGCAACCAGCCCAGGCGGCCGGGGCGGACAGGGCGAGCAACGAGGGCATCGCCAGGATCTGCAGCAGGGAAACGGTCAAACAGCGCCGGCGTAACCCGCGCGGGACGACATGGGACATACGGCACTCCTGGGTCGGGGGATCAGGAACTGCGGATGTTCTGTACGACACTGCAGACGCAGTCTGCCCTGCCATGAATGGTTTCGATAGGTGAATTTATCGGCAGTCGGTCACGCTTTGGTTGTGAAGCCGGGAAGTGCTCACGCGGTCCGCATGTCGATGAATCCGTTCACGTCGAATGATCCGTGGAGAGCATCCACGCATGGCGTGGATCTACTGCACTCCTGGCCCAGTAGATCCACGCCATGCGTGGATGACCCACAACCCACCAGCCCAGTAGATCCACGCCATGCGTGGATGACCCACAACCCACCAGCTCAGTAGATCCACGCCATGCGTGGATGCGCCGTTCGCTACTACCTTTGCCCGCGCTCAGATCTTCAGATAAATGCGACGCCGGTCCAGCCACCACGCCACACCCCACCACAGCGCAACGAATACCAACGCCTGCAGCATCGAGGCCAGCTCCAATGCCTGCGGCATCGCCACGGCCAGTTGCTGCCAGACCCATCCCCAGGCGCCGGTCGCCAGCAGGATCACCGACATCACCGAAGCCCCCAGATAGGCAGTGATTGCATTGACGCCGAAACGCCGGCCCAGCGCCGGCCACCCCTTGCGGTCGATCAGCACGTGGCCCAGCCACAACGCCAGCGCGGCCAGGCCCCCGGTCCACAGCACGTAGCTGGGCGTCCACAGCTGCTTGTTGAGCGGCAACACCGTCGTCAGCAGCAGGCCGAGCACGGCGGTGATCGCACCCAGCGCAGCCAATGCACCGGCGCGGCCACTGCGCAGCAGGCCGCCGGCCAGCAGGCCCAGCACGGTGCTGGCCAACGCGCCGAGGCTGCTCAGCAATCCTTCCGGGTCATGGCCCAGACCGGTATCGGCCTGCCATTGGTAGATCCATGGTGCGAACAAGGTGGTATCCAGACGGCTGGCCGGATTGGTCCACGGCGCAAGGTCTCCCACGCCCAGCAGCAGCGCGGTGTAGCCGACCAGCAACGCGACCAGCACGGCCGCCTGCACGCGCGGGCGCGCATACACCGCCAGCACGCCCACCACTGCCGCGCACAGTGCAATGCGCTGCAGCACACCCCAGATGCGGAAGTGGTGCGTATGCAGTGCCCACCACACCAGCAGGTGCAGCAGCACGCCGGCAATGGCGATGCGCAGTGCGCGTTCCAGCACGCCACGTGCAAGTGCCGGCCGTGCACCCGGATCCAGCGCGCGCGGTGCGACGCTGAAGGCCATCGACACGCCCACCAGGAACAGGAAGAACGGGAACACCAGGTCGGTCGGTGTGCAACCGTGCCATTCGGAATGGCGCAGCGGTGCGAACACCGCACTCCAGTCACCGGGGTTGTTGACCAGCAGCATCGCCGCAACGGTCATGCCGCGCAGGGCGTCGATCGAGCCCAACCGGCGTGGCGGCGTGCTGCTCATCGTCAAGCCGCCTCGTACTGGCCGGCAATCCACGTACCACGCACCTGCAATGCATCGTCCAGCAGCACCAGGTCGGCCTGGTAGCCCTCGGCGATATGACCCAGGCGGTCATCGACATTGAGGAACTGCGCCGGATAGGTCGAGGCCATGCGCGCTGCTTCAGCCAGCGGCTGGCGCAGCAGCTGCACGGTGTTGCGCACGGCGGTGGCCATGTCCAGCGCCGAACCGGCCAGCGAGCCGGCCGCGTTGCGCACGACGCCATCGATGGCGGTGATGGTTTCGCCATACAGCACGTAGCTGGGATCGTCCGCACCGACCGGCGGCATCGCATCAGTCACCAGCAGCAGGCGGCCACGCGGCTTGGCCGCCAGCGCCACGCGCAGGCTGGCCGGATGCACGTGCACGCCATCGACGATGATGCCGAGCCAGCTGTCGCGATCTTCCAGCGCCGCGCCGACCGCACCGGGCTCGCGCCCCTGCAGCGGCGACATCGCGTTGTACAGATGGGTGAAGCCACGCACGCCGGCATCGAGGCCGGCACGGATCTCTTCATAGGTACCGGCGGTGTGGCCAGCGGCGACGATCACCCCGCGTTCAACCAGCGCGCGGATGGTCTCCAGCGGCACGCGCTCCGGCGCCAGGGTCAGCAGGGTCACGCCGTTATCCAGCGACGACGCCAGTTCGATCTCTTCCGCGTCCGGCACGCGGAACTTGCTGGCATCGTGCGTGCCTTTGCGCGCCGGTGCGATGTACGGGCCTTCCAGGTGGATGCCGATCACGCCCGGCACGCCCTGCGCAATGGCCTCACGCATCGCAGCGATCGCCTCGCGCATCACACCGAGGTCATCGCTGATCAGGGTCGGCAGCATCGCGGTGGTGCCGAAGCGGCGATGCGCACGCGCAATCGTGCGCAGCGACGCCACGTCGGGCGTGTTGTTGAACAGCGCGCCGCCACCGCCATTGACCTGCACATCGATGAAGCCGGGCAGCAGCCAGCCGCCCTCCAGGTCCACCTGCTCGTCAGCCATGCCCAGCTGCGGTGCAGCGTCGGGCAGCAGCGCGCTGATGTGGCCGTCTTCGATGAGCACCGCAAGATCGTCGCGGAACTCATCGCCGGCAAGAATGCGGGCATTGCGCAGAACGGTTGCCATCACACCGTCTCCGTAACCTTGTTCAGATGCGGCGGCAGGTCCGGGTTGAAGCCGCGGCGCAACGCCAGCGCGTTGATCGCGCGGTAGAAGCTCTGCACCGTCAGCAGCGGCGCGCACAGCGGATGCGGCGCGGCGGCGACGGGCAGGTTGCCGCCGGCACCGGCCAGCCACACCTGGGCGCCACGTGCGGTGAATTCTTCGGCCACGGCACGGGTGCCGGCACCGGTTTCATCGGGCTGGGCAAAGGCCAGCACCGGGAAGCCGCGATCGACCAGCGCCATCGGACCATGCTTGACCTCGGCCGAGCTGTAGGCCTCGGCGTGCAGGCTGCAGGTTTCCTTGAACTTCAGCGCGGCCTCCTGCGCTGCGCCGAGGCCCAGGCCACGGCCGAGCACGAACAGGTTGTTGGCCTCCACCAGGCCATCGGTCACTGCGCTCCAGTCGCACTGCCAGGCCTCGCGCATGGCATCGGGCAGCAGGTCCAGGGCATTGCGCAGCGCGCTGTCCTGCTTCCAGTATGCGGCCAGCTGCAGAAGCGCGGACAACGAGGCCAGGTAACTCTTGGTCGCCGCCACGCTTTTTTCCACGCCGGCATGCAGCGGGATGACCGTGTCGGCAAGCTGTGCCAGCGGCGAATCCTCGACGTTGACCAGCGCCACCACGCGCGCGCCAGCAGCCTTGGCCGCCTCGGCATTGCGCAGCAGGTCCGGGCTCTTGCCGGACTGCGAGATGACGATGAACAACGCACCGCGCAGCTGCAGCGGTGCGGCGTAGACCGAACCCACCGACGGCGAGGCCGAGGCAACGACCAGGCCCAGCTGGGTTTCCAGCAGGTACTTGCCATAGGTCGCGGCATGGTCGGAGCTGCCGCGTGCGCAGGTCACCACGAACGGCGGCGGCGCAGCGCGCAGGCTGGCTGCCAGCGTCTCCATCACGGCATGGTTGCGGGCGAACTGGCGGGCAACGACCTCGGCCGCTTCGGCGGCCTCGGCGAACATCAGGGTGGCAGTGGGGTCGGACAGCGACATGGCAGGCTCAGGAAGGATCGGAAGGAAGGGGACGGGCGGCGGCAGGACGCATCGGTGCGGTCGAGCCACGCACCACCAGCTGTGGCACGAAGCCCTGGTTGTGCAGCGGCGCCGGCGCATCGTCGTAGGCGTCACTGCGCAGCTGCGCGATCAGCAGGCGCGCGGCATGGCGGGCGATGTCCTCGGTGGCCTGCTTGGCGGTGGTCAGCGGCGGCCACGACTGGCGCGAGAACGGGCTGTCCTCGAAGCCGGCGATCGACAGGTCGTAGGGCACGTTCATGCCGGCCGACTTCGCGGCGGCCAGTACGCCGGCAGCGATTTCATCGTTGGAACCGAAGATGGCGGTAGGCGGTTCGCGCAGTGCCAGCAGCCGCCGCGCGCCGCGGAAACCATCGTCGAAGGTGTAATCGCCCTGCACCACGAGATGCTTGTCCACGGTCATGCCGTAGTCCTTCAGCGCGGCCTCGTAACCGGCGTAGCGTTCGCCCGACGACCGGTGCGAGGTGCCACCCCAGAGGAAGCCGATGCGCTGGTGACCCAGCTGGATCAGGTGCTCGGTGATTTCGTAGGCGGCTTCGCGGTCGTCGACGAACACGCAGGCGCCATCGGCCGGATCTTCAGTAGCGGCGATGATCCGCACCAGCTTGATGCCCCGCGCAGTGAGCGCCTGGATCAGATCGCGACGTTCGGACATCGGTGCGGTCAGCACCAGCCCGGCCAGGCGCGAACGCTGCACCCAGTCGGCCAGTTCATCGGCCAGTAGCGGCGAGCTGGAATCGCACGGATGGATCTGCAGGCCGAAGCCGGTTTCACGGCAGGCGGCGAGCACGCCGTTCTGCACGCCGATGATGTGGTACGGGTTGGGGTTGTCGTACACCAGCCCGATCACGAAGGTGGTGCCGCTGCGCAGGTTGCGCGCGGAGGGATCGGGTTCGTAGTCGAGCTCGGCGATGGCACGCAGCACCCGCGCACGGGTGGCCTGCATCACCGAGGGCTCGTTGTTGATCACCCGCGACACCGTCTTCAGCGAGACCTTGGCCTTTTCGGCAACGTCCTTGATGGTCGCTCTGCGCATCGGCTTTTCCTGGGGTTGGCTGCCGTCCATCATCGCCGATCAGCCCTTGTCCTGCGGCAGGCCGACGCGATGGCCGACCACCGAGTAGAACAGGATGTACAGGTAGCACGGCACCATCAGCAGCAGGAACACCAGCTGGAAGTCGATGTGCTGCTTGAGCACGGCGAACAGCTGCGGAATGATCGCGCCGCCGGCGATGCCCATCACCAGCAGCGCCGAACCGGTTTCGGTGAAGCGGCCCAGGCCACGGATCGCCAGCGGGAAGATCGCCGGCCACATCATCGCGTTGGCAAAGCCCAGCAGGGCCACAAAGGCAACCGACACATAGCCATGGGTGAAGAACGCCCCCAGGCAGAACACCACGCCCAGTACCGCAGAGATGGTCAGGTAGCGCGACTGCGAGACCACCTTCGGGATCAGCAGCAGGCCGACCACGTAGCCCACCAGCATCGCGCCCAGGGTGAGCGAGGTGAACATCTTGGTCTGGTCCAGCGGCAGGTCGAAGCCATGACCGTAGGTACCGATGGCATCACCGGCCATCACTTCCACGCCGACATAGACGAACAGGCACAGCACGCCCAGCCACAGGTGCGGGAACTGGAAGATGCTGCTGCGCTCTGCCTTGCCCGGTGCCCCGGCCGGGGTGGCATTGGCCTCGGAGGCCTTGATTTCAGGCAGCGGTGAGAACAATACCGCGACCGCCAGCACCACCAGCAAGCCGGCCATGGCCAGGTACGGCGCGTGGATCTTGGCGGCGAATTCGTTCAGCAGCTGCGCCTTGGTCGCTTCGTCGGCAGCGGCCACCGTGGCCGACAGATCGCCGATGCCGTGCAGCACCACCGTGCCGATCAGCACCGGCGCCAGCATGCCGGCGATCTTGTTGCAGATGCCCATCATCGCGATGCGCCGTGCGGCGGTTTCGATCGGGCCGAGGATGGAGATGTACGGGTTGATCGCGGTCTGCAGCAAGGCAAGTCCACTACCGATCACGAACAGGCCGCCGAGTGCACCGGGATACCAGCGCTGGGTGGCGAATTCGCCGAACAGCGCAGCGCCGCCTGCCATCACCAGCAGGCTCAGGCTGAGGCCCTTCTTCATGCCCGTGCGGCGCAGGATCCACGACGCCGGCAGGGCCAGGAAGAAGTAGGACAGGTAGAACACCATCAGCACCAGGAAGGCGCCGACCTCGCTGAGCTCGAAGGCGAGTTTGACGAAGGTGATCAACGGGCCGTTGAGCCAGGTGAAGAAGCCGATCAGGAAAAACAGCACGCCGACGATGGCGATGGACGAGGCCACGTTCGGGCGTGCGCTTGCAGCGGGGACGGCTGACATCAGGAAGGCTCCTGCGGCGACGGCCGCAGAACACGGCGTCGGAGAGTGGCTGGGAACAACGTTGTCACATTCTTTCGGTGGACGACGACCGTTTGTCAACTTCCATGCACGGGCCACCACATCGGATGCTGCACTGCGCAAGCCCGCTGCACGGCCATCCGCTGAATGCGCTTCGCCCTTGAAGCCCCTTGCTGCAACGGTTCTGCCATGGTCGCCGCACTCACGCCATGTAAACGTTTACGGCGATCTGCATTCGCTGCGGCGCAGCAACGAAAGTGTCACGAACTCGTTGACATCGTTGTCAACGCGGTTACAGACTCCGCCCCAATCGCCGGCTTCATCGTTGCCCTTCCCGGGGCCGGCCCCACCTGCTGCAGGAGCCCGCGTGACCGCCAGCCATCCCGCCCCGGCCCATGTCCTGTCCCGCGTCGCGCCCTCGTTCCTGGCTGCCGACGTTGGCGGCACCCATGTGCGTGTCGCCCGGGTCCAGGCCAGCGGCGACGATGCCCATCCGGTGCAGGTGCTCGATTACCGCAAGTACCGCAACGCCGACCATGCCGGGCTCAGCGCGATCCTCGCCGACTTCCTGGCCGAAGGCCCGCGCCCGTCGCACTGCGTGGTCGCCACCGCCGGCTATGCCCGCGAAGACGGCACGGTGATCACCGCCAACGTGCCGTGGCCGTTGTCGGCGCGGCAGATCGAGGCCGACGTCGGCCTGCAGCGGGTGCACATCGTCAATGACTTCGAAGCCGTGGCCTATGCCGCCGCGCAGGTCGATGCCAGTGGCGTGCTGCACCTGTGTGGCCCGGACAGTGCACCGCGCGGCCCGACCCTGGTGGTCGGACCCGGCACCGGCCTGGGTGCAGCGTTGTGGATTCCCACGGCCAACGGCCCGGTGGTGCTGGCTACCGAAGCCGGCCAGCCGACCCTGGCCGCCAGCACCGAACTGGAAATGGCGATCGTCCGCCACATGCAGCGCGACCGCGCGCATGTGTCGATCGAACATGCGATCTCCGGCCCCGGCCTGATGAACCTGTACCGCGCGATCTGCGCACTGCAGGACCAGGCGCCGGCACTGGCCAGCCCCGATGCCGTCACCGCTGCGGCAATGGCCGGCAGTGATCCGCTGGCTCGGCAGGCGCTGGATGTGTTCTGCGGCCTGCTCGGCAGCACCATCGGCGACATGGCCCTGTTCTATGGCGCCCACGGCGGGGTCTACCTCGCCGGTGGAATCCTGCCGCAGATCCGCGAGTACCTGCGTACCAGCACCTTCGTCGAACGCTACCTGCAGAAGGGGCCGATGGGCGAGGCGCTGGCACGCATCCCGGTGAAGGTGGTCGAACACGGACAGCTGGGCGTGATCGGCGCTGCCAGCTGGTACCTGCTCCACGCCGACGCCTGAACCCGCAAACGGCTTCAACGCAATCGCAGCACGCAGTACGTGGCAAGCCAATGCCCGGGACATCGCCGCCGCCCCGCGCACGTCATCGCAACCGCAATCCCATATCGCCGCCGGCATCCAATCGAGTGATGAGGAGAGACATCATGAATACCCGCAAGACCTTGCTTTCGGCCGCCATCGTCAGCTGCATCGCCTTCAGTGCGCACGCGCAGCAGGCCGCCCCGACCGCCACCGATCTGGACACCGTCACCGTTACCGGTATCCGCGGTTCGATGGAAAAGTCGCTGGACACCAAGCGCGAAGCCAATGCGCGCGTGGAAGTGGTCACCGCCGAAGACGTGGGCAAGCTGCCGGCGCACAACGTTGCCGACACCCTGCAGCGCCTGCCGGGCGTCAACATCAGCTCGTCCAGCGCCGATGAAGGCGGCTTCGACGAAGCCGACCGTGTCAGCCTGCGCGGCACCAGCCCCAGCCTCACCCAGACCCTGATCAACGGCCACACCGTCGGTTCGGCCGACTGGTTCGTGCTCAGCCAGGGCAACAACGTCGGCCGCAGCGTCAGCTACTCGCTGCTGCCGTCGGAACTGGTCAGCTCGGTTGAAGTGAACAAGTCCTCGCAGGCCAAGCTGCAGGACGGTGGTACCACCGGTACCGTCAACATCATCACCCGCAAGCCGCTGGAATTCTCCAAGCAGTTCACTGCGGAAGGCTCGATCGGCATGGTGCGTTCGGACCAGGCCAAGTCGAACGACCCGCAGTACTCGGCATTGTTCAACTACAAGAACGATGAGGGCACCTTCGGCGTGATGGTGCAGGGCTTCAGCCAGAAGCGCGAACTGCGCCGTGAAGCGCAGGAAATTCCGGGTGGCTTCTTCCAGATCGGCGCCAAGGATCCAGTGGCGCTGACCAATCCGGACCTGATCGGCGTCAACGTTCCCGGCCTGCTGGGTTCGACCCTGTTCGAACAGACCCGTGAGCGCAAGGGTGGCCTGGTCTCGCTGCAGTTCAAGCCGACCGACACCCTTACCCTGGGCTTGAACGGTTTCAGCTCCGAGCTGAAGGCGAACAACTACAACCGCAACTTCATGATGTTCGGCAACAGCTTTGCCAAGGTGCAGGCGCCGAACCCGGGCTATGTGGTCAAGGATGGCGTGCTGACCAACGCCACCTATGCAGGCGTGCCGGGCACCAACTACGCGGTGTACGACATGATCTACCGCGAGTCGAAGGCCAAGTCGAGCTACGTCACCTTCGATGCCGACTGGCAGATCAGCGACAGCCTGACGGCCAAGTTCCAGGCCGGCAGCACCAAGGGCACCGGTGAGACTCCGCGCCAGTACATCGCCGAGGTCACCGTGGGCAGCGGCGGTGGCGCCAGTTGGGCCACGCACGGCAGCGGCTCGCCGATCGACTGGAACGTTGGCGGCGACCTCTCGCCCAACGGCGTGACCAGCTTCGGCACCTGGGGCAACCAGCAGGTCACCGCCGAAGACAAGGAGAAGTGGGCCACGCTCGACTTCAACCAGTACTTCAACGACGGCGGCGTGCTGAGCTCCATCGACTTCGGTCTGCGCTTTGCCGACCACAAGCGCGAAGCGCTGTCGCCGGAAGGGGCAACCCCGGGTGACATCTGGAGTGCGCTGAAGAACGGTGCCACCTCCAACTATCCGAACGGTTTCGCTGGTGATATCGGCGGCACCTTCCCGCGCAACATCTGGTACTTCACCCCGGGTGCGCTGAAGGATGCGGTGACCAACAACTCCACCTGGCTGGCGGGCAACGACGGCCCCACCGGTCGCCACAACTACGGTGCCGAGTGGCAGGTGAAGGAAAAGAACTTCGCCGGCTACGTGCAGGCCAACTTCCGCGGTGACTGGTGGAGCGGCAACCTGGGCCTGCGCTACGTCAACATCAAGCAGGACATCAATACCTACAACGCGGTCAGCAATGCCGCCGATGCGGACGTCAGCAGCCTGTTCGGCATGTGGGAACGCGTCGCCTTCCAGAACAAGCGCAACCGCGTGCTGCCCAGCGCCAACATCAAGTTCGACCTGGACGACAACCTCGTGCTGCGCGTGGCCGCTTCGCAGACCCAGACCCTGCCCGATTACTCGGCACTGGGTGCATCGTCCTACGGTTCGGATCTGAACCGGACCGGCGGTGGCGGCAACCCGAACCTCAAGCCGACGCTGTCCACCAACCTGGATGCGAACCTTGAGTGGTACTTCATGCCGCGCGGCCTGCTGTCGGTCGGCGCTTACCACATGGACCTGAAGGACTACATCGCCTTCGACGTGGTCTCGCGCCAGCTCTACAGCGAACTGACCAACCGGCTTGAGACCTACCAGATCTCCACCCCGATCAATGCCGACGGCAAGGTCACTGGTGTGGAAGTGGCCTACGAGCAGCCGATCGGCGAGTACTTTGGTGTCAACGCCAACTACACCTACGCCAACGGCACGACCGCCCACACTTGGTCGGACGGCTCGCACAACCTGCTGGGCACCTCGAAGAACACCTACAACGTGGGCGCATACTTCGAGAACGAGCGCTTTGGTGCACGGGTCAGCTACACCCACCGTTCCTCGTTCCTGATCAGCCTGTCGGGCACCAACCCGTACTACCAGGATGACTTCGGCACGCTGTCGGCGTCGCTGAGCTTCAAGGCCACCGACTGGCTGAGCATCAGCCTGGATGGCCTGAACCTCAACAACCCGACCTACAAGTACTACCAGACCGCGGCCATTCCGACCTCGTTCTACAGCAACGGTCGCCAGTACTACCTGAACTTCCGCTTCAAGTACTGATCCAGCGGCAGCTTCATCGCCGAGTCGTGCACGCACGCCGGGCCTGGGTCATTCCGGGCCCGGCGTTTTTCATGTATAGCGAACATCGCACCCGATCCAAGGAGTCGTTCCGATGACGAAGCCCACCCGCGCCAGGATGCGCAGCCTTCTGTTGCTGGGCAGCCTGCTGGCCGCCCTGCCCGTGCTGCCGGCACTGGCCGCCGATGCCCCGGCACTCGATACCGGCCCCGGCCCGCAGCTGCGCGCCGGCAGCCTGATGCTGATTCCCGCACCGGCCAACGTGCAGCGCGGCAACGGTGCGGGCATCACCGTCGGCGCGGGCACCGTGCTGCATGCCGATGGCGAAGCCGCACAGCGCGTCGCTGCACAGTTCGCCGATCTGCTGGCACGCAGTGGTGGGCCGCGCCTGGTAGTGGCCAACGGCAAGGCCGCCGCCAAGGGCGGCAGCATCCGCTTCCAGATCGTGCCGACCTTCCGCGACAGTGGCGAGGGCTACACGCTGGAAAGTACCGCGCAGGGCGTGCTGGTGCAGGCAGGCAACGAGACCGGCCTGTTCTACGGCGCAACCACGCTGGCTCAGCTCGCCACCGGCGGCAGCAAGGGTGTGCTGCCGGCCGTGCAGATCCAGGATGCGCCGCGTTTCAGCTGGCGTGGCTTCATGCTCGACTCGGCGCGGCACTTCCAGAGCCTGGATGAGATCAAGCGCGTGCTCGATGCGATGGCCGCGCACAAGCTCAACACCTTCCATTGGCACCTGACCGACGACCAGGGCTGGCGCATGGAGATCAAGCGCTACCCGAAGCTGACCGAAGTCGGCAGTTGCCGCCTGCCAGCCGGTGACGGCGGCATAGATCCGATCAGCGGCAAGGAACATCCGTACTGCGGCTTCTACACGCAGGACCAGATCCGCGAAGTGATCGCGTACGCGGCCGCGCTGCATATCCAGGTGATTCCGGAGATCGATGTACCCGGCCACGCCACGGCTGCGATTGCCGCCTATCCGGAACTGGGCACGATCGATACGCCACTGAAGCCGTTGAGCGAATGGGGCGTGTTCCCGAACCTGTTCAACGTCGAGGACGGCACCGTCACCTTCCTGGAAAACGTGCTGGAAGAAGTCATCGCCCTGTTCCCGGCCAAGTACGTGCACGTGGGTGGCGACGAGGCAGTGAAGGACCAATGGGAGGCCTCAAAGCAGGTGCAGCAGCGCATGCGCGCGCTCGGCATCAAGGATGAGATGGCCATGCAGAGCCACATCATCAAGCGCCTGGAAACCTTCCTGGAAGAACACGACCGTCGCCTGATCGGCTGGGACGAAATCCTTGAAGGCGGCCTGCCGCCGCAGGCCACTGTGATGTCCTGGCGCGGTACCGAGGGTGGGCTGGCCGCGGCCAGCGCGGGCCACGATGTGGTGATGTCCCCGGTCAGCCATCTGTACCTGGATTACCTGCAGACCGCCTCGCCGAACGAGCCGCCGGGCCGGCCGACGCAGGTGAACCTGGCCAAGCTCTACAACTACGAACCGGTGCCGGCCGAACTGGCCGCCGACAAGCGCGGTCACATCCTCGGCCTGCAGGCGAACATGTTCACCGAGCACACGCGCACCTATGCACGTCTGCAGCACAACCTGTTCCCGCGACTGGCCGCCGTGGCCGAGACCGGCTGGAGCACGCCGGAGCATCGTGATTTCCGCGACTTCCTGGCCCGTCTGCCCTCGCAGCTGCAGCGCTATCGGGCCTGGGGCCTGGCGTATGCACAGACGCCGTTCGAAGTGGGCGTGGCTTACACCGATGACCGCGCGGCGAACACGGTGACCGTGTCGCTGGCCAATCCGCTGGGCTATGAAGTGCGCTACAGCAGCGACGGTCAGCCGGTGACCGCGCAGTCGCCGCTGTACCAGCAGCCGTTGACGTCCACGCTTCCCGCGACGGTGCAGGCGGCTGCGTTCTACCAGGGCCAGCCACTGGCTGCGAAGCCGACGGTGACGTCGTACACCGCGCAGTCGCTGCTGTCGCGGCACAGCGAAGAACTGCGCAGCTGCGTGGGCGAGAAGGGCCTGGTACTGCGCCTGGAAGACGATGGTCCGCGCGAAGGTGCGCGTGCGGTGTTCACCGTCGACATCTTCCAGCCGTGCTGGCGTTGGCCGCAGGCACAGCTCGATGGCATCGGCAGCGTGGAAGTGCGTGCGGGCCGCATTCCGTACTACTTCCAGCTGGCGCACGACGAGCCGAAGCGACGCTTCGAAAAGGCCCGGAGCGCGCACGGCGAAATGCTGATCCGCCGCGGTGACTGCACGGGCAAGGTACTGGCACAGGTGCCGCTGCCGGCGCAGACCGATGCCGATGGCTTCGTGACCCTGCGCGCAGCGCTGCCGAAGGGCACCTCGGGTACGGGTGATCTGTGCATCAACTTCACCGGCGACACGCGCCCGGCGATGTGGGTGCTGGATGAGGTGACGCTCCGGTAGCTGCCAACCTTGGTTGGCGCTTTGCGGCCGGATCCACGCATGACGTGGATCTACCGGTAGTTGCCAACCTTGGTTGGCGACGGGGAGTTTCATCCACGCGTGGCGTGGATCTACCGGTAGTTGCCAACCTTGGTTGGCGACGGGCAGATTCATCCACGCATGGCGTGGATCTACCGGTAGGTGCCAACCTTGGTTGGCACGCCTTCACCCCCGCCAGCGCAGCAGGATGTCGCGCAGCGGGGTCAATGCGGTGGCCATCCCCGCCAACACGCCGATGGTGTTGGCCACCGCATCCATCGGATCGGCCATGCGGTTGCTGGTCAACGCGCCCTGCGCAAATTCGATGCCGATGCCCATCAGCACCAGGCCAGCCCCCACCCACAGCAGCGGACGGCCACGCCGGAACAGCTGCACCGCGCTGCCGGCCAGGATGAAATAGGCCAGGAAGTGCTCGCCCTTGTCGCTGTTTTCCGGCAGCGGGATCGGCGGCGGCGGAATCAGGCAGACCACGATCACCGTCAGCACCGCCAGCACCCACAACGCGCTCCACAGGCGTGGCCGCCGCAGCGGCTTGATCACCGGCAACGCTGCACTCACAGGCGCCAGCTCAGGTCGCCCAGTTCGAAGGCCGGTTCGAAATCGACGTCACGCTGCAGGCCAATGGCCTGGAAACGCTCGCCCATCTCCGTTGGCAGGGTCAGCTTCTTCACCTGGTCACGCAGCTGGATGCGGCCCACTTCATCGGTGCGCTCCTCGGCCAGGGTCAGTACCTGGTCCAGGCCGTTGCCGAGCAGAAAACTGGCCTGGCTGCAGTAACCGGCCAGTTCGAAGCCGCCGTGCAGGCCGGCCTCCGCCATGGCGGTGAAATCAACCGATGCGGTGATGTCCTGCAGGCCCGGCCAACGATGGATCTCGTTGTGCACGTGATGGCGGTAGAACGCACGCACGGTGCCGTCATCGCGCTCTTCCTGGTAGAACTCGCCCCGGTTGTAGCCGTAATCGACGAACAGCATCGCGCCGCGGCGCAGGCCACCGGCCACCGCCTGCAGCCAGTACGGCAGCTGCGGCAGCACCTCGGAACGGTAGCCGTCGGCAAAGGGCTTTTCCAGGTAGCGTTCGAGATGGCGCACAGCGCCGTTGAGCAGCAGGTCGGCCGGCTGCGCGCCACGGATGAAATTGCCCTGCCCGTCCAGCTCGACCGTTTCCTCGTACACCTCGCCGTCCTTGATCAGGAAGCGCGGTGTCGGCAGCGCATCGATCACCTCGTTGGCGAACACCACGCCGTCCCAGTCGTCCTCGAACGGGCGATCGAGCCATTCCACCCGGCTGGCCAGCTCGGGCGGCAGGTTCTGCTGCAGGCGCTCCTGCTGGCGCTGGCGCAGGTCCGCGCTGGGTTCGAGAATCGCGTAACGGGCCGGCAGCGCGTCCAGCTCGGCCAGTCGCAGCAGCACCGCCTCGGCGAAGGCGCCGGTGCCGCCGCCCAGTTCCAGCATCCGTGCCTGCGCATCGAGCTGGCCGAACACCGGCGCCAGGGCATTGGCCACGCTGCCGGCGAACAGGCTGCCCAGCTCGGGTGCAGTGGTGAAATCGCCGCTGCCGCCGAATTTGCTGGCACCGGCGCTGTAGTAGCCCCAGCCCGGCGTGTACAGGCACAGCTCCATGAAGCGGGAGAACGGCATCGCCCCGCCCTGTGCGAGGATCTCGGCGCGCAGTGCGGCGGCCAGTTGATCGCTGTGGGCCAGGGCATCGGCTTCGGGCAGGGGGAAGGTAGGCTGCATGGCGTCTTCGAATGCGGTGACAATGGTGCACAGGATAGCCGAGCCTTGGAGGACCCTCGATGAGTGATACCGCCCCCGTGGCCCTGATCACCGGCAGCGCGCGCCGGATCGGCGCGGCCATCGCCCGCCAGTTCCACGCCTGTGGCTGGTCGGTGGTGCTGCACGCCCATACCTCCAGCGCCGAACTGCAGCAGGCCGCCTTCAACCTGGACAACGAGCGCCCCGGCAGCGTGCTGGCGTTGCAGGCCGACCTGCGCGACGCCGACGCCCTGGCCGATCTGGTCGAGCAGGCGGTGACCCACTTCGGCCGCCTCGATGCGCTGGTCAACAACGCCTCCAACTTCTTCCCTACCCCGCTCGGCCAGGTCACCGCCGAGGCGATGGACGAGCTGTACGCGGTCAACGCGCGCGCGCCGCTGCTGCTGGCCCAGGCCGCCGCGCCGTACCTGCGCCGCCAGCACGGCTGCATCGTCAACCTGACCGACCTGCACGGCACCGACCCGATGCGCGACCACATCGCCTACACGATGGCCAAGGCCGCGCTGGAGATGGCGACCCGCTCGCTGGCGCTGGAACTGGCGCCGAAGGTGCGGGTGAATGCGGTGGCGCCCGGTGCGATCCTGTGGCCGGAACAGGGCAAGGACGATTTCGCCCGCGAGGCGCTGCTGGCGCGCACGCCGCTGGCGCGGATCGGCACGGTCGAGGAGATCGCCGAAGCGGTGTACTGGCTGGCGGCCGAGGCCAGCTTCGTCACCGGCCATACCCTGCGTGTGGATGGTGGGCGTACGGTGAGTTGATCGTTCAGCCACCCATGGGGTGGCTCTACAGTAGAGCCACCCCATGGGTGGCTGCGTCGGGTCAATCCAGCGCGTCGGGATCCAGCTCGACCGTCTCGAACGCTTCGCCAAACTGCTTGTGCGCGCGCCACAGCGTGGCCAGGTCCAGGCCGCTGACCGGATCGATGAAACCCGGGGCGATATCGGCCAGCGGCTTCAGCACGAAGGCATGCTTCAGTTCCGGGCGCGGAATGCGCAGATGGCCGGGGCCTTCCACCACCAGGTCGCCATAGAACACCACGTCGACATCCAGGGTCCGGTCGGAGAAACGCGGACCGCTGCGGTCACGACCGTGCGCATCTTCCAGCGCATGCAGCCAGTCATCCAGTTCCTGCAGCGGCAGGTCGGTCTCGATGGCAACGCCGTTGTTGAGGAAGGCCGGGCCCTCGAAACCGACGGCGGCGGTGCGGTAGGCGGCAGACACCTGCAGCGCACCAAAGCGCTCGCGCAGGGCCGCCACCGCAGCGTGGAGGTAGCGGCGGGGGTGGACGTTGCTGCCCAGGCTCAGGAGCACGGTGGTCATGCGGTTCCGGTAACGGCAATCAGGTGGAGTGCGGGCATGCCATCGTCACAACGGCCTGCCTACAATCCGGGACGCATATGATAGGGCACCGACATGACCTATTGCGTTGGAATCGAGGTGGACGAGGGCCTGGTCTTCGCCGCCGACACCCGCACCAATGCCGCGTTGGACGATGTCCGCGTGCACCGCAAACTGCACGTGTTCGAATACCCCGGCCAGGCCGCCTACGTGGTGATGGCGGCCGGCAACCTGGCCACGACGCAGTTGCTGGTGTCACGGCTGAAGCGCGATGCCGACGAGCGGCGCACACCGAACCTGCGCGACATGGCCCATCTGTTCGAGGCCGCGGCCTACGTCGGCTCCCTGCTGGTGGACAGCCAGGTGCAGAACCAGCACACCGAACACGGGCATGACGGGGTGAACACCCAGGCGACGCTGATCTTCGGCGGGCAGATTGCCGGCGAACAGCCTGGCCTGTACATGGTCTACCCGCTGGGCAACGCCATCGCTGCCTCGCCGGAAACGCCCTATCTGCAGATCGGTGAATCCAAGTACGGCAAGCCGATCCTGGACCGCATCCTGACCCCATCCACGCATCTGGAAGACGCCGCACGCACGGCAATCGTTTCGCTCGATTCGACCATCCGGTCCAACCTGTCGGTGGGCCTGCCGGTGGATATGGCGCTGCTGCGGGCCGGCGAACTGCGGATCAGCCAGCAGCTGCGGCTGGGCGCCGATTCAGCGCTGTACGCCGACATCCATCAGAACTGGTCGCGGCGGCTGGAACAGGCGGTGGAAAGCCTGCCACGGTTTCCGTGGGAAACGACGGATCGCCCGGGCTGAAACGCCGCCGCTGCACGCCTGTAGAGCCGAGCCCATGCTCGGCTTAGGCAGCCGATGCAGACAGCAGCCGAGCATGGGCTCGGCTCTACGGCGTTCCCTCGACGTCAGCCCAGCGCGTCGGCCACCGCGCGGAACACCTGCTGCATCTGCAGCGGCTTGCGCAGCAGGTGCACCTCGATGCCGGCGGGGAACACATCTGCCGGCATTTCCCCGGCAGCATCTTCCAGCACCAGTGCCGGGCCCCGGTATCCGAGCGTAGCCATCTCACCCAGCAGCTGGCTGGCCGACAACAGCTTGGAGCCGGCATCGGCAATCACCAGCGCCGGCATCGCCTCCTGCTGCATCCAGCGCAGCGCCGCCGGGCCATCGGAGGCCAGCTGCAGCTGATAGCCTTGGCTGGACAGCGCATTGCCCAGCAGCGAAAGGCGCGTGGCTTCACCATCGACCACCAGGATCGACTGGCCACTGCCCAGCGCCACCAGTTGTTCGATCGGTTCGCCGCCCTCGGCGCTGGCATGCATCGGCAGGCGCAGCTCGAAGCAGGTGCCCTGCCCCAGCTGGCTGTTGACGTGGATGCTGCCACCGGCGCCTTCAACGATGCGCTTGCAGGAAATCAGGCCCAGCCCGGTGCCATCGGCCTTGGTGGTGAAGAACGGATTGAACAGATGCGACAGCGTGTCCGCATCCATGCCGGTGCCTTCATCGACCACCGCGATGCGCAGCCAGTCCTCGCCATCGCGCTGGCCGCCATGGCTGGCGGTCAGACTCAGGTTGCCGCCATCAGGCATCGCCTGGATCGCGTTGAGCGCCAGGTTCAACAGCACCTGCTGCAATTCGGTGTAGTTGGCATCGACCACCAGGCCCTCATCCTCGACCACCAGGTCCAGGCGGACGCCATCGGGCACGTTGCTGCGCAACAGCAGCGCCACGGCCTGGAACAGGTCGTCGATGTGGATGCGCTCGCTGGCCTTGCGCGACCCACGCACGAACGACAGCATCGATTCGGCCATCTCATGGCCACGGCGACCGCACTCGGCGATCACATCGGCCAGGTGGTGCAGTTGCGGATCCTGGGTACGCGCCTTCAGCAGGTCCGGCATGATCAGCAGCGGCTGCAGGATGTTGCGCAGATCGTGGCTGAGACCTGCGGCCAGCAACGACAGGCTTTCCAGCCGCTGCGCGCGCATCAGCTCGGTTTCCACCCGCGAGCGCTCGATGGCGCTGCGTGCCTCACGCACCGCGCGCGCCACGGCGGACGGCAGGCGTGCCGGCTG
Source organism: Stenotrophomonas sp. 14P6.2.3 (assembly GCF_057799055.1). Lineage (NCBI taxonomy): Bacteria > Pseudomonadati > Pseudomonadota > Gammaproteobacteria > Lysobacterales > Lysobacteraceae > Stenotrophomonas > Stenotrophomonas sp. 14P6.2.3. The sequence continues at coordinate 25,108 of NZ_JBYOLA010000029.1, forward strand.
GTGCTTGATGATGTAATCGTTGGCACCCTTCTGCAGGGCCGCCACCGCGTTCTCCTCACCCATGGTGCCGGAGACGAAGATGAAGGGCACCTCCGGCAACGCGTCGCGCACGATGCGCAGCGCGTCGTCGCCGGAGAAGCCAGGCATGCTCAGGTCGGACAGCACGATGTCCGGCTGGAAGCGCGCCAGCGCATGGCGCAGGTCGTCCGCACTCTCGACACGCTCGAACGTGGCCTCAAGGCCTGCATCGAGCATCTGTTCGGACATCAGCTCGGCATCCTCGGGGGAATCTTCCACCAGCAGGATGCGCAATGCGCCGAGTGCGGGACCGGTCAGGGGCATGGGCTTACTCGATCTCCGGAGCCTGGTTGATCAGTGCCCAGAACTTGCCCAGGGTCTGCACTGCGCCGAAGAACTGGTCCACGTCCACCGGCTTGACCACGTATGCGTTCACGCCCATGTCCCAGCTGCGGGCCAGGTCGCTTTCCTCGCGTGAGGAAGACAGGATCACCACCGGCAACCGCTTCAGCTCGTCGTGTTCGCGGATCTGCCGCAGCACTTCCAGGCCATCCATGCGCGGCATCTTGATGTCCAGCAGCAGGACCGCTGGCAGGCCTTCTTCGCGGCTGGCGAAGGCGCCACGGCGCAGCAGGTAATCCATCACTTCCACGCCGTCTTCGACGTGCACGATGGGATTGGCCAGCCGCGCTTCCTGCAGCGCATCGATCGCCATTTCGGCGTCGGCCGGGCTGTCTTCGGCAAGGAGGATGGTGCGCAGCGTCGTCATGCGATGGGGCCCTGTTTGTCCGCGTCGAGCACGGGGGGAAGATAGAAGTGGAAGGTGGCGCCGGCATCCGGTGCGGCTTCGGCCCAGATGCGGCCGCCGTGGCGGGTCAGCACCCTGCGTACGCTGGCCAGGCCGATACCGGTGCCCGGATAGTCGCTGGCCTTGTGCAGGCGCTGGAATACGCCGAACAACTTGCCGGCGTAGGCCATGTCAAAGCCTGCACCATTGTCGCTGACCGTGAACTGATGACCGCCATCGGGCTGCTGCTGGTAGTCCACGCGGACCTTCGCCGGCTCGCGGTTGGCCGAGTATTTCACCGCGTTGCCCAGCAGGTTCAGCCAGACCTGGCGCAGCATGTTTTCGTCGCCCACCACGATCGGCAGCGGCGCGATGCTCCACTCCACCTGATGGGCATGGCCGCTGCTCTCGGCTTCGCTCTGCACGTTCGCGTCGAGCATCGCGCGCGTATCGGCCACCAGCGATTGCATGTCCACGGTCTGCTGGCGCATCGCTGCGCGGCCCAGGCGCGAATAGACCAGCAGGTCGTCAATCAACGTGGCCATGCGCCGCGCTGAACCGGAGATCACCCCCAGGTAGTGCTGGCTCTTCTCGTCGGCCGCCTCGCCCAGGTGGCGCGACAGCTTGTCCGAGAAACCGGCGACATGGCGCAGCGGCGCGCGCAGGTCGTGCGACACCGAGTAGCTGAACGCTTCCAGCTCGCGGTTGACCTCCGAGACCTGGGCAACCTTGCCTTCCAGCTGCCGGTTCAATTCTTCAACGCGTGTCTGCACCGCGCGCTGCACGGTCACATCGCTGACGGTCAGCAGCACCACTTCGTCGTCGGTGTCAGGCAGCGGCATGCGCCGCGCGTTGAGCAGCATGTAGCGGGACATGCCGTCGGCGCCGCGTTGTTCGTGTTCGAAATCCCACAGTTCACGGCCGCGCAGCAATACGTCGGCCAGACGCTGGCGAACCACCGGGTCACGCCATGCGCCTTCACCTACGTTTTCCAGCAGCAGGCCATCGGCACGCTCATCCTGCAGCCCGTACAACTCGGAGAACGCGGGATTGTGCAGCTGCACGCGCAGCTCGCGATCCAACAGCACGATCGGTTCGCGCACGGTCTGCAGCACCGACGCCGCGCGCGCAGCCGCACGCTGCGACTGTCGTTCAGCCTGCAGGCGGCGGCCGATCTGTCGTTGCAGCAGCCACAGCACCAGGCCGAGCAGCGCCAGCTGCACCAGCAGCGAGCTCCACGAGACGAAGTTGGTCTGCCGCTTCTGTCGCTCCGCCTGCGCGGCGCGCTGGGCCAGCAGCGCTTCCTCGCTGGCCTGCAGTTCTTCCACCAGGCCGCGGATCGGGTAGCGCGTGCTCAGGTCCTGCACCAGCTCGCGCTGATCGCTGTTGGGTTCAGACTTGGCCAGCTCACGCGCAACCCCCATACGGCCTTCCAGCATCGACTGGATGCGGCCGATGCGGATCAGCTGGTCGGGATTGTCGCGGGTCATCCGGCCCAGTTCGGCCAGCCGCTCGGGGATATCGTTGGCCTTGGCCATGCGCTCGCGCAGGCCTGGCGCATCCACGCCCTTGGACAGCGTCAACGCAGCCGATTCGATGTCACGCACGTCGGTCTGCAGCTGCTGCAGGGCCACAGTCACCTGCTGGGTATGGGTCACCCAGCCCATGGCCAGCTCGTTGTCCTGCTGCAGTTTGCGCAGGGTCAACCACGGGACCACGATGATGGCTGCCGCTGCCAATGCCAGAGCAGGCAGTCGCCAGCGATCCCAGATGTCATCACTGAAAACCAGCGCCATAGTTCCTCGTCAGCTCAACTGCGGGAGTGCGATCCGGACAGGATCGGCCGCAGCGGAACCGGCAATATAGCGCAGCCGGTCACATCTCTGGGGTAATCGGTCCATCAGGCGGGCCGCCCACCCGCACGCGTCGAGCAGGCCCGACGCTATAAAACAGGGGCGCCCCCGTGGGAGCGCCCCTGCTGGCAACCTGCGGTGTCGATCAACGCTTGGCGGCACTGACCTTCAGCGCGGCGGCATCAACGCGGGTCACGCCCTTGATGCCCTTGGCGGTGGCGATGGCCTTGTCATGCTCGGCCTTGGTGGCAACGGTGCCGCTCAGGCTGACCACGCCATTGACCGTCTCCACCTTTACTTCGGTACCCGGCACATTGCTGCTGGCGAGCAGATCGGCCTTGACCTTGGTGGTGATCCAGCTGTCGGTGACCGGCTCGTTGGAATCATGGCGGTCGGCATGGGTCATCGCCGAATGATCGGTTTTCGGCGGGCTCTTCGCTGCGGCGTCCTGGGCGAAAGCGGCCGAGGAGGACAGCGCCAGGCCCAGGGTGAGGGCGGAAGCCAACAGCGTACGGGTCGTGGTGCTCATCGTGTGGTTCTCCTACTGGTTGGTGCGACCAGTGTCGCCAACTGCTTGTAGTGCAGGCGTGGCGCTGCGGTCATGCTCACGTGAATGGGCACCCCTGCAGCGGGAATCGTTCAGCTTCCGGGCGCGTAGTCATCTCGTTTACCCTGAGGTTCCTGTCCTGCACTTTCCGATCCGCGCGGAGTCTTCCCATGCGCCCCGAGCTGCAACTGGCCCTGATCGGCTACGGCCTGGCCGGCCGCGTCTTCCACGCCCCGCTGATCCAGCACACGCCGGGGTTGGCCCTGCACAGCGTCGTCAGTTCGCAGCGCGATACGCTGCTGCGCACCTTCAGCGATGTCCACATACGCGCTACCGCGCAGGAGGTCTTCGATGACCCTGCGGTGGATGCGGTGGTCATCGCCACGCCGAACGAACAGCACGCGCCGTTGGCCATCGCCGCGCTGGCTGCCGGCAAGCACGTACTGGTGGACAAACCGTTCGTGGTGAACGTAGACGAAGCCGAGCAGGTGCTGGCTGCAGCGCGCAGTGCCGGACGCATTGCCACCGTGTTCCAGAACCGGCGCTTCGATGCGGATTTCCTGACCCTGCAGGCACTGCTTGCCGAGGGCACGCTGGGTGACATCGCCGAATGCCACGCCCATTTCGACCGCTACCGCCCGCAGGTGCGCGAACGCTGGCGCGAGCAGGATGGGCCGGGCAGCGGCCTGTGGTACGACCTGGGGCCTCACCTGCTGGACCAGATGCTGGTGCTGTTCGGCTGTCCGCCGGCGATCGATGCGGACCTTGCCGTGCAGCGCGAAGGCGGCAGCGGCGTCGACTATTTCCACGCGGTACTGCATTACCCGCGCCATCGCGCGATCGTGCATGCCGGTTCACTGGTCGCGGCGCCTGCCCCTCGTTTCGCCGTGCATGGCACGCGGGCCAGCTGGATCAAGCATGGCCTGGACGTGCAGGAGGCGCAGCTGCGTCGCGGCGTTGCGCCAGGCGCGCCGGGATGGGGCATCGATCCGCACCACGGCGAACTGCTGCACTGCGATGCGGAGGACAACGTGCAGCGCAGCACCGTGGACAACCTGCCGGGTGACTACCGGCGCCTGTATGCCGACTTCGCAGCGGCGATGCAGGGCGAGGGTGAGCCGACGGTCAGCGCGCAGCAGGCGTTGCAGGTGATGCGGTTGCTGCAGGCGGGGATGGACAGCGCGCGCGAAGGGCGGCGGGTGCGGGTGGGGTGATCGGCAGGGCTGCGCCCTGCACCTGCCGAGGCAACGGCAACGGCAACGTCAAAAGCGGGCATTCCGTGGGATGGCAACGGGCTCTGACCCCATGCGTGACGCATGCGGACGGACGATGGCTGACAGTAGATCCACGCCATGCGTGGATGACGTCGAAACGCTCAAAGAAGGCTTTCAGTTACGGGGTCAGAGCCCTTTCCTGCGGAAAGGGATCCGACCCCGGCGCCGGTGCTTACGACTTCTTGATGGCGTGGCCGCCGAATTCGTTGCGCATCGCCGACAGCAGACGGTCGGTGAACGAGTTCGACTCGCGCGAACGCAGGCGTTCGAGCAGCGACAGGGTGATCACCGGTGCCGGCACGTCCAGCGCAATCGCTTCGGCGACGGTCCAGCGGCCTTCGCCGGAATCCTCCACGTACGGTGCGATGCCATCCAGCGAGGGGTTGCGCTTGAGGGCTTCGGTGCTCAGGTCCAGCAGCCACGAACGCACCACGCTGCCGTGGCGCCATACTTCGGCCACCTGCGCCAGGTCCAGTTCCATCTCCTGCTTGCGCTCCATCAACGCGAAGCCTTCGGCGTAGGCCTGCATCATTCCGTACTCGATGCCGTTGTGGACCATCTTGGTGAAGTGGCCTGCGCCGGACGGGCCGACGCGCGCCCAGCCGCGGTCCTCGGCCGGTGCCAGCGTGCGCAGCAGCGGTGCGATCTGTTCGACCACTGCTGCATCGCCACCCACCATCAGGCTGTAGCCTTCCTGCAGGCCCCACACGCCGCCACTGGTGCCACAGTCCACGTAGCCCAGGTCATCTTCGGCCAGCGCCTTGGCGCGACGGATCGAGTCCTGGTAGTTGGAGTTGCCACCGTCGATGACGACGTCTCCTTCGGCCAGGTGCGGGGTCAACTGGCCCAGCGTCTGGTCCACGGTCTCGCCGGCCGGCACCATCAGCCACACCACGCGCGGCACCGGCAGCGCGGCCACTGCGGCGGCCAGCGAATCCACCACCTCCAGGCCGGCCTCGGCGGCGCGCTGGCGGGCGCCCTCGCCCGGGTCGTAGCCGACCACGCGGTGGCCACCGCGGTGCAGGCGCTGGGCCATGTTGGCGCCCATGCGGCCGAGGCCGATCATTGCAATATCCATTGTTTCACCTTCAGTTGTTGTCGGAAGTCAGGCTGCCTGGCCGGCCGGTCGTCGCGCAGTGGCGCAACTGCGCCTCACGCCAACGCCGGTAGAGCGTGGTATGCAGATTGTGCAACGCCAGGTCGATGGAAAACGGCGTGCGCGGATTGCGGTCGAGCAGGCGGATGATGTGATAGCCGACAGGACGTATACCGCGTGGGTGCACGTAGATCACGAACTGCTGGTAGAACGCATCGTCCAGCAACTGGTCCATCTGCTGCACGACGTCGCGATAGCGCGGGGCCAGCTGCGCACGCAGGACCGGATCGCGCTCGTACAGCAGCCGCTCGAAATAGCGTTGGCCGACACGCGGAATGCCCTGCGCCAACTGCCACAGGGCACGATTGCGCTGGTCGTACCAGGCCAGGCCGCCGTGTTCTGCCAGGGCCCGCGCGGCCCCCTCGCCCACCTCCACCACGACGAAGTTTTCCGCCTGGTTGCTGAGGTCGTCCAGCGTGCCTTTGTCGAATACGTGTTCGATGAAGCCCGGCAGCCCGACGAATGCCTGCCGCCCCATCGCCGAGGTGCGCACGGCCTTGCCGTCGGCCAGGAACTGGCCGGCCTGCGCGCCCAGCAGGATGCTGTCGGTGTCGTGCAGGCCAAGGAAGGTGCCGATGGACAGTTCGTCCGCAGTGAACTCCGCATCGAAGGCCGCATCGCCATACAGCTCGCGCTGCGTAGCCAGCTGCGCGACCTGACGGCCGACACCGCACTCGGCACGCACCCGGCCGGTGTAGAACGCATCCAGTGCGCGGCTGTTGCTGGCGGCCGGTACATAGCCGCGGCCGAAGCTGCGCACCCGCTGCCAACCCTGTGCCGGGGCGCCGCGTGCGCCAAAGCCGATCCAGCCCAGCTGCACACCGGTGAAGCGGAAGGATTCATTGTCCTGCAGTGCCTGCGTAGCGCGTTGCACGGCACCGCCCAGTTCAAAGGCGTAGGCACAGACCGTGGCCGGGTCATCCAACAACTGCTGCAACAGGGCCTGCCGGTCGGCCTCGGCCAGCGTTCCCGGCCAACGCACGCGCAGATCACCGGCTGCCTGCGCCTCGGCCAGCGAGGCTCGCGTACAGACCGGACCACCGCGTACCTGCGGTGCGGTGACCGCGGTGGTGTCGAAGCGCCACCCCAGCCGCTGCAGCAGGCCCTGGGTGCACTCGGCCGTAGCGGCCAGCGCGCTCAGGGGCCAACCCAGCAGCAGGGCCCATGCCATCACCCTGCCGCGCACGTTCAGCCCTGGTCCGTTGCTGCCGGCACTGGTTCGGGCTCGGGCCCGGCCGCAGGCTGCGGCGACGCGGCCGGTTGCGGTTGCGGCTCTGCTTTCGTTGCCGCTGGCAGGTACTGCTGCAGGCGCTGGAAGAAGCGCCGATAGAACTCGGCATCGGTGATCGTGCTGCTGGCCACTTTCACCAGCGAGTCGTCATTGCTGCCGAATGGCAACGACACCGAGCCCAATGCGCCCACGCCGACACTGGCCGAGGTCGGGCTCTTCTTCAGCGCATAGCGATCCTGCACGGCGCTGACGAACACCAGCGCCTGGCTGCCACGCGGCGCGCACGAGATACGCAGCACCAGTTGTTCGTGGTCATCCTCGCGCGGCTGGAAATTCTTGTTGCCTTCCACCTGTGCGTCGTCCGACCGTGCGATGGCATAGCCCTGGCTGAGCAGCGTGCGTCGTGCCGCCTCGCAGGCTTCGGCCGGACGGCCATCGACGGTGCGCGAGAACGTATCCCCCGAATCGAAAGACTCACGCAGCACTGTGCTGTCGGCGGCACGACCACCACAGGCGGTCAATGCCAGGGCACTGGTGGCGGCCAGCAGGGAAGCAGAAAGAAGGGAGGCCCGCATGGGTACTCCTGCGAAGACGGTAACCCCGAGGGTAGCCCCCTGCCCGTGTGCACCGGGTCGAAAACACCGGCCCCCTCCCCCACCGTTGTTCCCGGTTCATGCAAAAAGGGGACGGAGGGGATCAAGTCGTTTGTGCCACCAACGACTTCATCCGCTCCGCCCCCTCCTCAGTCAATCAGTCGGCCCAGCGGCCTGCGGCGGTGGACTGCGGCAGCACCTGCGCGGACAGCGGACGGTCGGCCTCCAGCAGGTTCACCGCGTCGGCCAGGATCGAGGCCGATTCACGCAGCAGCGGGTCCGGGCGCTTCTCGGCGGCCTTCTCGCGGGCGGCATCCTTGACGATGTCGCGCTCGTTGCCGGTCAGGCCGTCATCGCTGCTGTCATCGGCCAGCGGGTCCAGGGCCAGGCCCAGTTCCTTGCGCACGATCTGGCGCTGCTTGCGCTGGGTGTCCTGGCGCTCGCGTTCGGCACGACGGGTTGCTTCATTCAGCGAGACGTACTTCTTCGCTGCTTCGGTACGGAACTGCTCCACGTCCTCGTTCCACCACTGGAACTCCTTGTCGGTGGCGATACGCGAGTCGTGGCGCGTTTCCAGCTTCGGCAGCAGCGGCGCGAAGTTGCCGTACTGGGTGTGCGGCACTGCGGCGATGCGGGTCCACGGCAGCGCGTTGTCGTAGGTGCTCTCGCCGAACTCGGTGGCATCGACGCTGGCCGGGAACGCCAGGTCCGGCACCACGCCCTTGTGCTGGGTGCTGCTGCCACTGATGCGGAAGAACTGGGCGATGGTCAGCTTCACCTGGCCAAAGCGCTGGGTTTCGCCGCTCGGCCAACGGTCGAGGTCGACGATGTTCTGTACGGTGCCCTTGCCGAAGCTGGTTTCACCGATGACCAGGCCGCGACCGTAGTCCTGGATGGCACCGGCAAAGATCTCCGACGCCGACGCCGAACCACGGTTGATCAGCACTGCCAGCGGGCCATCCCATGCCACGCCCTGGTTGCGGTCGCTGTTGACGGTGACGCGGCCACCGGATTCGCGCACCTGCACCACCGGACCCTGCTCGATGAACAGACCGGTCAGCTCGATGGCTTCATCCAGCGAACCACCACCGTTGTTGCGCAGGTCCAGCACCACGCCGTCCAGCTTGTCGGTCTTGAAACCCGCCAACAGCTTGGCCACGTCGCGGGTGGCCGACGCATAGTCGGCGGCGTTGCGACGACGGCCTTCGAAGTCCTGGTAGAAGGTCGGCAGCTTGATCACACCGACCTTGCGTGCCGGCTCGCCATTGGCGGCCGGGATGGTCATGGTCTCGCCCTTGGCCGCCTGTTCGGCCAGGCGCACCTTCTGCCGGGTCAGCACCAGGGTGTGGTGCTTGCCGTCGACGCCGGCTTCGGCAGGAATGAATTCCAGCTTGACGTCGGTGTCCTTGGCGCCACGGATCTTGGCCACGACATCATCGATGCGCCAGCCGATCACATCTTCCACCAGCCCGGACTTGCCCTGGCCGACACCGACGATGCGGTCACCCGGCTTCAGCGTGCCATCCACGGCCGCCGGGCCACCGGCGATGATCTCGCGGATCACCACCACATCGTCCTGGCGCTGCAGCTGCGCACCGATGCCTTCCAGCGACAGCGACATCGCCTGGTTGAAATTCTCGGCGGTACGCGGGGTGAAGTAATCAGTGTGCGGATCAACCGCGCTGGTGTAGGCGTTCATGAAGAACTGGAAGGTGTCTTCGCCCTTCAGTTCGTTGACCGACTTTTCCAGGGTGGCGTAACGCTTGTCCAGCGTCTTGCGGATGTCATCGGACTTCTTGCCGGCCAGCTTCAGGCGCAGCCAGTCGTTCTTCACCGACTTGCGCCACAGCTCGTCGAGTTCGGCATTGGAAGCGGCCCACGGCACCTCCTTGCGGTCGTACTCGAAGCGCTCGTCGGTGGTGAAATCCGGTTCCTGCTTGAGCAGCTTGCGCGCATAGGCCACACGCTCGCCGACGCGCTGCTTGTAGATCGCGAACACCTGGAAGGCCGGCTCCAGTTCGCCGCCGCGGATGGCATTGGCAATGCCGGCCTGGAACGGTGCGAAGCGGGTGATGTCGGCCTGGGTGAAGTACTGCTTGCCGCCGTCCAGCGTCTCCAGGTAGCGCTTGAACACATCCTTGGAGGTGGCTTCATCGAGCGCACGCGGGCGGTAGGCGTAGCGGCTGTCGGACAACAGGCCGTACACCAGCTTGGAGGTGGTCACCTGATCGGCGGTGGCGGCAGCCGGCAACGCCGGTGAGTCGGCCTTGGCCGCCAGCGCCAGCGGCGCGACCAGCGCCAGGGCCATCAGGAATGCGGGGGCTTTGAATTTCATTGACGTGCTCGAAGGCGCCTTGCCAAGGGGGAGACTGCAGGGTGTTCAGACACCGCGACAGTGCCGAAAGTTGCCGGGTTTGTCACCCGCCCACATTCGGTGGAAAACCAGCCTAGCGGGGCCGGTGTAGCAAATTGTGAATGCAGGCGAAGGCGTGCGGACCAACGGTCCGCACCCACCATGGTGGTGGTGACACCCATCGGTAGCGCCGGGCCATGCCCGGCGGTAACCGCTTACTGGACGCCGGCGCCCTTGGCCTGCACGTCGGCGTGGTACGACGAGCGCACCATCGGGCCGGAGGCCACGTGGCTGAAGCCCAGCTCGTAACCGTAGACTTCCAGCGCCTTGTAGTCTTCCGGCGTCCAGTACTTCAGCACCGGATGGTGATGCGCGGTCGGCTGCAGGTACTGGCCGATGGTGATCATGTCCACGTTGTGCGCACGCAAGTCGCGCATGGTGGCCTTGATCTGTTCGAAGTCTTCGCCCAGGCCCAGCATGATGCCCGACTTGGTCGGCACGTCAGGGTGCTGCGCCTTGAAGTTCTTCAGCAGGTTCAACGACCACTGGTAATCGGCACCCGGGCGCACGTTGCGGTACAGGTCCGGCACGGTTTCGATGTTGTGGTTGAACACGTCCGGCGGATTCTGCGCAAGGATCTCCAGCGCGCGCTCCATGCGGCCCTTGCCGCGGAAGTCCGGGGTCAGCACTTCGATGCGGGTGCCCGGCGACTTCTCGCGGATGGCGGTGATGCAGTCGACGAAGTGCTGGGCACCGCCGTCGCGCAGGTCATCACGGTCGACGCTGGTCACCACCACGTACTTCAGGCCCATGTCGGCCACGGTCTGGCCGAGGCTGGCCGGCTCGTTGGCATCGGGCGGCTTCGGCCGGCCGTGGGCCACGTCGCAGAACGAGCAGCGACGGGTGCAGACCTCGCCCAGGATCATGAAGGTGGCGGTGCCGTGGCCGAAGCATTCGTGGATGTTCGGGCAGCTGGCTTCTTCGCACACGGTCACCAGACGGTTCTCGCGCAGCTTGGCTTTCAGGTTCTGCACGGCATTGCCCGAAGGAATGCGCACGCGGATCCAGGAGGGCTTGCGCAGCACCGGCACGTCGGCGAACTGCACCGGCGAGCGGTTGATCTTGTCCCCACCCATCTGCTTGACCCCGGCCTGCAACGGCGCGGTGGACGGAAGCTCGGCCTGCACGATCTGCAGGGGAATGGTGCGGGCAGTGGTTTCAGTCATGGCGTTTCCGGGGGCGGTCAGGCGGCCGCAGAGAGATCAGGCAGTTCAGGCACGGGCTGCAGCAGCAGGCCGAACTGGCGGGCCAGGTGGTCCAGCAGCACCGGCTTGACGGCGTCCATCCCGGACGGTCCGCCCAAGTCTAGCACCGTGGTCACCTGCAACCCCTCGTAACCACAGGGGTTGATGCGGTGGAAAGGGTCAAGGTCCATGGCCACGTTGAAGGCCAGGCCATGGAAGGTGCAGCCGCGGCGCACGCGGATGCCGAGCGCGGCGATCTTGGCGCCGCCGACGTATACGCCCGGCGCGCCGTCGAGCCGTTCGGCACCGATGTTCCACTCGGCCAGCGTATCGATGATGGCCTGTTCGATGCGGCACACGTAGTCGCGCACGCCGATGCCCAGCCGCGGCAGGCGCAGCAGCGGGTAGATCACGATCTGGCCGGGGCCGTGGTAGGTCACCTGGCCGCCGCGATCGACGTGGACAACCGGGATCTCGCCCGGCGCCAGCACGTGTTCGACCTTGCCGGCCTGGCCCAGGGTGAACACCGGATCGTGCTCGACCACCCACAGCTCGTCGAGCGTGTCGTCGTCGCGCTGGTCGGTGAAACGCTGCATGGCGTGCCAGACCGGTTCGTAGGGCTGGCGCCCCAGGTCACGGACCACCGCCGGGCGCGGCGGACGCGCCTCGGGGGCCGCCACTTCGGCAGGGCAGCTGACGGCTACACCGTCCACTTCACTTCCGGGTGGTCGCGCAGGGCCTGGTGGGCCACGTCGTACTGTTCACGGTTCTCGGCCCGGAAGACCAGGCGCACCGAGACGTACTTGCCGTTGGACGAATGCTTCCAGCTGATGCGCTCGTTCACCACGTCAACGCCAGCAGCCAGCAGCAGGCGGGGGAGTTCATGCTCCAGGCCGCGGTTGGCCGGGCCCATCGCGCTGAGCTCGAACTGACCGGGGAACTGGAAGCCGTGTTCGGGATTGTCGGACTTGATTTCCATGCGCCCATTATCGGGCCGCAGGGCAACAAACCCAAGAGTATTCATATAGGCCGGCGGCACCGCAGGCGGGCCGCTGCGTTGCAGCTGAACATCCATTCAGGCCCGGACCCGGGTCTCAGGGCCCCCGCGTCCATCCGCGCAGCTCCCCCTGCGGTAACCAATTGTGTCGATCAGACAATGTTGTTTTCGGAACAGACAAGTGATCCCAGCGCGCTCGTTCCGTCACAGCACCGGGAGTAACGTGTCGTTGCATAAAACGACAAACAAAAGCCCCCTTCCCGATGATCATCCCATCCATGCGTCACCTCGCAGCCTTCGGGCTGTCCGGCCTGCTGGCCACCGCCCTCCCCCTTTCCGCCCAGGCGGCCGAACAATGCGGCCCGGACGCGATGCGCGAGCATCCGCCGCAGGTCAATTTCCGCGTCGACAACGACCTGTTCGGCGGCCGCCACCAGGACCAGGGCTATACCAATGGCGCCCAGCTGACCCTGGTCTCGCCCAACCTGGTCGACTACACCGATGACCCCTGCCTGCCGCGCCTGGCGCGCTGGGTGAACAGCCACCTGGAAGCGCTGCACCCGGGCAAGTTCGAACAGCAGAACATGATCTTCAGCGTGGCCCAGGGCATCTTCACCCCTACCGATCCCACCCGCAGCGACCTGATCGAGGATGACCGGCCGTATGCCGGCGTGCTGCTGGTCAGTTTCGGCTTCAACGCGCGCAGTGGCGATCGCCTGCAGACCACCCAGCTGTCGCTGGGCGTGGTCGGGCCGTGGGCGCAGGGCAAGCAGGTGCAGGACGCCGTGCACAGCGTGCTGGGCGATGAGAAGTTCAAGGGCTGGGACAACCAGCTGCACAACGAACCGGTGTTCATGCTGACCCACGAGCGCATGCGCCGCTGGCCGGGCGATGCCAGCATCAATGCCGACGGCTGGGGCTGGGATGCGATCAGCCACTACGGCGGTTCGATCGGCAACCTGGAAACCAAGGCGAACATCGGCGGCGAAGTGCGCTTCGGCTGGAAGCTGCCCGACGATTTCGGTAGCACCCCGCTGCGCCCGGCCGGCGAGAACACCGCGCCGACCCGCGGCGGCAAGCCGTCCGGCTGGTCGTGGCACCTGTTCGCCACCACCGATGCGGCGTGGGTGATCCGCGATATCACCCTGGACGGCAACACCTTCCGCAACAGCCACAGCGTGGACAAGCGTCATGTGGTCGCCCAAGGCGGTTATGGCATCGCGGTGATGCGCGGCCGCTGGAAGTTCGCGATGGCGCGCTACCACAGCACCCGCGAATTCGATGGCCAGCGCCAGTCGCCGGTGTTCGGCAGTTTCACCGTCAGCCGCTCGCTGTAAGCAATCGGGCTGAGGGTGGTGCCGGCCGCTGGCCGGCTCCAGGCATAGCCGGATGGGCTGGTGGTAGTGCCGGCCGCTGGCCGGCTCCAGGTATATCCGGATGGGTTCATGGGGAGCCGGCCAGCGGCCGGCACTACCCGTATCTAGTCGGGTTCATGAGGAGCCGGCCAGCGGCCGGCACTACCCGCATCCGGGCGGCATCGTGAGCGGCCGGCATTACCGGCATCCGGACGAGTTCATGCGGAGCCGGCTCCCGAAACAGAAAAGGCCGGCATTCGCCGGCCTTTTCCGTTCACCGCAGCACGCTGCGGATCATTCCGATTCCCACCACATCCAGAAGCTGTCCCACAGGCGCTTGAAGAAGCCGGCCTGCTCGACCGCAGCCACAGCCACCAGCGGCGCTTCGGCCACCAGCTTGCCATCCAGGGTGACCTTGACGGTGCCGATCTGCTGGCCAGCGGTGAACGGCGCCTCCAGGGTCTTGGGAACGTCGATGCTCGGCTTCAGGTCGTTGTAGCGACCGCGCGGCACGCTGACCAGCATCGGCTGGGCGACGCCCAGCTGCACCTTGTCGGTGGTGCCCTTCCATACCTTGTGCTCGGCCACGGCCTTGCCCGGCTCGTACAGGCGGTGGGTTTCGAAGAAGCGGAAGCCCCAGTTCAACAGGGCCAGGCTGTCATCGGCGCGCTGCTTTTCCGACTGGCCGCCCAGCACCACCGCGACCAGACGCTGGTCACCGCGCTGGGCCGAACTCATCAGGCAGTAGCCGGCCTCGGACGTGTGGCCGGTCTTGATGCCGTCCACGCTGCCATCGCGCCACAACAGCAGGTTGCGGTTCGGCTGCTTGATGGTGCCGACCTGGAATTCCTTGATCTTGTTGTACGCGTAGGTTTCCGGGTAATCGCGCACCATCGCGCGACCCAGCAGGGCCAGGTCGTAGGCGCTGCTGTGATGGCCCGGGGCGGTCAGGCCGTGGGCGTTCACGAAGTGCGAGTTCTTCATGCCGATCTTGGCGGCGTAGCTGTTCATCAGCGAAGCGAAGGCTTCTTCGCTGCCGGCCACGTGCTCGGCCAGGGCGATCGCGGCGTCATTGCCGGACTGGATCGCCATGCCCTTTTCCATGTCTTCCAGGCGTGCGGTCTGGTTGACCGGGAAGCCGCTGTAGCTGCCGTCGGTGCCGGCGCCACCTTCGCGCCAGGCGCGTTCGCTCATCATCACCTGGTCGTCCGGACGGACCTTGCCGTTCTTGACCTCGGCGGCGATCACGTAGGACGTCATCACCTTGGTGATGCTGGCCGGGGCCAGCTGTTCGTTGATGTTCTCGCCTGCCAGCACCTGGCCGGTGGCGTAGTCCATCAGCACCCAGGCCTTGGACACGCTGGGTGCGGG
>NZ_JBYOLA010000030.1:0-37390 GCF_057799055.1 Stenotrophomonas sp. 14P6.2.3
CGGCCAGGGCAGTGGCGGCGGAACGGAAATTCATGGGACAGCAGGCTCCAGGGGACGGCCGGAAAATGAAGGATGGGGCGAGGTGGCCATTGTAAGGCCGGGGTGGCAAGGGCCGGCAGCACCGGCCCGGGCGGAATCAGTCCTTGACGATCTGTGGCGAGCCAAAGCCCAGACCCGAGATGCGCCCGGCAAGTTCCGCCGCGCTCGCATGGTCGCTGGCGGGAACCCGCAGGCGCCACAGGGTACGACCACCGGCAGCGATGTCGCTGATGGTGGCACCGACGATGCCGGCGGCGTTGAGCTGGCCCATCGCCCGGTTGGCATTGTCGCGGTTCGAGAAGCTGGCGACCTGCAGCATCACCGCGCCCACCACCTTCTGCGACAGGCTGGGGCTGCTGGCCGGGGCCGGGCTGCGCGGCATGGCAGTGGCCACGACCGGCACTGCGGGACGCGGCGCGGGTGCGCTGGGCGGCAGGCTGCTGACCGCCACCTCCGGCATCGTGCTGACGGCGGCCTGGGTGGTGGCCGGCTGGCCACGCGCCGGCGCCCCGTCGGCAGGCAGGCGGTTGACCAGGCGATCGATGTCACTGTCGGCGACCGCACGTGCGGCAGGTGCGGGGCGTGCGCTGGCGACGGCAGCGGTAGCCGCCGCCGCTTCAGCGGCACGGCGCTCGCGGCGCGACGGCTTCTGCGCCATCAGGTTGGTTTCACCCGGCTGCACCGCGCGCACTTCCACGTTGCCGGTACCGCGCTGGGTGATCCCCAGGCGCACAGCGGCGGCATAGCTGAGATCGACCACGCGGCCATCGTGGAACGGACCGCGATCATTGACGCGCACGATCACCGATTCGCCGTTGTCCAGGTTGGTCACGCGGGCGAAGCTGGGCAGCGGCAGCGTCTTGTGCGCGGCGGTGAACTGGTACATGTCGTAGACCTCGCGGTTGGAGGTCAGGCGGCCGTGGAACTTGGCGCCGTAGTACGAAGCGGTGCCGCGTTCAACGTAGTTGCGGGTGTCGTCGAGCACCTTGTACTGCTTGCCCAGCACCACGTAGGGCGATTTGTTGCCGATCGCCGAGCGGTCTTCATTGGTGACCAGCGGCTCGGGAATGCAGGCCACGTTGGGCACATAGCTGGGCGTAGTGTCTTTCACGCCGGGCTTGTACAGGCCACCGGCGGTGTAGTTGCCACGGGTGGACATGTCCTCGGTGGCCGCCGCGTACGGCGAGCCCTCCGGACAATGCGCCGGACGCCCGCCCTTGCCCTGCACCACCGTGCCGGATGGCTTGCCACCATGGCCGGCGGTCGCCGGCTTCTTCGGCGCGCTGCTGCAGGCGGCCAGCGCGAGGACGATCAATCCAGGGACCAGCCATCTGATGTTCATGCCGGGGGCAGCTCCTGTCCGGCAATGGCCTGCGACAACTGGAACACGGCCATCGCGTACATCTTCGAGAGGTTGTAACGGGTGATCGCGTAGTAGTTCTGGAAGCCCAGCCAGTACTGCTTGCCGGTGCTGCCTTCAAGCGTGATGGGGGTGGCGGTGGCGCCCGGCTGCACCGGTGCGCTCGGCTGGTAGCCACGCTGGGCCAGATCGGACAGCGACCAGGTGGGCATCCACTCGGTCGGGTTGAACTCTTCGCGGCCGGCAGCGAGCGTGGCCGGCACGGCGACCTGACCGCCGCGCACCCAACCGCCCTTCTTCACGAAGTAGTTGGCGATGGAGGAGAACACGTCGTCGTAGCTGGTGAACAGGTCACGGCGACCATCGCCGTTGCCGTCCACCGCGTAGTCCAGATAGCTGGAGGGCATGAACTGGCCCATGCCCATCGCGCCGGCATAGCTGCCCTTGAGCGTGGTGATGTCCAGCTTTTCCTCGCGACCGAGCTCGAACAGCTTGGCCAGCTCATCGCGGAAGAACAGCTCGCGGCGTACTTCGCGTTCCAGCTTGGCCGGGTCGCCACTGCGCGGGTAATAGAAGGCCAGCGTATACAGCGCATCGAGCACGCGATGGCTGCCGGCATTCTTGCCGTAGCTGGTTTCCACGCCGATGATCGCCACGATCACTTCAGCCGGTACGCCAGTGCGCTGCTGCACACGGTCCAGTTCAGCGCGATGCTGGGCAAGAAACGCCTTGCCGCCGTCGATGCGCGCCTTGCTGATGAACATCGGCCGGTATTCGTTCCACGGCTTGACCCGTTCGGCCGGCCGCGACATGGCGGCGATGATCGGCTGGCGCACCTGCGCCTGGTCGAGCACGTTGCGGATCTCATCGGGCTTCAGGCCGTAACGCTTGGCGGTATCGGCAATGAACCTGGCGCGCGCGGTTTCGAACGGCACCGGGGTGAGATCGACCGGTGCAGCCGTAGCGGCTGCCGCTTCCGGCGCGGCTTCGGCCGGGCCCTGGGGCTTGGCCGCCGGGTGGCGCGGCGTACTGCTGGCCTGGGGCGAAGTCGGAGGGGACGTCGGCTGGGTCGCACAGGCGACCAGGCCGAGGGTGAGCATGCAGGCCAGAGAACGTCGAATCATCACCGCAGGTTAGCAGGTCATGGATGAATTAAAACCCCTAAGACCATGAATCACAACGATTTGCTCGCGTTCAGCGAGAAATGTGAAGGCGTCGTGATTGACCTGCCCCATTCAGGCAGAGGTTGCCGGTTGCGTCCCCATCCCCGCAGACGCAACCGGCCGCCGGACCCGGTCGGTACCTGCGCGGCTGCCGCTCCCCAGTGGCAGTGCTCCGCGCTCCTTGTACCTGTTGGATCAGTACTGCTTTCCCATCCGACGCCCCTCGCGCTGCATCAAAGACGGCGCGCCATGCCGAACGGGCCGCCATTGTGCAGGCCGATTGCGACAAGTCCATTGATCAGGATCAACGCGGCGTCAAAATGTGAATTGGCGCCCACTTTTAATGGAACTTCGTCAGCGGGCATGCTGCTGTGCGGCGTTGTGGGAACGATTACAGAAATGCGCTTGCGCAGATTCATGCGTGCATCGGCGGCGAAGGTCGGCGAACGGCGCAGCCCCTCGTGGGTGGCCGCAAAGCGATTCATGGGGGGGGCCGGGTAGATGGACTGCGCAGGGGCCGCTGCAAGTACGTCCCTGTAAGCTCGGTCGCCGCATCCATGCGGCTCACGCCCCTGCGCAGCCCATCTACCCGGCCACGGACACGTTCCTGTGGCGTCCACCCACGCAAAGAGAAAAGAAGAGCAAAGAGCAACAGCGGGTCGCTTCGCTCTGAGCCGGGTCGGCCACGCTGCTTTTGCTTTTGATCTTCTTTTTCTTTTCCGTGGGCTGGCCGTACTCGGGAACTGTCAGGGGCCGGGCGGGTGGGCTGCGCAGGGGTGTCTGCGGCATGGATGCCGCGGACAAGCCCCCATGGATGGGTTTACGGCGTCCCCTGCACAGCTCACCCGCCCGGCCCAATCGATGAATCGCATTGAGCGGCCCACCCGCGAGGGGCTGCGCCGTTGGCTGGAAACCTACGCGTGTACCGGCCGGTGCCCGCGCACCGCCATCACCAGGCCGATGCCCGCCAGCAACGACACCGCCGAAGTGCCGCCGTAGCTGATCAGCGGCATCGGAATGCCCACCACCGGCAGCAAGCCGGAAATCATTCCGCCGTTGACCAGCACGTAGACGAAGAACGCCAGGCCGAGGCTGCCGGCCAACAGCCGCGCGTGCGTGTCGCGTGCCTGCACCGCGATCGACAGGCAGCGCCCGATCACGAACAGATACAAGGCGAACACCGTCACCACGCCGATCCAGCCGAATTCCTCGGCCAACACCGAGAACGCAAAATCGGTGGTGTACTCGGGCAGGAAATCCAATGTGGCCTGTGTGCCGTGGCCCCAGCCACGCCCCTGCATGCCACCCGAGCCGATGGCGATGCGCGATTGCAGGATGTTCCAACCGGTGCCCAAGGGATCGGCGGCCGGATCCAGGAAGGTCAGCACACGGTTCTTCTGGTACTGCCGCAGCAGCCCGAACCACGCCAGTGGCGCAGCCACCGACACCGCACTCAAGCCGGCCACCACCCAACGCCACTGCAGGCCAGCCAGCAGCAACGCAAACACACCGCTGGCCGTCACCAGCGTGGCCGTACCCAGGTTGGGCTGCATCAGGATCAGCACCGCTGGCACCCCGATCAGCACCGCTGCCGTCAGCACCGTGCGCGGCGATGGCGGCAGCGGCTGACGGTGCAGATACCAGGCCATCATCAACGGCAGGCTGAGCTTGAGCAGTTCCGAAGGTTGCAGATAGAACACGCCGAGGTTGAGCCAGCGTTGCCCGTATTTACCGGTACCGATCACATACACCGCCATCAACGGCAGCATCGACAGCGCGTAGATGGCAGGTGTCCACGCGCGCAGGCGCAGCAGCGAGACCCGCGACAACAGCCACATCGCCACCAGGCCACCGGCGAAGCGCATCGCCTGCCCATGCACCGGCCCGTTCACGCTGTGCAGCACTGCCAGGCCCGCGCCCATCAGGATCAACAACGCGACCAGCAACGGCAGATCGATCGTGCGCACTGCCTCACGGCAGCCGCCAAGCATTCGTTTCCATTTCACCCGTGGCACGGTAGCAACCGGTGCTTTCGCGAAGCTGTCAGCGCTGTTTGTCGCTATCGACACTTCGCGTAATGAGTGCCTTTGGCATCTGCATTTTCCGGGTTTCAAACAATTCTGATTGGAGCAGCGGGGGCTCCCGTGCACATCATGTAGTGCCACCGACAACGGGTGGCATGGGACTCCAATCCCGAAGGACAGACAGTTGTTTACGCTTGCCGGCCGGCGTCGCCCTTTCCTTGTTGGGTGGCGTCGGCTGGCAATCCGTCCGTGCGTCTTTGGCGGGCGGTGCGTGGAGGGCCATGTGCCCGCCGGAACTGTCTGTCCCCGGTATTGGAGCCACGCATCGTCCGCCACCCTCGCACGCACGCGGGGTGGCCCTTGCCTACCGCACAAGGATGCCGCCATGTCCGCTTCCACCTACCCTTACCTGTTCGCCACGCTGGGCGAGGCCGCCCACCAGCTGCCGGACGACATCGCCCGCGCGCTGGAAACCACACTCACCGCAACGCAGGCCGCCAACAGTCCAGGCGGCCCTACCCTGCTGGACTGCCTGCAGCGCATCCGTCAGGTGGAAGCGGCAGATGGCCAACCGTGGCCACGCAAAGGGCGAACACAGGCGCAGTGCATGGCGATGGCGCGCATCGACCGCGCCAACGCCGGGCTGACCTTCCTGCTGGAACTGCTGCACGCCACCGAACGCGTGCGCGTGGACGGCGACGACACGCAGCAACTGGGCGACGACGCCCGCGAAGGCCTGCTGCTGGCCTGCCGAGGCCTGTCGGAATATGTGGATGTGCAGTTGCAGGCGGCGTGATGCGTGCGTCCCCGTGGAGCCAAGCCCACGCTCGGCGGCCTCTCGTATCGCGCAGGCCGTGAGCCGAGCATGGCTCGGCACTACAAAGAGCGAAGCGACCCGCTTCTGCTCTGCTTTTTTCTCTTTGCGTGGGTGGCCACCGCAGGAGACTGTCAGAGGCCGGGCGGGGTGGGTTCGCGGGGGTGTCCGCGGCATGGATGCCGCGGCCAAGCCCCCAGGGATGGGTTCACGGCGTCCCCCGCGAATCCACCCCGCCCGGCCAACCACGGCTGTTGCTTTCAGCAACCACCCACGAGGGGCTGCGCCGATGGCTGGAAACTACCCATACCCGCCATGCACCGGATTGTGACGACGCACCGCCATCACCAACCCGAACCCCGCCAGCAGCGACACCGCCGACGTACCGCCGTAACTGATCAACGGCATCGGCACGCCCACCACCGGCAGCAGGCCCGAGATCATCCCGCCGTTCACCAGCACGTAGACGAAGAACGCCAGGCCTGTTGCACCGGCCAGCAACCGCGAGTACGAATCGCGCGACTGGCTGGCGATCCACAGGCAGCGCCCGATCACCACCAGATACAGCGTCAGCACCAGCGCCACGCCGATCCAGCCGAACTCCTCGCTCAGCACCGAGAACGCGAAGTCCGTGGTCTGCTCGGGAATGAAATTCAGGTGTGACTGCGAGCCTTCGCCCCAGCCCTTGCCATCGAAACCGCCTGAACCAATGGCGATCTTCGACTGGATGATGTTCCAGCCCGCGCCCAGCGCGTCCATTTCCGGGTCCAGGAACATCATGATGCGGTCCTTCTGGTACGGCCGCAGCAACCAGAACCAGGCCACCGGCGCCACCGCGGCCACGCCGCCCACGCCCAGCCCCACCCACCACCATGGCAGGCCCGCCAGCAGCAGCACGAACACACCACTGGCGGCGATCAGCACGCCGGTACCGAAGTCCGGCTGCAGCATCACCAGCCCGGTCGGTACGCCGATGATCACCATCGCCACCAGCACCGTGTTGAAGCGCGGCGGCAGCGGCATCTTGTGCAGGTACCAGGCCACCATCATCGGCAGGCTGACCTTGAGCAGTTCGGCCGGCTGCAGGTAGAAGAACTTCAGGTCCAGCCACTGCCGGCCGTACTTGCCAGTGCCCAGCACGAACACCGCCAGCAACGGAATCATCGAGATGGCATAGATCAGCGGCGTCGCCGAGCGGATGCGCAGGATCGGCACCCGCGAGATGCCCCACATCGCCGCCAGGCCCACGGCAAAACGCACGCCCTGCGCCATCACCAGGCCATCGCCGCCAGCACTCTTCAACGTTGCCAGGCCGATCACCATCAGCGCGCCCAGGGCCAGGCACAGCACCCAGTCGAGGCTGCTGAAGAACCGCTGCAGCATTTCGCCGGCCCAACGCAGGAACGCGCTCATCGGCTGGCCTCCGCCGCGACAGTCGGGCGAGGACCGACCGGCACCGCCGCAGCAGACGGTGAACCCGGAACCGGGGCTGGCGCCGGTGGCGGTGCGGGCATGCCGATCAGCACCGGGTGCTCGCCCAGCTCGGCGGCAGCGGCGTCACCGGCCGGGCGCGCGTTCACGTCCTCGTTGTCGAAGGCGGTGATGCCAATGGCGGTGGTGCCGCGTTCGCTGTCCAGCGACTGCATGCCCTCAGGCATCTTGCCCAGCAGCCAGGCGTCGAAGATCTTGCGCGCGATCGGTGCGGCGGCCGCGCCACCGTAACCGCCGCCTTCCACGGCGATGGCCAGCGCGATCACCGGCTGCTCGGCCGGCGCAAAGCCGACGAACAGCGCACGGTGGCGCAGGTGCATCGGCAGGCTTCTGGGATTGACCGCGGCCGTGCCCTTGCGGCTGACGACCTGCGCGGTGCCGGTCTTGCCGGCCATCGTATAGGGCGCGCCAGCCGCCATGCGTGCGGCGCTGCCGCCGGGAAGCATGGTGGCCATCATGCCTTCGCGCACCGCCTGAAGATTGTTCGGGTTGGGGCTGACCGGCTTGCTCGGGCCGGGCTCCGCCGCCACCCAGTCGCTGTCGAAACCAGCACGCTGCTGCATCACCAGATGCGGCGTGCGCAGTTGGCCATTGGCCAGGCCGCTGACACCACGGGCCAGCTGCAGCGGAGTGACCTTCCAGTCGCCCTGGCCGATGCTGATGTTCACCGTGTCGCCGGGATACCAGGCTTCCTTGCGGCTTTTCCGCTTGTAGGCCGGCGACGGCAGGATGCCGGAGATCTCGCCGGTCAGATCGATGCCGGTCGGCTGGCCGAAGCCGTAGTACTCCATGTAATGGTCGAACCGCTCGATGCCCAGGTCCAATGCCAGCCGGTAGTAATACGTATTGACCGACTGCGCGATGGACTTGCGCAGATCGGTCCAGCCGTGACCGCCACGGTGCGAGTCACCCCAGCCACGCGAGGTGCCCGGCAGATAGAACATGCCGGTCGACAGTACCTTGTCCTCCGGACGGCGAACGCCCGAATCGAGGCCGGCCAGGCCGATCAGCGGCTTCAGAGTCGAACCGGGGGCGACGCCACCGAGCACCAGGCGATTGAACTGCGGGCGCGACGGGTTGTCGTTCAGCGCCTTGAATTCCGCGTGCGAGATGCCGTTGACGAACAGGTTCGGGTCGTAGGACGGCAGGCTGACCATTGCCAGCACTTCACCGGTACGTGGGTCCATCGCCACGGCCGAGCCTTCCTGCTCACCGAAGGCGGCCACCATCGCCCGCTGCAGGTCGGCGTCGATCGACAGCCTCAGGTCGGCGCCGGATTGTGCGGCGACGCGGCCGATGGTGCGGATCGCACGGCCCTGCACGTTGGTCTCGACCTGCTCGTAGCCGACCTTGCCGCGCAGTTCCTGCTCGTAATAGCGCTCCAGGCCCGACTTGCCGATATGGGTCAGCGCGGCATTGCCTTCGCCGAGGATCTCCAGATCCTTGTCGTCCACGCGGCCGACGTAGCCGATGATGTGCGCGAACAGGTCGCCATAGGGATAGCGACGGGTCAGGTACGGTTCCAGCTCGACGCCGGGAAAGCGCCAGCGGTCCACTGCGAAGCGCGCCATTTCCTCATCGCTCATGCGCAGCTTCAGCGTGACCGGCAGGAACTTGCGGCGCGCCTTGCGCGACTTGTTGAACGCTTCCAGCTCTTCCGGGCTGATCTGGATGATCTTCCCCAGCCCTTCCAGGGTGGCATCCATGTCCTTGACCTTGTCCGGGGTCACATCCAAGCGGAACGCCGGCACGTTCTCGGCCAGCAGGCGCCCGTTGCGGTCATAGATCATGCCGCGCCCGGGCACTACCGGCCGCGGCTTGATGCGGTTGGCTTCGGACCGGGTGGCGTAGATGTCGTGGTCCAGCACCTGCAGCTTGAAGTACCAGCCGCCCAGGCCCAGCAGGCAGACCAGCACGCCGAAGAAGCCCAGCGCCGCGCGGCGCCGGAACTGTTCGGCTTCGGCGTGCGGATTCTTGACCTGGCGGCGCGGCAGCATGGCTCAGCGCCCGCGCTTGCCGAAGCGCACCGCGTCCAGCAGCACGAACACCAGCGGCCACAGGCCCATGCCGAGCAGCGGTGCCCACCAGTACGACCACGGCAGCGTCGGCTCGCCCACCAGGATGTGGACCAGCGCGCTGACGATGCGGTCGTTGAACAGCAGGCCGCCGATGGCCAGCATCTGCTGCGACATCGGGAAGAAGCGGATGCGTGCGCGGAAGCGCTGCAGGATGAAGGCCAGCATCACCAGCCGCAGCGCCTGTTCGCCCAGCACCCCGCCATACAGCAGGTCGGCGACGACGCCGCTGGCGAAGGCGATGCCGAGGCCGACGCGTTCGGGCGCTTCGATCACCCAGTAGGCCAGCACCAATGCCAGCCAATACGGACGCAGCGGCTGCAGCAGCGCCGGCAACGGCAGCAGGCCCAGCAGCAGGGCCACCACCACGCTGGCCGGCAGCACCCAGCGGTTGTCGCGAAGGCGGCTCATCGTTGCGCCTCCGGCTGCGGCTGAGTTTGCTGCGGTTGCCGGCCAGCGGCCGGCACTACCGTGGAGCTGGCTGGGGGAGAGCCCCCTTGTTGTTCAAGGGGGCGCGCCGAAGGCGCAGGGTTAAGGGAGGATGCGGGGGCAGCCGGCCTCGTCGCAGACGAGGACGGTTGCCGGCCAGCGGCCGGCACTACCGGGGAGGTTTGCGTCGCCGAAGGTGTGGGGGCAGCCGTCCCCGTCGAAGACGAGGACGGTTGCTGGCCAGCGGCCGGCACTACCGGGGTGGGCTGCGCCGTCGAAGGCGCCGTCGGCGCGGCGCCGGTCGGCAGCGCTGTGGCATCGGCCGGGCCACCGGGAGCGGCCTGTTCCATCTGCAGGCGCAGGTTCGGCGGAATGCGGATCGCTGCGCCCGGGCGCAGCAGCAGCACGTCTCGGCCGCGATCAAGCTGCGCGGCCGGCTTCAGTTCGCCCACCAGGAAGGCATGGGTATCGTCCGGGCGCAGCCCGGTGATGGTGCCGACCGGGAATCCGGCCGGGAAGCGACCGCCAAGACCGGACGTAACGATCTCGTCGCCCACTTCCACACCAGCGCTGAGCGGGATGTCGCGCAGTTCCAGCTTGTCGCCGCGGCCGTAGACGATCAGGCGCACGCCGTTGCGGGCCACGGTCACCGGCACCGCGTGGTCGGGGTCGGTCAGCAACAGCACGGTGGAGCTGCCCGCAGTCACGTTGATCACCTGGCCCATCAGGCCGCCGGAATCGATCACCGCCTGGCCGACGTGCACGCCTTCGCGGCTGCCGGCATCCAGCACCAGGCGCTGTTTGACCGGGTCCAGGTCGATGTCCAGGATCGGCGCCAGCTGCACGTCCAGGCCACTGCGCTCGGCCACGTTCAGCAGTTCGCGCAGCTGGGCGTTGTCCAGCGCGGCGGTCTGCAGACGGGTCAGGCGGGCGTTGGCCAGCAGCAGCTGGTTGCGCAGCTCGCGGTTCTCGGTCACCAGCTGGCCGTGGCTGGCGGCGGTGTCGCGCACCTGCCCGCCGAGCTTGCCGGGCAGGCCGGCCAGGGCCCACACCGGCTGCACCAGGCTGTTGGCCTGCTCGCGCAGACGCGCCAGCCAGCCGGCCTGGTCGTCGAGGACGATCAAGGTGATTGCCAGTGCGAGATAGGCCAGCAGCCGCAGCGGGCTGGCGGCATCACCGGATCGGGAAGCGACGGGAGGTCCGGCGTAGGGCGGCACGGCAGCGATTCAACTGGCAGAAGGCGGAAGGGAAACACGCGGGCGCCCCGCCGGTGCCGTCCCGCCGATGTGGCGGGACGCACCCCGGAGGGGCGCTGCGGGCGCAGGCAGCCGGGACGGCTTATTCCGGCGCAAAGAACTCGTTGCCGTGCATGTCGACCAGTTCCAGCGCACGACCGCCACCGCGGGCCACGCAGGTCAGCGGGTCGTCAGCCACCTGCACGTGCAGACCGGTTTCCTCGGAAATCAGGCGGTCCATGTCGCGCAGCAGGGCGCCACCACCGGTCAGCACGATGCCGCGCTCGGCGACGTCGGCGCACAGTTCCGGCGGGGTCTGTTCCAGTGCCAGCTTGACCGCGCTGACAATGCCCGACAGCGGCTCGTGCAGCGCTTCAAGCACTTCGTTGGAGCTGATCTTGATCATCTTCGGCACGCCCTCGGCGAGGTTGCGGCCGGAGATTTCCATCTCGATCGCTTCCGCCTGCGGGTAGGCACAGCCCAGTTCGACCTTGATGCGCTCGGCGGTGGCTTCACCGATCAGCATGCCGTGGTTGCGGCGCACGTAGTTGGTGATCGATTCGTCGAAGCGGTCGCCGCCGATGCGTACGGAAGCGGAATAGACGATGCCATTGAGCGAGATCACCGCCACTTCGGTGGTGCCGCCGCCGATGTCGATGACCATCGAGCCACGGGCCTCGGTGACCGGCATGCCGGCGCCGATCGCGGCCGCCATCGGCTCTTCGATCAGGAACACGTCACGGGCACCGGCCTCCTCGGCCGATTCCTTGATCGCGCGGCGCTCGACCTGGGTCGAGCCGGCCGGCACGCAGACCAGCACGCGCGGGCTCGGGCGCAGGAAGCGCGACTTGTGCACCTTCTTGATGAAGTGCTTGAGCATCGCCTCGGTGTAGGTGAAGTCGGCGATGACGCCGTCTTTCATCGGGCGGATGGTGGTGATGTGGCCCGGGGTACGGCCGAGCATCTGCTTGGCCTCGGCGCCAACGGCTGCCACCGACCGGGTACCACCAATGGCGCGATCCTGGCGCACCGCGACCACGGACGGCTCGTTCAGCACGATTCCCTGCCCACGCACATAGATGAGGGTGTTGGCCGTGCCCAGGTCGATGGACAGGTCATTGGAGAACATGCCGCGCAGTTTCTTGAACATCTGGGAGTTGATCCTGAGGGGTGTCGCGCCCAACGCGGGATGGCGAAAAAATGGGCAGAAATCGAGGTCGACAAGCCTAGCAACCTGCCTGCCGCCGAGCAAGGAGAAAACTAGCTGAACCCGCGCCTTCACAGGCTTTCGGCCTGATCGGGCATCACCCGGTTCTGGCCCTGAGCGGCACCAGCGGGTAACCTTTGCGCCGTCGGGCGCCCAAGGGCGCCGTTTGCTTGCCTGCCGAAGTGGGCCGGCCCATCCCAAAATTCACCGCATAGGCTTACATCGATGTCCGCTCTGATCTGTGGTTCTCTTGCCTTCGACACCATCATGGTGTTCCCGGACCAGTTCAAGAATCACATCCTGCCGGACAAGGTGCACATCCTGAACGTGTCGTTCCTGGTGCCGCGCATGCGCCGCGAGTTCGGCGGCTGCGCCGGCAACATCGCCTACAACCTGCACCTGCTGGGTGGCGATCCGATCCCGATGGGCACGGTGGGTTCGGACTTCGGCCCGTACCGCGAGCACTTCGATGCACTGGGCATCGACC
Organism: Stenotrophomonas sp. 14P6.2.3; assembly: GCF_057799055.1. NCBI lineage: Bacteria > Pseudomonadati > Pseudomonadota > Gammaproteobacteria > Lysobacterales > Lysobacteraceae > Stenotrophomonas > Stenotrophomonas sp. 14P6.2.3. Next base: position 12,325 of record NZ_JBYOLA010000030.1, read on the forward strand.
TCACCCGCGTGCGCGTGATCGATGAGCTGTTCACCCCGCAGGCGTTCATCACCACCGACCACGACAACAACCAGATCACCGCCTTCCACCCGGGCGCGATGATGCGTTCCTACGAAAACCACGTGCGCGACGTGCCGGGCGTCAGCCTCGGCCTGGTCGGCCCGGACGGCCGCGAAGGCATGATCCAGAACGCACTGGAATTCCACGAAGACGGCGTGCCGTTCATCTTCGACCCGGGCCAGGCCATGCCGCTGTTCAATGGCCCGGAACTGCGCGAGTTCATCGAGCAGGCCGATTACGTGGTGGTCAACGACTATGAGTCGAACCTGCTGCAGGAACGCACCGGCTGGAACGAAAAAGAGATCGTCAGCCGGGTCAAGGCCTACATCACCACCCGCGGCCCGAAGGGCGCGGTGATCCACACCCCGGAAAAGAGCTACGACATCCCGCCGGCGCACGAGCGCCGCGTAGTCGATCCGACCGGCTGTGGCGACGCCTTCCGCGCCGGCCTGATCTACGGCATCCAGAAGGGCTTCGACTGGCTGACCATCGGCCGCATGGGCAACCTGATGGGCGCGCTGAAGGTCGAGCACCCGGGCACCCAGAACCAGCGCTTCACCTTCGATGAGTTCAACGAGCAGTTCAAGCAGCAGTTCGGTTACGCGCTGAGCGTGTAACCAAACTGCCCGCGCACCCGCTCGGTGGGTGTCGACCTTGGTCGACACTGCCGGCCAGCGGCCGGCACCGCTCTGGTAGCGCCGGGCCATGCCCGGCGGCTTTCCGACCAGACACCTTCGACTCCGGATGCAGCCCGCGCTGCGCGCTCGCCGGGCATGGCCCGGCGCTACCTCCAGCTCAGGGCTTGGCCTTCTCCGGCAAGCGGTACAGCTCTTTTTCGTAGGCCAGCGTGCCCCACATCGCGTAGGCATGTGCGCGCCGCGCCAGTTCCGGCCGCAACGGCTGCGGCTGCAGCTGATCGCTGGCCGGGTCGTAGCGGAAGCCCTGCGCTGGCTTGTCCGGCTGCAGGATGGCCACATCATTGCCCTCCATCCATGCCAGGTTGCGGTCGTACTGCATCAGCGCGCGTCCCGGCTGCAGCCGCTGCAGGTCGGTCAGGTCCTGTCCCACCGTCGGGGTGGGATCGGCAATGCCCAGCAGTGACAGCAGGGTCGGCGGCAGATCGATCTGGCTGACGATGCGGGTATCGCGGCGCGCCTCGATGCCACCGCCGAGGATCAACCCGGGAATATGGAAATTGCCGATCGGCACCATGTTCTTGCCGAACACCCGCGAATCATGGTCGGCCACCACCAGGAACACGGTGTCCTCCCAGTACGGTGAGGCCATCGCCTTGCGGAAGAACTCGCCCAGCGCGTAGTCGGCGTACTTGGCAGCGTTGTCGCGGGTCTGTTTCGGTTGCTCGTACAGGTCGATGCGGCCGTCCGGGAACTCGAACGGATCGTGGTTGCTGGAGGTGAACACCAGGCCGAAGAACGGCTTGCCCTGCGCTTTCAGCTGCCGGAACTGCTGGTCGGCCTGGCCGAACAGGTCTTCATCCGACGCCCCCCAGGAACCGACAAATGCCGGCTTGCGGTAATCCTTGCGATCCACGATGCGGTTGAAGCCATTGGCGAGGAAGAACTCGCGCATGTTGTCGAAGTGGCTTTCGCCGCCGTAATAGAAGCCGGTGTCGTAGCCATGCCGCCCCAGCACATCGGCCAGGGTGAAGAAGCGCTGGCGGCTGGCGGGCAGCTTGACCACCGATTCGGCCGGCGTCGGCGGGAATCCGGTCAGTACCGCCTCGATGCCGCGTACCGAACGCGTGCCGGTCGCATACAGACGCTCGAACGCCCAGCCCTGTGTGCTCAGGCGGTCGTAATTGGGCGACAACGGCCGCCCGCCGAGACTGCCGATGAACTGCGCGCCCAGGCTTTCTTCCAGCACGATCACCAGATTGCGCGGCTTGCCCTGGTACTGCGGCGGACGCAGCGCCAGGCTCGGCAATGCGTCGGAGACATACGCCGATGCCGGCAGGCCGCTGCTGGCGCGCAGTTCGCTGACCACCTCGGCCAGCGGCAGGTCACCGTAGACGCGCGAGGTTTCGCTGCGGGTCGCCAGTTGCCGCGCGGCATAGCCGACGGTGTACAGCGAATTCAGCGGCAAGGCGTTGATGGTCGGGTCGGTCGAGAACGCCACCAGTGCCGGATTCAAGGGCCGATGACCCAGGCTGGAACGCACGCCCAGCGCCGCCAGCAGCAGCACCAGGAACGCCAACGGCAGCCGCCACAGCCATCCCGCTTCGACTGCGACCATCGGGCTGTTGCCGACCCAGCGCCGCGACCCGCGAAGCAATGCCCAGAACAGCACGACCACCGCGGCAACTTCGATCACCACGGCCAGCAGATGGCCGCGCAACAGCGTCATCCCGACTTCTTCGGGATAGATCAGATATTCCAGGAACAGGCGATTGGGGCGCAGGCCGTACTCGGCCATGAAGCTCGGCGTGGCCAGCTCCATGAACACCAGCAGCACGCTGGCCAGGATCAGCCACCACCGCAGCAGATGGCGCCACGCGCGGCCCACGCGTCCTTCCAGCGGCAACAGCAGCGCCAGCACCGCCGGGATGCCGTACAGCAGGCACAGGGTCGACACATCCACCCGCAGCCCCTGCAGGAACACCGTGGCCCAGCCGTCAGCAGCACTGACCCGCGCGGCGTGCCACAGCGCCAACCCCAGTCGCGACAACGACAGGGCGACCAGGCCAAACAGGAAGAAGGCGGCAATCGGACACAGACGCCGGTACAGCGACACCCACACAGCTCGGAGCATGAAAGGAATCCAGAAATGGAGCAAAGGACACCCACGCCCCATCCTTGGCAGCGGGCCACACCGGACAACGTGTTACCCGACACAACCACCAGCGCAGCGAAACCACCCGCCGGCACCTTCAACGCCTACTGCGGCTTCGATCAGGCCGCGGCAGTGAGCGGCGACGGTTCCCCAACCGCCTCCGCTTCACCCCCGGCCGGGCATTCGCAGAACGTCCAGCCGGCCTCGCACAATACACTGTGATGACAGTCGAGAGTTGACCGCCGTGGCGGGGCCCAGATTCCCGCCACAGCGCGTACAGGGCGCCGCGCTAGCCTCGCCAGCGCTCCAGCACCGCCGCGCAATCGGCCAGGTGCCAACAGGCCATGCCGGGCCACGGGTTGTCCGGGGCATTGACCAGCAGCGTGCGACTGCCCGCCGCGCGGCCGCATTCCAGATCGAAGCGGTAGTCGCCCACCATCACCACCTGCGAAGGTTCCACCTGCCAGCGCCGCAGGAAGTACTGCAGCCCGGCAGGTGAAGGCTTCGGTTCGGCCTCGTCGCGACCGATGATGTCGTCTTCGGCAAATACGTCGCCCAGCCCGATCGCCTGCAGGGTGACCTGCGCGAGGCTGCGCACGTTGCGGGTCAGGATGCCCAGACGGCAACCGGTGCCCTGCAGCGTGCGCACCAGCGCCACCGCCCCCGTCGCCGGCTGGGACGCAGCGGCCAACGCGCGCTCGTGCGCCAGCAGCCAGGCATGCTTGGCGCTGGCTTCCGCGGCTGGCAACCCAGCCAGGTGGGTGAGGATGTCATCCTCCTGCGGAATCGCCAGTTCGCGCTTGATCCGCGCGAAATCATGCACCGCCACGGTCAGCGTGCCATCCATGTCGAACACCCAGTGGCGGATCGTCGACAGCGCCGGCGCAGCCACCCGTGCATTCACAGTCAATGCCACCACGCCGGCATGCGGCTGGCATCCACGCCACCGGTCTCGAACACGGCCGTGCGCGTGCCACCGGCCTTGACCGGGAATTCGATGCTGATCGACTTGCCCTTGGCTGCCAGCTTCCACAGCGCCTTCTGGTCGGTGATGAACATGGCGATCGCCTCATCGGTCTTCGGCCGCCATGCCGCCATGGAGATCGGCTTGCCACCGTCCACCGTGACCTTCACCGTGCACTGCGGGCAGCGGAAATCTCCGGCCTGCAGCACCAGGTAGGCATGACGCTTCCATTCGGGGTGATCGCGGAACACCAGCTGCACCGGCTTGGCGCCGCTGCCATCCACATCCACCCGTTCCTTGCTGAAGATCTGTGCCGACACCTGGTTGCCCTTGCTGCCGACCGGAATCTGGTTGTACTGCCACAGCCCCTGCATGCGGCGCAGATCACGCGCGGCATCACCCTTGGCCTTGACCTCGTCGAAGCCGGCGGCGATGCGCTCGGCGGCGGCGGTGTCCTTGTACTGGTCCAGCAGCGAGGCGCCATGCAGGCGCGCGCGCTCCCAGTCCTGCGCGGCCACGGCCATGTCGTACTGCTTGGCAACGTCTTCGGCCTTGGCTTCCTTCTGCGCCTGCACGGCGGCGGCGGCGGCCTCCTGCGCCTTGCGTTCTTCCTCGGGGTTGCTGCAGGCGGCCAGGGCCAGCGTGCAGGCGGTGAGCAGGATCAGTCGTTTCATGGCGGAGGTCCTTCGTGTTTGCGCTTTTTTGTAGAGTCGAGCCATGCTCGACTGCTGTTGAAAAGCCCGTCGAGCATGGCTCGACTCTACAAAAAAAGCGCCGGGCAGTGCCCGGCGCTTTTTCTTACTTCGCTTCAGCCTTGGCCAGCATGTCCTGCACCGAGGCGGTGGTGATCGGGTGGTAGCCCGGCTTGGCCTTCTCGAACGCCTGCTTGGCCAGTTCCAGCCCCTTCGGGGTCTTCACCAGTTCGGCGTAGATCGGCAGGATCAGCTTGCGACGACCGACACGCTCGATGAACGCAGCCGCCGCTTCATTGGCCTGCTCGTAACCGCTGCGGATGGTCAGCGGGTACCAGCGCATGGCGATCTCGCCATTCGGGGTGCCGGTGAAGTGGAACGCCTTGTCCAGCGTGGCCAGCTTGTCCAGCGGCTGGGTGGCGCCCAGGCCGTCGATGAAGCGGACCCACTCCTGGGTGCTCCACTCGGCGATCACCTGGCTGCTCGGCACGGTGCCGGCGCTGGCGAAAGCGATGCGCGCGGTATCCACGCTGCTGAAGTTGCGCGACTGCGCCTTGGCCGCGAACGCCGGAATGCCCGGCTCGTCCAGCCACGCCTTCAGTTCGGCTTCGGTGACCGCCGACGGATTCTTCGGCAGCAGGTTCTTCTTCAGGTACTCGACGAACTGGTCAGTGTTGGCGCTCTGGAAAGCGTGGTCATCGAACCAGCCGCGCAGGAACGGATCGAAGGTTTCGCGGCCGAAACGCTGTTCCAGGAATTCCAGGAACCACGAACCCTTGACGTAGGCCACCTGGCTCAGGGCTTCGTCCGGGTCACGCTCGTTCAGCGGCGGCAGCGCCAGCGCCTGGTCGGCCGGGCTCATGTCCTTCACTTCGGCCAGCAGATCGGTCTGGTCGATCTGCTTTTCCATCTCGGCCATCTCCTTGCCGTACAGGGCTTCGGTGATGCGGCCCTGGACGTAGGTGGTGAAGCCTTCGTTGAGCCAGATGTCCTTCCAGCTGGCGTTGGTCACCAGGTTGCCCGACCAGCTGTGTGCCAGTTCATGGGCGACCAGCGAGACCAGCGACTTGTCGCCGACGATCACGGTCGGAGTGGCGAAGGTCAGGCGCGGGTTTTCCATGCCACCGAACGGGAACGACGGCGGCAGCACCAGCATGTCGTAGCGGCCCCAGCGGTATTCGCCGTACAGCTTTTCGGCGGCACCGATCATCTTCTCGGTGTCTTCGAATTCCTTGGCGGCCTTGTTGACCATGGTCGGCTCGGCCCAGACGCCGGAACGGCCGGAGATCGGCTCGAACACCAGGTCGCCGGCGGCGATGGCCAGCAGGTAGGACGGAATCGGCTGCGGCATCTTGAAGGTGTAGTCACCGTCACGCGCGGCCTTGGGATCGTTGTCGGCGCTCATCAGCACCATCACGTCCGGGCGCGAGACCACGTGCGCGCTGTAGGTGAAGCGCACGCTCGGGGTGTCCTGCAGTGGCACCCAGGAACGGGCGTGGATCGCCTGCGACTGGCTGAACATGAAGGGCAGCTTCTTGCCCTCGGTCATCGACGGCGCCAGCCACTGCAGGCCCGACGCGGTCGGTGCGGTGTGGTAGGTCACCTCGACCTTGGCCGGCTGGTCCGGGGTTTCGATGGTCAGCTTGCTGCCGAACACCTTGTCCACCGGGGCCAGCACGAACTGCAGCGGGCTGCGCGCGCCGTCGGCGGCGATCGCTTCGACCTTGGCGATGCTCAGCTCGCGGGTGTCCAGCACCAGCTGCTTGGCATCCTTCTGCTTCCATTCCAGGGTGTAGGTGGCGGTGCCGCCGATCTGCTTCTGGTCGAAGTCCAGCTTCAGATCCAGCGCGATGTCCTTGACGACGACCTTGTCCGGCTCGGCGTACGAGCTTTCATCGTGGCTGCGGTTTTCGGCGTTCACGGGGGCGGCGGGAGCCTTCTGGGCAGTCGGGGCGGCGGCGGGTGCGGCCGCCTCCTGGGAGCAGCCGGCGGCCAGGGCCACGGCCAGCGGAAGGAGCATCAGCGGATTGCGCATGAATCGGGACCGTTACGGGGATCAAACCCCAATGGTACCTCTCCCCCGGCCGGGAAGCGTTGCGCGGTGCGGGGTAATGGCGGCGGGCGCGCGGTGGGGGCCCATGCCGACCAAGGTCGGCATCTACAGGTAGGTGCCAACCTTGGTTGGCACGGATACATCATCGCTCGCGGCGGGCGTGTGCCAACCAAGGTTGGCACCTACCAAAGCGAGGCTTACAGCTTGTAGCCGGAGTGGATCGAGACGATGCCGCCGGTCAGGTTCTTGTAGTGGCAGCGCTCGAAGCCCGCCTGCCCCATCATCGCCTTCAGCTCTTCCTGCGGCGGATGCTTGCGGATGCTCTCGGCCAGGTACTGGTAGCTGTCCGAATCGTTGGCGAACAGCTTGCCCAGCTTCGGCAGGATCTTGAACGAGTGGAAGTCGTAGATCGGCTTGAACCAGTCCGCGGTGACTTCGGAGAACTCCAGCACGCGGGCCTGGCCGCCCACCTTCAGCACGCGGTACATCTCGCGCAGGCCGGCGTCCTTGTCGGTCACGTTGCGCAGACCAAAGGCGATGGTCACCAGGTCGAAGCTGTTGTCCGGGAACGGCAGGGCTTCGGCGTTGCACTGCACGTAGTCCAGGCCGAGCACCAGGCCGCGGTTGGTCAGGCGGTCACGGCCGACCGACAGCATGCCGGCGTTGATGTCGCCCAGCACCACCGAACCCTCGGCACCGACCCGCTCCTTCAGCAGCGCGGCGATATCGCCGGTGCCCCCGGCCAGGTCGAGCACGCGGTCACCCGGCTTCACCTGCGCGGTGGCTACGTAGTAGCGCTTCCATGCCCGGTGCACGCCCATGCTCATCAGGTCGTTCATCAGGTCGTAGTTGCGCGCGACCGACGTGAACACCTGGCCGACCAGCTTCTGCTTGTCCTTGGCGTCAACGTCGCGGAACCCGAAATGGGTGGTACCGGATTTGTAGGGGGATTCGCTCATGCCCCCGATTATCGCACCGCCGGGCCCCTGCGGGGAACGCTGGCCGTATCATGGCGCCCCACGACCTACCGGAGCCCCGCATGATCACCACGCCCGACTACCAGGCCCTGCTGCAGACCGCCATCGCCGAAGCCCGCCAGGGCTTGGCCGAAGGCGGCGTGCCGATCGGCGCGGCGCTGTACCACAACGACGGCCGCCTGCTCGGCTGCGGCCACAACCGCCGCGTGCAGGAAGGCGACCCGTCCGTGCATGGCGAGACCGATGCCTTCCGCAAGGCCGGCCGCCAGCGCCGCTACCAGGACACCATCATGGTCACCACCCTGGCTCCGTGCTGGTACTGCTCGGGCCTGGTGCGGCAGTTCAACATCGGCACGGTGGTGGTCGGCGAATCGCGCACTTTCCAGGGCGGCATCGACTGGCTGCGCGAAAACGGCGTCAACGTGATCGACCTGGACAGCCAGGAATGCGTGGACCTGTTGGGCGGTTTCATTGCGCAACATCCGGAAATCTGGAACGAAGACATCGGCGAATGAGCATCCGCCACGGCTGATGAGTCCGCCTTGATGAACGCTTCAGTGCCGGCACACCCTTGTGCCGGCAGCGTCTGCCTGCTTCAACGTGAACTGCTGCGCAGTCAGCTGCGTGCAGTGCACACGCGCCACTAACATCCTGCTGCGCTGCCACGTCTAGGGTGGAATGCAACCGGGGCCCCCGCCCCGGCTTGGAGCCGACCATGCAAGCGCATGCGGTACGTCCTCCCAGCGACCCGGCCCTGGCCGCGATCTGGGACCGACTGCAGCAGCAATACGCACTGCACCAGCGCAGTGCCCCGTTCTGGAGCGCCTACCAGGACATGCAGCAGGATCTGCTGCTCGATCATCCCCGCGACCTGGTGCGCCTGTGCAATGCGATGGCCGGCATGGCCGAACGCCTGGGTGCGGTTGAACACGCACAGCTGCTGCGCCATCGCCACGCTGGCTGCACATCGCGCTGACGCGGCATGCACCACCGTCCGGGCCACACTGTAACGAGCCCCCACTCCCTTTCACCTTCAACCGATTGGATCGTCATGCACGCTGAAGTTCCCGCCATTCCCCCTGTCATCAATGTCGATGCGGAGCTGGATTACTGGCGCCGCCAGCACGCCGATGGCGCACTCGCGCACACCTCGTTCGGCACCTATGTGCCGTGGATCAAGTTCGCCTGTGATTCGCTGATCACCCAACCTCGCGCCAGCAATGCGCAGCGCGATGAGCTGTTCCAGACCCAGTACGCCCTGCAGATCATGCCGCGCCTGACCGAAGCGCAGGCCCGCGAATTCGTCGAACGCTGCTGGCAGCACGTCTACCTGGCCAGCCCGGTGCGCAGCCAGGAAGCACCGCGCCTGCGCGCCTGAGCCACCCGTTCGACTGCACGGCACCTGCACGGCCACGTGCCGATGATCGTCGTCATTCCAGTGGAACGATGACGATGAGCGCAAGGAACCTGTTCAATACGATCGCCAAGAAGGCCGCGGCCGCCACCGGCTCGCCGTGGACCTTCCTGGCCGCGGTGGCGATCGTCGTGCTGTGGGGCATCAGCGGCCCGATATTCAAGTTCAACGATACCTGGCAGCTGGTGATCAACACCGGCACCACGATCATCACCTTCCTGATGGTGTTCCTGATCCAGCACACGCAGAACTCGGACACGGCGGCGATGCAGATCAAGCTGGATGAACTGATCCGCGCCACTGCCGAGGCCAACAACGAGCTGCTGGACCTGGAAGAACTGGACGAAGAGCGTCTGGAAGAGATCCGCGCCGAGTACGAAAGGATGGCGCGCGAAGCCGGCGACGCGCTGACGCGGGTACGCTCCTGCCGCACCGAGCGGCGGGATGACGAAGCGGTGTGACCGGTAGTGCCGGCCGCTGGCCGGCAACTGCACGATCTCCGATGATCCCGACCTTCTGGTAGCGCCGGGCCATGCCCGGCGAGCGCGAAGCGCGGTCTGCTTCAGACACCCTGAATGTCGGGCGGAAGAGCCACTGAGGATGGCCCGGCACTAGCGGAGTGTCCACATACGGATGGCACCCCACCAGCGCGCAGACTGGACGATCCCCACAAGAATCAGTGGCGATTACCGATACGAGCAGACACGTTGTTCCCACAGACTGGCTTCATGTCCAGTCGTCATCTCGCCCGTGGCCGCGATTCCCGGGTCGATAGCTGCTATGTGCTCACCACTGTCGTACGGCAGCGGCGTCGGGTTTTCGAAGACCCCGACCATGCCGCATGCCTGCTGGAAGCGTTGCGGTTCGTGGAACGTGCAGGCATGAGCCACTCCTATGCCTGGGTCATCATGCCCGATCATCTCCACTGGCTGGTGCAACTGCGCAGTGGAACGCTTGCCCGACTGATGGGAACGGTGAAGTCACGCAGCAGCCGACAGTTGGGGCAACAGTTCGGCGTGGATACACCGCTTTGGCAGCCCAGCTACTTCGACCATGCGGTGCGTCATGAGAAAGCCTTGAGACGTCACGCTCTCTACATCCTGGGCAATCCCATCCGAGCGGGACTCACCGACCAGTTGGATGAGTATCCATTTGCGTGGTGCCGCTGGCCAATGCGGTAGCGCCAGGCCATGCCCGGCGAGCGCGCAGCGCGGTCTGCTTCAGGCGCCCTGAATATTGGGTGGAAGAGCCGCCGGGCATGGCCCGGCGCTACCGGAATCAGCGCGGCTTACCCGCGCTCGTGCCAGCCGCCGCCCAGCACCTTGTACAGCGTGATGCGGTTGGACTGCTGCGCCAGCTGCGTCTGCAGCTGTGTCTGCTGCGCGTTGTAGGCGGTACGACGTGCATCCAGCAGGGTGACGAAGCTGTCCAGGCCGGCGTCATAGCGTGCCTGCGACAGACGGTTGGCCTGCTCGGCCGCTTCCACCAGGCGCTGCTGCGAGGCCGCCTGCTCATCCAGGCTGACATTCAATGCCAGCGCGTCGGCGGTTTCGCGGAAGCCGCTCTGGATCGACTTTTCGTACTGCGCCAGCGCGATATCACGATCGGCGTTGGCCACTGCCAGGTTCGCGCGCAGCTTGCCGCCCTGGAAGATCGGCAAGGTGATCTTCGGCAGGAAGCTCCACACCCGCGTGCCGCTGTCGAACAGGCCCGACAGTTCACCCGAACCACTGCCGATGCTGCCGGTCAGCGAGATGCTGGGGAAGAAGGCAGCGCGTGCGGCACCGATGTTGGCATTGGCGGCCAGCAGCTGATGTTCCGCCGCCATGATGTCAGGGCGCTGCAGCAGCACGTCGCTGGGCAGGCCGGCCGGCGGCGGTGCCAGCGCAAGCACCTGCGGCGCGATGCTGTCCGGCAGCAGCGCCGGATCCAACTGGCCACCGGCCAGCAGCGCCAGCGCGTTGCGGTCCTGGGCCAGCTGCCCACGCAGACGCGCGGCATCGGTGCGCGCGGTCTCGACCAGGGTGCGGGTCTGGGTCAGTTCCAGCGCCGAACTGCCGCCACGCTCATGGCGTGCCTCGGCCAGACGCAGCGAATCCTCATAGGTCTTCACCGTTGCTTCGGCGATCGCCAGGCGCTGCTGGTCGGCGCCGTAGGTCAACCAGGCGGTAGCGGTCTCGGCCACCAGGCTCAGCTGCGCATTGCGACGATTGGCCGCCACGGCGAAGTACTGCTGCAGCGCGGCTTCGCTCAGGTTGCGCACGCGGCCGAACAGGTCCAGTTCGAACTCGGCCACGCCGACGCCCGCGCTGAACTGCTCGGTCACCGGCACGTCGCCGCCGCGGCGGTCCATCTGCCCGGTCACGGCCACGCCCGGCACGCGGTCAGCGCGCTGCACGCGGTACTGGCCACGCGCCTTCTCGACGTTGAGCACGGCCACGCGCAGGTCGCGGTTGTTGTCCAGCGCCTGGCCGATCACCTGCTGCAGGCGCTCATCGGTGAAGAAGTCGCGCCAGCCGACCGCGGCCGCATCGGCCACTTCGCCCTGTGCGGCTTCCGCCGGCCACTGCGACGGAATGGCCGGGGCCACTGCGGTGTTCTTCGGCGCCAGGGTGCCGCACGCGCTGAGCGCCAGCGCGGTGGCGAGGGATACTGCAAGAGAAGAGAATTTCATAGCGACACCTTGGGGGTCACGGTGGTAGCGCCGGGCCGGGCCCGGCGACTATGCGGTGAGGCATTCGCCGGGCATGGCCCGGCGCTACCGGTTGTCATCACTCGGCGGCGTTGCGCTTCTTGAACACGCGCTGCACCACGACGAAGAACAGCGGTACGAAGAACACGCCGAGCACGGTGCCAACCACCATGCCGCCGAGCACGCCGGTGCCGATCGCCTGCTTGGCGCCGGAGCCGGCACCGCTGGAGATCGCCAGCGGCAGCACGCCCATGCCGAAGGCCAGCGAGGTCATGATGATCGGACGCAGACGGTCGCGGACCGCGTGCATCGTCGCTTCGATCAGCCCCGCGCCCTTCTCCAGATGCTCCTTGGCGAACTCGACGATCAGGATCGCGTTCTTGCTGGTCAGTCCCACCGTGGTCAGCATCGCCACCTGGAAATAGATGTCGCGCTCCATGCCACGGAAGGTATTGGCCAGCACCGCACCGAGGATGCCCAGCGGCGCCACCAGCAGCACTGAGGTCGGCACGCTCCAGCTTTCGTACAACGCGGCAAGACACAGGAACACGATCATCAGCGACAGCGTGTACAGCAGCGGCGTCTGCGAGCCCGCCTGGCGCTCCTGGTAGGACATCGCCGTCCACTCGACGCCGAAGCCCGCCGGCAACTGCTTGGCCAGCTGTTCGATCTCGGCCATGGCATCACCGGACGCCACGCCCGGGGCCGGTTCGCCCTGGATTTCGGTGGCCGACACGCCGTTGTAGCGTTCCAGGCGCGGCGAACCGTAGTCCCACTGCTTGCTGGCGAAGGCGCTGAACGGAACCATCTCACCCTTGTCGTTCTTCACCGACCAGAGATCGAAGTCCTCCGGCACCATGCGGAACGGCTGGTCAGCCTGCACGAACACGCGCTTGACGCGGCCGCGATCGATGAAGTCATCGATGTACGAGCTGCCCCACGCAGTGGCCAGGGTGGTGTTGATCTGGTCGATCGACAGGCCCAGCGAGCTGGCCTTGGCCACATCGATATCGATGCGGAACTGCGGAGTGTCTTCCTGGCCGTTCGGACGCACGTTGGCCAGCTTCTTGCTGCCGGCCGCCAGGCCGAGCAGCTGGTTGCGGGCCGCCAGCAATGCCTCATGGCCCTGGCCGCTGTTGTCCTTCAGGAAGAAGGTGTAGCCCGAAGCCGTACCCAGCTCCGGAATGGCCGGCGGCGGGAAGGCAAAGATGAAGGCATCCTTGATCTGCCCCAGTGCAGCCATCGCACGTCCGGTGATCGGCATCACGCCATTGTCGGCGTCACGATCCTTCCAGTCCTTCAGCTTGACGAAGGCCATGCCCGCGTTCTGGCCCATGCCGGCGAAGCTGAAGCCCTGCACCGAGAACACCGATTCGACGGCACCCTTCTCGTTTTCCATGAAGTGCTTTTCGAGCGCGGCGATCGATTCCAGCGTGCGCTCCTGGGTTGCACCCACCGGCGCCTGCACCAGCGCCATCAGCACGCCCTGGTCTTCATTGGGCAGGAACGAGCTGGGCAGGCGCACGAACAGCACGCCCATCAGCAGGAACAGTGCGGCCACGATGCCCATGAACCGCCACGGGCGATGCAGGATGCCGCGTACGCCGCGCTGGTAGCTTTCACTGGTACGGTCGAAGCCGCGGTTGAAACCGTTGAAGAAGCGACCCGACCAGCCCTTGTGGGCGACGTGGTGCTCGCCCTTCTTCAGCGGCTTGAGCATGGTCGCGCACAGCGCCGGGGTCAGCACGATGGCCACCAGCACCGACAACGCCATCGCCGACACGATCGTCGCCGAGAACTGCCGGTAGATCACACCGGTGGAGCCGCTCATGAAGGCCATCGGCACGAACACCGCCGACAGCACCAGGCCGATGCCCACCAGCGCACCGGTGATCTGGCTCATCGACTTGCGGGTGGCTTCCAGCGGCGACAGGCCCTCTTCGGACATGATGCGCTCGACGTTCTCCACCACCACGATGGCATCGTCCACCAGCAGGCCGATGGCCAGCACCATCGCGAACATGGTCAGCATGTTCACCGAGAAGCCCAGCACCGACAGCACGCCGAAGGTACCCAGCAGCACCACCGGTACGGCGATGGTCGGGATCAGGGTGGCGCGGAAGTTCTGCAGGAACAGGTACATCACCACGAACACCAGCACGATCGCTTCGAGCAGGGTCTGCACCACGCCCTTGATCGACACGCGCACGAACGGGGTGGTGTCGTACGGGATCTCGGCCTTCAGGCCGGCCGGGAAGAAGCCTTCCAGTTCCTTCAGGGTTTCATCGACACCGGCCGCGGTATCCAGCGCGTTGGCGCCGGTGGCCAGGGTGACCGCCAGGCCGCTGGCCGGCTGACCGTTGTAGCGGGTGACGAAGTCGTACGACTCGGCGCCCAGCTCGACGCGGGCAACGTCGCCCAGGCGCAGTTCGGCACCGTCCTGCGCGCCGCGCACGATGATGTTGCGGAACTGTTCCGGGGTCTGCAGGCGCGACTGCGCGTTGATGGTGGCGTTGAGCTGCTGGCCCTTCACCGACGGCGCACCACCCAGCTGGCCGATGGCCACCTGCGCGTTCTGTGCCTTCACCGCGGCAACCACTTCCGGCACCGACATGCCGTAGGTGTGCAGCTTGTTCGGGTCCAGCCAGATGCGCATGGCGTACTTGCCACCGAACACCTGGATGTTGCCCACGCCCGGCACGCGACTGAGACGGTCCACGACATTGGAACCGACGTAGTCGGCGATGTCGTTGGCATCCATGCTGCCGTCTTCGGACACGAACGCGATGACGTTCAGGAAGCCCGAGCTGGACTTGGCCACGTTGATGCCCTGCCGCTGCACTTCCTGCGGCAGCAGTGGCATCGCCAGCTGCAGCTTGTTCTGCACCTGCACCTGGGCGATGTCGGGGTTGGTACCGCTCTCGAAGGTCAGGGTGATGGTGGCCTGGCCGTTGGACGAGCTGTTGGAGGAGAAGTAGATCAGGCCATCAAGGCCCTTCATGTTCTGCTCGATGATCTGCGTCACCGAGTCTTCGACCACCTTGGCCGAAGCACCCGGGTAGCTGGCGCTGATTTCCACCGCCGGCGGTGCGACGTTGGGGTACATCGAGATCGGCAGCTTGAACAGGGCCAGGCCGCCGGCGAGCATGATGATGATCGCGATGACCCACGCGAAGATGGGTCGATCGATGAAGAAACGTGCCATGGGGTTCTCCGCTTACTTCGCGCCTGCGGCCGCAGCTGCAGGTTGGGCGGCGGCCGGCTTGGCCGGGGCGACGCCCTGTTCGGTGGCATTCACGGGCATGCCCGGGCCGATTTTCTGCAGGCCTTCGACGATGACCTTGTCACCGGCCTTCAGGCCGTCCTCGACCAGCCACTTGTCGCCGACGGTGCGGCTGACCTTGACCGGGCGCACTTCGACCTTGTTGTCCTTGCCGACCACCATCGCGCTGGTATCGCCCTTCGGATCGCGGGCGATGCCCTGCATCGGCACCAGCACCGCATCGCTGCGCACACCGCCGCCGATCACCGCGCGCACGTACATGCCCGGCATCAGCAGGCCGTCGGGGTTGTCGACCTTGACCCGCAGCGCGAAGCTGCCGGTGGCCGGATCGACGCTGACTTCGGAGAACTCCAGCGTGCCCTTGTGTTCGAAGGTGCTGCCGTCTTCCATCAGGATGCTGACCGGCGTCTGCTGGTTGTCCTGCAGGCGGCCGGCGGCCAGTTCGCGGCGCAGCTGCAGCAGCTCGGCCGAGGACTGGGTCAGGTCGACGTAGATCGGGTCCAGCTGCTGCACGGTCGCCAGCGCAGTTGCCTGGCCGGCGCTGACCAGCGCGCCCTGGGTGACGCTGGACTTGCCGATGCGGCCGCTGATCGGCGCGGTGATGCGCGCATAACCGAGGGTCACGTTGGCGGCATCCAGTGATGCCTTGGCGGCGCCGACATCGGCCTCGGCCTGCTTCTGCGCGGCCACTGCGTTTTCCAGATCCTGCTGGCTGACCGCGTCGACCTTGGCCAGCTCGGTGATGCGCTTGGCACTCAGCCGCGCCGCATTGGCGGTGGCTTCGGCGCGGGCCAGCTGTGCACGCGCACTGTTGGCCTGGGCGCGATAGCTGGCGTCCTCGATCTGGTACAGCGGCTCGCCGGCCTTGACCATCCCACCCTCGGTGAACAGCCGCTTGGCGACGATGCCGTTGACCTGCGGGCGCACTTCGGCCACCAGGAAGGCATTGGTGCGGCCCGGCAACTCACGGGTCAGGCCGACGGTTTCGGATTTCAGCGTGACCACGCTGACCTGGCCCGGCCCCTGTTCGGGCGCCTGGGGTTGGCCGCCGCAGGCAGCGACGGTGGCAGCGATCGCCAGCGACAACGCGAAGGGTCGGATTCGGCTCAGCAACATGATGGGAATGGCTCTTGAAGGGAGGGATCTCAGCAGGTGCTGATACGACGGACCCTCCCCTTGCAGGAGTGAAGACCGCGCGAACAGCGCCCACCCGGGTGGAGTGGGAGCCAGGACAGGCCTGCCACGCACACGACGGGAATGATGGGAAGGAAATATACATACATGCGTGTTTGTTTGTAAAGCGGTACAATTCAGCCACGTTTCACCTGCACCCGTACCCGCTCATGGCCCGCAAGACCAAAGAGGACACCCAGGCAACCCGCGAAGGCATCCTGGATGCCGCCGAAGCCTGTTTTCACGAACACGGCGTGGCCCGCACCACGTTGGAGATGATCGGTGCCCGCGCCGGTTACACCCGCGGCGCCGTGTACTGGCACTTCAAGAACAAGGGCGAGGTGCTGACCGCGATCGTCGAGCGGGTGCACCTGCCCTTCATGCAGGAGCTGGAGCGCACCTCCACCGACCAGCGCGACACGCCGGTGCATGACCTGCGCGCGGTGATGATCCACTCGTTCATCGAGCTGTCCGAGGACGAGCGCCTGCGCAAGACCATGGAGATCATGCTGCGCAGCGATGCCTCGGCCGACACCAGGGTGCTGACCGAACTGCAGCAGAGCGGTTTCCGCGACGCCCTGGACCGGATGGAACGTGCCCTGCGCCGTGCCCAGGACCTGGGCCAGCTGCGCGACGGCGCCGATCCGAAGATCGCCGCGCGCATGCTGCACGCCACCGTGCTCGGCGTGCTGCATGGGGCGATGGTCGAGCCGGACCTGATGGACCTCAAGCGCGATGGCATGCTGGCGCTGGACATGACCCTGGCCGCCTACGTGAAGGAAGGCGTGTTCGTACCGGGTTCGGTGCCGGAGCCGCTGCCGGAGCGGTAGATGCCGACCTTGGTCGGCATGCCATTTGTATGCCGACCAAGGTCGGCGACTACCAGAGCAACGCACCTCAAAGAAAAGGCCGCCTTTCGGCGGCCTTTTCGCATTCCCGGTTACAGGATGTAACGGCTCAGGTCCGGATCCTGCACCAGCTCACCCAGGTGCGCATCGACATAGGCACTGTCGATGACCAGGGTTTCACCATCGCGATCCGGCGCTTCGTAGCTGAGCGAATCCAGCAGTCGCTCCAGCACGGTGTGCAGGCGACGCGCACCGATGTTCTCCTGGCGCTCGTTCACCTGGAACGCGATCTCGGCCAGGCGGTCGATGGCATCGGTGGTGAAGCTGACCTTGACGCCTTCGGTGGCCAACAGCGCTTCGTACTGTTTGGTCAGCGCAGCCTTCGGTTCGGTCAGGATGCGCACGAAATCCGCCTTGCTCAGCGCACCCAGCTCCACGCGGATCGGGAAGCGGCCCTGCAGCTCGGGGATCAGGTCGCTGGGCTTGGCCAGGTGGAACGCGCCCGATGCGATGAACAGGATGTGGTCGGTCTTGATCGTGCCGTACTTGGTGGACACGTTGGAACCTTCCACCAGCGGCAGCAGATCGCGCTGCACGCCTTCGCGGGAGACATCACCGCCAGACGAGCCTGCATCACCCCGCTTGGCGACCTTGTCGATCTCGTCGATGAACACGATGCCGTGCTGCTCGCAGGCTTCGATCGCGGCGGTGCGGATATCGTCCTCGTTGACCAGCTTGCCGGCTTCTTCTTCCTGCAGCAGCGGGCGCGCGGCCTTGATGGTCAGCGTACGCTTGTGCGCCTTGGCGCCACCGCCGAGGTTGGCGAACATCGACTTCAGCTGCTGGCCCATTTCCTCCATGCCCGGCGGGGTCATGATGTCCATGCTGACGTTGGCGGTCAGGTCGAGCTCGATCTCGCGATCATCCAGCTCACCATTGCGCAGCATCTTGCGGAACTTGATGCGGGTCTCGTTGTCCTGGGCCGACGGTTCGTTGCGCGCCGCCTCCGGGTCGAAGCCGATGCCACCACTGCGGCGCGGCAGCAGCGCATCGAGGATGCGGTCTTCGGCGCGCTCTTCGGCCTGCGTGCGCACGCGCACCTTGGCCTGCTCGCGGTACAGCTTGACGGCGGTATCGGCCAGGTCGCGGATGATCTGCTCGACGTCCTTGCCGACGTAGCCGACTTCGGTGAAACGGGTCGCTTCGACCTTGACGAACGGCGCGTTGGCCAGCGTGGCCAGGCGGCGCGCGATCTCGGTCTTGCCGACGCCGGTCGGGCCGATCATCAGGATGTTCTTGGGCATGACCTCGTTGCGCAGCTCGGGCTGCAGCTGCATGCGGCGCCAACGGTTGCGCAGGGCGATGGCAACCGCACGCTTGGCGTCATGCTGGCCGACGATGTGCCGGTCCAGTTCCTGCACGATCTCGCGTGGGGTCATGGTGGCGGAGGAAACTTCGATCTTGTGCGGCATGGGTGTGCTCACGAATTCGTTGTCGGTAGCGCCGGGCCATGCCCGGCGGATCGGGAATGCCTGTGACGGTTCCCCGTCACAGCTCCTCGACCACCACGTTGCGGTTGGTGTAGATGCAGATGTCGCCGGCGATGTTGATCGCTTCACTGGCGATGGTGCGTGCGTCCAGTTCGGTGTGCGCCATCAGCGCGCGTGCAGCGGACAGTGCATACGAACCACCGGAACCGATGGCGATGATGCCGTCCTCCGGCTCGATCACATCGCCGGTGCCGCTGATGATCAGCGAGGTTTCCTTGTCGGCCACGGCCAACAGGGCTTCAAGCTTGCCGAGGCGACGCTCGGTGCGCCAATCCTTGGCCAGCTCCACCGCAGCGCGCTGCAGCTGGCCGTGTTTTTCCAGCTTGGCTTCGAACAGCTCGAACAGGGTGAAGGCATCGGCGGCGGCACCGGCGAAGCCGGCCAGCACCTGGCCATCGCGGCCGAGGCGGCGGACCTTGCGTGCGTTGCCCTTCATCACCGTGTGGCCGAGGGTGACCTGGCCGTCGCCGGCAATGGCCACGTGCTCGCCGCGACGAACGCAGACGATGGTGGTGGCGTGGAAAACGGTGGGATTCTGACTGGGGTCCATGCGGCCTCCGATAGCTGTTCACGGGACATGGGGACAGCCGCCGAAGCGATCAAGCCCGTGCCGATAGCTGCCGTTCAGCGCTTGGCCTGCGAAGGGCGGTCCGGATTCGGCTCAATGCCCCATGCCACGTACCAGTCTTCGCCCTGGGTTTCGATGGGGTGCTGGGTGCGGCCCGACCCGTTACCACAGGCCAGTGCGTCGGCGGCGCAGTAACGGTCGCAACCCCAGCAGATGCGCTCGGGGTGCTTGGGACGCAGCGGAATGGGCTTTGCCATGGTCGGCATCTCTTCGTGGCCTGCGGCCACGATGCGCCAGCGACCACTGCCCTGCCCTGATCCAGATCAAGCTGCGGCCGTTCCGGTAGCGCCGGGCCATGCCCGGCGGCTGCGCGATCCATGCGTCATGCATGCGACGCAGCCCGCGCTGCGCGCTCGCCGGGCATGGCCCGGCGCTACTCCCCCTTGTCGGCCGGGTCTTTGCGGCGCTTCGCGCGCGGGTGCGCGGCATCGTAGACCTTGGCCAGGTGCTGGAAATCCAGGTGCGTGTAGATCTGCGTGGTGGCAATGTCGGCATGGCCGAGCAGTTCCTGCACACCGCGCAGGTCGCCGGAGGATTCCAGGATGTGGCTGGCGAAACTGTGCCGCAGCATGTGCGGGTGTACGTGCTTGAACAGGCCTTGGCGCTGCGCCAGCTGGCGGATGCGGATCTGCACCGCACGCTGGCTGATCGGCCCGTTGCGGCCGGGAAAAACCGGTGTAGCGGCACCACCGCCGCTTTCGCTGCGCCAGGTCAGCAGCGCCTCACGTGCCGGCTTTCCGAAGGGAACGCGACGTTGCCGGTTGCCCTTGCCCATCACGTTGACCAGGCCACTGGCGAAATCCAGATCGCGCCAGGTCAGCGCGCAGACTTCGCTCAAGCGCAGGCCGGAGGAATAGAACAGCTCCAGCAGCGCGCGGTCACGACGACCCAGCTCGCCTTCCGGTTCCAGTTCAACCAGCTGCACGGCTTCGTCGGCGTCGAGTACCTGCGGCAATCGTCTCGGTGCGCGCGGTGCCTTCAGCGTCGCTGCCGGGCTGGCCTCGATACGGCCATGCTTGAGCAGCCAGGCGTAGAAACTGCGGCAGGCTGACAGCCTGCGCTGCAGGCTCTTGGCCGACAGGCCACGGCGGTGTTCGTCGGCAACGAACTGGCGCACGGCGTCGGTATCCAGCGCCTCCACGGCCACGCCGCGGGGTTCGGCCCACACCGACAATGCGTCCAGGTCGCGGCGGTAGGCATCCAGCGTATGCGCCGACATCCGCCGCTCCACCTGCAGGTGCTGCAGGAACGCCTGCACCGCGCTCATCGTCGTCGTTTCCCGCTCAATCCGCGAAGCGCTTGAGCCCGGTCACCAGGGCCTCGCCCATCATCCGCAGGAACAGCGTGCCCATGCCGGGATAGAAACGGTTCGGATCGTGGCTGCCCACCGCGATCAGGCCAACGCCCGGCAGCGGCAGCAAGGCGGTGGTCTGCACTTCCTCACTGCGCGCGCCGTACAGCACCGCGTTCTTGTCGCTGTGCAGGCGGCCACAGATCGGCTCGCCATCCTTCAGGCAGTCGCGGAACGGGCCCAGCTGCGCATCATCGGCAGCCAGCACCTGCAGCCACTCGGCCTGCTCCAGCCCGGCCACCGGCGCATGCACCACCAGCCGCACCAGATCGCCGGCGAAGTCTTCCTGCAGCGACGCCGCCATCGCGCGCAGCGTATCGGCGGCATTGTCCTGCTTCATCAGGGCCAGGGTGAGCTGATGCGTGCGCACCGCCAGCCGCTCGTTGACCTGCGCGGTCGCGCCCAGGTCGGCCAACCGTCGCGCCAGCTCGCGGTTCTTCTCGCGCAGCACTTCCAGCTGGTAGCTGGCCAGCGATGCGGTCGGGCCGTCATCGCGTGGCACCACCAGGGTCAGCGCCAGGTCCGGGAACTGCTTGAGGAAGCCCGGATGACGCCGCAACCAGGCGGCGACTTCATGGGCGCCGAGCTTGTCGACGGTCTCAGTCATGCGATCCACTCCCCTTCGAAGACGAATGCGGTCGGGCCCGCCATCACCACCGGCTGGCCATCGCCCGGCCACTGGATGCGCAGGTCGCCACCGGGCAGGCTGATGCGCGCATCGCGCTGCAGGCGGCCGCGATGCATCAGGGTCACCGCAGCCGCGCAGGCGCCACTGCCGCAGGCCAGGGTTTCACCCACGCCGCGCTCGAACACGCGCAGGCGCGCATGTTCCGGGCCCATCACCTGGGCGAAGCCCACGTTCACCGACTTCGGGAACGACGCATGCTGCTGCAGCAGCCCGCCTACGCGCTCAACCGGTGCAGCGTCGACCAGGCCCACTTCGATCACTGCGTGCGGATTGCCCATCGACACCGCCGCGAAGCGCACGGTCTCGCCCTGCAGTGGCAGCAGGTATTCCTCGCGCGGGTGGGCGAAGCCGATCAGCGGCACCTGCGCCGGTTCGAACAGCGGCACGCCCATCGCCACCGCGTACTGGCCATCGCCGAGGACATCCACGGCGTGGCTGGCCAGCGGGCTGTCGATCACGAAGCGATCGCCCTGCGCACTACCTTCGCGTACCAGCCAGGCCGCGATGCAGCGCGCGCCGTTGCCGCACTGCTCGGAATTGGAACCATCGGCGTTCCAGATGCGGTACGAGGCGACCGAGCCTTCGGCGCGCGGCGGTTCGATGGTCAGGATCTGGTCGCAGCCGACGCCGGTATGGCGGTCGGCCAGGCGCGCGGCCAGTTCCGGGGTGGGCGGCGGGGTGCCGTCGCGCAGGTCGATCACTACGAAATCGTTGCCCGCGCCGTGCATCTTGCTGAAGCGCAGGCCGTTGGAACCGGCCTTACTCATTCCCGTCGTCCACCTTCTTGACCGGATCCGGGGTTACCGACGGACTGCCGTCGCCGGTGTTCTGGGTGGCAGCAGGCGTGGCGTCGGCATCAGCGGCCGGTTCGACGGTTTCTTCCACCGGCACCGGCTTCTGCGGCAGCACCAGCGGGCCCTTGTTGCCGCATGCGGCGAGGAACAGCAGCGAGGCCGCTGCCAGCGGAATCAGGATGACGTTGCGATGGGGGATGTTCATGCCCCGAGTATAGCCATTGGCGGCTGAGCGGTTGGTGCAGGGTGCCGCGCCACGCATCCGCCGGGCATGGCCCGGCGCTACCGCAATCCGGCACCCGTGGTAGCGCCGGGCCATGCCCGGCGGCAGAGATCAATCGGCCGGTGGCAGCGGCCGGGTCCACAGCCAGATCGCCACCACGGTCATGCTGCCGATGGAGAACCACTTCACCCAGGCCACCGGCACGCACCACAGCATGATGCCGGCACACACCGCCATGGTGATCGTGGCCATCCATTTGCCGTAGCGGCTGACCGCACCATGTGCCTGCCAGTTGGCGATGGCCGGGCCGAAGCGCGGGTGCTGCAGCAGCCAGCCGTGCAGGCGCTCGGAGCCGCGCGAGGCGGCCCAGGCAGAGATCAGGATGAATACGGTGGTCGGCAGCCCCGGCACGAAGATGCCGACGATGCCGGTACCCAGGCTGGCATAGGCCAGCAGCCACCACGCCCAACGGAACCGCACCGGCCGGGTGGGCGCTGGCAGGTTCTTGGTGGCGGGCGGTTCGGGCAGGCTCATCGCGCAAGGATACCCAGCGCAGGTGGCGGCGGCGATATCACCGCCGCCACGATGCGTCATTCGGTCGCAGCGCCGGCAGCAGGCGTTTCGATGCCCAGCTGCTGCAGCACGAACGCATACGACTCGGACAGTTCGCGGTAACGCTGGAAGCGCCCGGACTTGCCGCCGTGACCGGCTTCCATGTTGGTGCGGAACAGGATCGGGAAGTGGCCGGTGTTGTCATCACGCAGCTTGGCCACCCACTTGGCCGGCTCCCAGTACTGCACCTGCGAATCCCACAGGCCGGTACCCACGAACAGCGACGGATAGGCCTGCTTTTTCACGTTGTCGTAGGGCGAGTAGGACAGCATGTACTCGTAGTACGGCTTCTGCTCGGGGTTGCCCCACTCGTCGTACTCGTTGGTGGTCAGCGGGATGGTCGGGTCGAGCATGGTGGTGACCACGTCCACGAACGGCACCTGCGCCACCAGCACGCGGTAGTCCTGTGGCGCCTGGTTGGCGATGGCGCCCATCAGCAGGCCACCGGCACTGCCACCAGACGCGGCGACACGATCCTTCGCCGCCCAGCCCTGTGCAACCAGGCCACGGGTGACGTCGATGAAGTCGTTGAAGGTATTCTGCTTGTGCAGCAGCTTGCCGTTCTCGTACCAGTCGCGGCCCATTTCCTGGCCGCCACGGATGTGGGCGATGGCATACACCACGCCACGATCGAGCAGGCTCACCGCGGTCTGGTTGAAGTACGGGTCCATCGACATGCCGTAGCTGCCGTAGGCGTACTGGAACAGCGCGCCGGTGCCATCCTTCCTGTAGCCCTTGCGATAGACCAGCGACACCGGCACCTTCACCCCGTCGCGCGCGGTGATCCACACCCGGTCGGTTTCGTACTTCGAGGCGTCATAGCCGATCACCGGCTGCTGCTTCAGCTGGCGACGTTCGCCGTTGGTGGTGTTCAGTTCGTACACCGTGGTCGGCGTGGTCATCGACGTGTAGACGTAGCGCAGCCAAGTGGTGTCAGCCTCGGTGTTGTCGCCCAGGCCCATCGAATAGGCCGGTTCGTCAGCCTTCACGTAGTCGTTGCGACCGTCCTTGAACAGCAGGCGGATGCGCTCCAGGCCTTCGGAACGTTCGGCGATGGCGGTGTAGGTATCGAACAGTTCGAAGCCTTCGATGAACACCGCATCGTCATGGGCGATCCAGTCCTTCCACTGCGCGCGCGAGGTGGCATCGGTCGGTGCGGTGACCAGCTTGAAGTTCTTCGCACCATCGTTGGTGCGGATCACCCAGCGGCCGTCGTAGTGGTCGGCGTCGTACTCCACGTCGCGCTGGCGCGGGGCGAGCACGGTGAACGTGGTCGGGTCGCTGGCCGGCGCGTAGCGCTCTTCGGAGGACACGGTGCTGTGCACGCCGATGGTGATGAAGCGATCGTCTCGGGTGCGGCCGATGCCCATGTAGAAGCTGTCGTCCTTTTCTTCGTAGACGACGGTGTCGGCACTGGCCGGGGTGCCCAGCACGTGCTTCTTCACCCGCACGGTCAGCAGGGTTTCCGGATCGTTCTCGACATACAGCACGGTGCGGTTGTCGTCGGCCCAGACCAGGTCGCCGGAGGTGCCGGTGATCGTGTCCGGCAGCACCGCGCCGGTGCGCAGGTCCTTGAAGCGGATGACGTACTGGCGGCGGCCAACGTCATCATCGGCCCAGGCCAGCAGCTGGTTGTCCTGGCTGACCTCCATCGAGCCGACGCTGAAATAGCCCTTGCCGGCAGCCATCGTGTTGACGTTGAGCAGGACTTCCTCCGGCGCGTCCATGCTGGCCTTGCGGCGCGCATGGATGGGATAGTCCTGGCCGGTTTCGTAGCGGCTGTAGTACCAGTAGCCGCGCTCGCGCGCCGGCACACTGGCATCGTCCTGCTTGATGCGGCCGACAATCTCGCCGTACAGCGCATCCTCCAGCGGCTTCAGCGGTGCCAGCAGCTGGTCGGCATAGGCGTTCTCGGCCTGCAGGTAGGCCAGCATGGCCTTGTCCTCGCGCTTGTCGTCGCGCAGCCAGTAATAGTCATCGTTGCGGGTCGCGCCGAACGGCGCCTTGACCACGTGCGGACGCTTCTCAACATCCGGCGGAACGGGCGGGGTGGCGGCGGTAGCGGTGCTGGTCATCAGGCTCGCAAGCAACAGGCAGAGAGTGGATTTCATGAAATAAGGCTCCTTGATCGGCAATGCAATGGCGTCCTTGCGCCTGAGTCTGGGTTGCAGGGGGGCTGCGGGCAACCCTGCGGATCGTCATGGTGCGCGCCGGTAGTGGGGGGGGGGGGGGGGGGGAAAAAAGAGAAAACGCGCCCCCCCACAGCCCCCGCAC
>NZ_JBYOLA010000031.1:0-37263 GCF_057799055.1 Stenotrophomonas sp. 14P6.2.3
CCCCTCCCCCCCCCCCCTTCCCCCCCCCCCCCCCCCCCCCCCCGCTACCGTCACCGGTCGATCAGTCGCCGCCCTGGTCGGCGTCGGCGGCGCAGGTGAAGCTCTTGCGCTTGTCCACCAGGCGGCCCATCAGGCGGTCGCTCAGCGGCAATGCGTCGCCATTGAGGCGCCAGTCGTAGATCACGCTGAAGGCCAGCACGCGGGCAACGTACTCGCGCGTTTCCTTGTAGCTGATGGTCTCGATCCACAGGTCCGGATCGAAGCCCGGGCGCTGGGTCTGCCAGCGTGCAGTCGGCGTCGGGCCAGCGTTGTAGGCGGCGATGGTCACGTAGGGCAGGCCCTCGTACTTGTTCATCAACTGCCGCAGGTACGCGGTACCGATGGCGATGTTGGTGTCCGGGTCGTACAGGCTGTCAGCACCGCCGTAGCCGGTCAGGCCGATGGACTTGGCCACGCCGGCACCGGTCGCCGGCAGCACCTGCATCAGGCCCATGGCGTTGGCAGGCGAACGCGCGCGCGGGCTGAACACGCTTTCCGCACGGATCTCAGCGGCCACCCAGGCCGGGTCCAGCGCATTGCGCGCCGACTCGCGACGGATCGTGGCGTCGTGGTGCAGCGGGAAGCGCAGGTCGTACAGGCGCTGCTCCTGCTTCTGCTTGCCCAGTGAGAACACCGCGCGGTCGAACCAGCCGTTGTCCTGCGCCACGCGTACCGCGAGGCGACGCTGGGTGTCATCGAAACGCGACAGTGCGTTGTTCCATTCGGCCACCGCCCATCCGGCGCGGTCGATCTGGTACAGCGCCATCGCGCGCTGGATGGCCGGATCGCGGGCCACCACGGCCTGCGCCTGCGCGCTGTCGTTGGGCTTCCACGGGCACAGCGTGTAGGGCTGCTGCAGCTTGTCCGCCGCCAGGAAGCCATGGAAGGTCGGCGCGCGTGCGGCTTCGCGGAACAGCGGCTGCGCCTGCTGTGCCTGGCCGGTCTTTTCCAGCATGCGGCCTTCGAAATAGCGCCAGCGCGAATCGTTGCGCTGGGTCGGGCCCATCTTGCGGATCGCTGCCAACGTCGCCGGCCAATCGCCGCGCGACATTGCTTCGCGTGCGCGCCATTCGTGCAGGCGTTCGTCATAGGCCGCATCGGGCACGGCATTCAAGCGGCGGGCCGAATCGGGCAGGTAGGACGCCACCGTCCACAGAGCGATCTGGTAACGCACCTGGCCCTGCTGTTCGGCGCTCAG
Source organism: Stenotrophomonas sp. 14P6.2.3 (assembly GCF_057799055.1). Classification (NCBI taxonomy): domain Bacteria; kingdom Pseudomonadati; phylum Pseudomonadota; class Gammaproteobacteria; order Lysobacterales; family Lysobacteraceae; genus Stenotrophomonas; species Stenotrophomonas sp. 14P6.2.3. The sequence continues at coordinate 1,238 of NZ_JBYOLA010000031.1, forward strand.
GCCCAGCGCCTGCGCGTACTGCGGCAGCTGCTGTTCGGTGGCGTCCGGGTCGGCCTTGGCCAGCTTGGCCAGGCCGTCGGTGGCGATGCGTCGGCTGCGCTCGTTGCGCGGCCAGTTCAGGGCACTGGCGTTGGGCTTGTCGACAAAGGCGGCGTAGGTGTTGGCCAGCGCCAGATCGCCAGCCTGCAGGCCGCGTGCGGCCGAACGCATCACCGCCGGCTGCTGGGCATCGGCAGCGGCATCGATGCGCTCCCAGCGCAGGGCATCGCTCATGCCGCCCTGCGCCTGCAGCACGGCGAACACAGCGTCGCAGGCATCGGGCAGCGACTTGCCGTTCTTGCGCCACAGATCCTGGGCTTCACCGATCCACTGCGGGTCCACCTTGCCGGTGGCCTGGCGCGCTGTCAGCTGCGCACAGCGCAGGCCGAGGTTGTCGGTCGGCACCCAGTTGGCCAGCAGCGTCGGCCAGTCCTGCCGGCGCGCCACAGAGGGCAGCCAGGCGCTGCGGAAGCTGTTGGCCACGGCCTGGCCCTGGTAGCGCTTGAGGAAGGCCTGTGCCTGCGCCGTATCCACGGTGTCGATGTTGCGCCGCAGGTTGGCGAACTCCAGCCAGCCATACGCTGGATGGCGGCTGAGCGCGGCGGCCTGGCCGGGATCGAACTGGCCACGTTCGGCGGCCGCGATGGCGGCCTTCAGCTGGGCGTTCTGGGCATCGAGGGACTGGGCACTCGCGCAGCCGATCAGCAGCGTGGTGGCCAGCGGGAGCAGGGACAGGGCGGTCGTAGATCGTCGGGTCATGGCGACCAGCATAGCGGGCGGTGGCTGAATTCAGTTTCTCATTGCGTACACGGCAGCAGAGGGCAACGACAGCTGAATGATGATGTGATCCGCACTGCCGCGAGGGCGGCTGCCCGGCGTAGGTTTGGGCTGGGGCGACCGGCCCTGCTGCAGGGAGCGGCACATGGCATTCAGTAGCGCAGGAAGAAGCGGCCCACTGGCGGACATCAACGTCACGCCACTGGTGGATGTGATGCTGGTGTTGTTGATCATCTTCATCGTGACCGCGCCGATGTTGTCGCGGCCGATCAACGTGCAGTTGCCGCAGGCCACCGATCGCGTGGTTGATCGCCCCGAGCCACCGCCGCCGATCGAGCTGCGCCTGGATGCGTCCAGCCAGTTGAGCTGGGACGGGCAGCCGATGGCCATCGGCGATCTGCAGTCGCGCCTGCAGGCGCAGGCCAGCCAGCATGCCGGCAACCTGCCGGAGCTGCGCATCAGTACCGATCCGTCGGCCGAGTACGACGGCATGGCCAAGATCCTGGCCGCCGCCGAGGCCACCGGCATGCAACGCATCGCGTTCGTGCAGTGATGGCTTGACCGGTGCGGCCTTCCATAGGGAGGGCCGCACTAGGGCAGCAGGCTCTTGGAAGCGCGCCGATGTAGATCGCCGCCTTCGGTGAATACGTAGCCAAATGACGTTATCTGCCCTCAGAATCGTCAAATCTACGTGAAAGAGTGTCGGGCATCACGCCGCGATCTTTACCGCTTGTTTACAAAGGAGACGCTGCCGCCATGCAGGGGGAGCGCGGCAGTCCATGTCCCGACATTCCTTTGGAGAGAGAGCGAATGAATTACCTGCACCACCGCCCATTGGCGGTTGCCGTCGCGCTGTGCGTGACCGCCCTGGCACCGATGGGCGCTGCTGCCCAATCGACCACCACCAATCTGGATGCGATCGAAGTCACCGGTACCCGCATCAAGCGCGCTGAAGTGGAAGGCCAGGTGCCGGTCCAGACCCTCAATCGCGCCGACATCGAACGCACCGGCCTGACCTCGATCGGTGAAGTGCTGCAACAGCTCACAGGTTCCGGCTCGGCGCTCAATGCCAAATTCAATTCGTCGGGCAACTTCGGTTTCCCGCCCGACGGTAGTGGCGTCGGCGCGGGTTCGGCGCAGGTGGACCTGCGCCATCTGGGTGCCAAGCGCGTACTCGTGCTGGTCGATGGCATCCGCTGGGTCAACGAATCCTCGGCCTCGGGCGTGGGCTCGGCCACCGACCTCAACACCATTCCGCTGGCCATCGTTGAACGCATCGAAGTGCTGGAAGACGGCGCGTCGTCGCTGTACGGCTCCGATGCCATCGCCGGTGTGGTCAACATCATCACCCGCCGCGATTTCGATGGCGGCCAGGTGACGTTGAACTATGGCCAGTACGGCAAGGGCGACGGCACGCAGAAGGGCGTGGACCTGGCCTGGGGCAAGAGCGGCGACCGTTACAGCCTGTTCCTGGGGGCAAGCTGGACCAAGCAGGACCCGGTGTATGCGAAGGACCGCGAGCAGTCGCGCTTTCCGATTCCCGGTACCGGCCTGGCCTTCGGCAGCGGCGGCATTCCGCAGGGCCGTTTCATGTTCACCGACCCGAACACCGGCGCGGTGCAGAACATCGTGCCCAATACCGGCGTGAGCAACCCGCGCTACGACGGCAGCGCCGGCTGCGCGCGCACCGATGACTATCACTGCTTCACCAGCGCCGACCGCTTCAACTTCGCCGAATACAACATGGTGCTGACGCCCTCGGAGCGTAAGGGCCTGTTCGGCCAGTTCCGCTTCGACATCACCGACAACGTGCAGTGGTACGTCAAGGCACTGGGCAACCGCCGCGAGTCGACCAACCAGGCCGGCCCGGAGCCGCTGTTCTTCGGCCCCGATGGCGCCACCGGCAATCCGCTGGCCGACAACATCACCGTGTCCGCGCTCAATCCATACAACCCGTTCGGCTTCGACCTGGTCTCGGGTGACAACATGAGCCTGATCGGTCGCCGCCCGGTGGAAGGTGGCGCGCGCGTGTTCGAGCAGAAGGTGGACACCACGTACTTCGCCACCGGCCTGGTCGGCAACTTCCAGGCGGCCGACCGCAGCTGGTACTGGGACGTCAACGGCATGTACAGCAAGAACAAGGCCGAGCAGACCAACTACGGCAGCTACAACATCTACAACGTCAACATGGCGCTGGGTGATCCGGCCGTGTGCGCGGCCACGCCGGGCTGCGTGCCGCTGAACATCTTCGGCGGCGTCGGCTCGATCACCCCGGACATGCTGAAGTGGATCCAGCCGGTGGTGCGCGACCGCAGCCAGAACGAGCTGAGTCTGTTCACCGCCAATCTGTCCAGCGATCTGTTCACCCTGCCGGCCGGTCCGGTGTCCTTCGCCACCGGCCTCGAACACCGCAAATACAAGGGCTCGTACCAGCCTGACCCACTGACGGTGATCGGCCACTACAACGGCGTACCGTCGCAGCCGACGTCCGGTTCCTACGACGTCAACGAAGCGTACCTGGAGCTGAGCGTGCCGATCTTCGCCGACTCGGCACTGGGCAAGAAGCTGGACCTGAGCCTGGCCGGCCGCTACTCGGATTACTCGACCTTCGGTGGCGAGTTCACGCCCAAGTACGGCCTGCGCTGGCAGGTGACCGATGATTTCGTGCTGCGTACCACCTACGCCGAAGGCTTCCGCGCACCGTCAATCGGTGAACTGTATGGTTCGGCTGCGCGCGCCGATCTGCAGTTGTTCGATCCGTGCTCGGTGGGCCTGGGCGGCACACCGCCGCGTGGCAGTGCGGCCAACTGTGCCTCGCTGGGCGTGCCGACCGGCTTCCAGCAGGCCAACTCGCAGATCTCGGTGACCACCGGCGGCAACCGCGAGCTGGAACCGGAGCGGTCGCGCAGCTTCAGTGCCGGCTTCGTGTGGAGCCCCTGGTTCGGCAACGATGCGTCGTGGTCGGAGCGCTTCGACGTGGAAGTGACCTTCTACCGCCACAACATCGATGGCGCGATCCAGGCGATCAACGCGCAGACCCAGCTGGACCTGTGCGTGGATACGCTGGACCCGATCTACTGCGACGGCATCACCCGTGCCAGCACCGGTGCGGTCAGCAGCTTCAACAACCGCCTGACCAACCTGGGTTCGATCAAGACCGATGGTTGGGATGTGGATCTGTTCTGGACCCTGCCGCAGAGCTCGATCGGCCAGTTCAAGCTGGGCTGGAAGAACACCTTCGTCGGTCGCTATGAGGCCACCGGTGCGGCCGGCCAGAGGCAGCCGCAGAAGCCCGGCGTGGAAGTGGCTGACAGTTCGATTCCGGAATGGACCAGCAACGCCAGCATCGGCTGGACGCTGGACAACTGGAGCGCCAACTGGACGGTACGCCACATTTCCGAACTGACCGAAGACTGCGGTGACGCCGTGGCGTTCCCGGTGTGCAGCAACCAGGCTGCCGGCACCAACACGCTGTCGGCCACCACCTTCCATGACGCGCAGGTGGGCTACAAGATCGACTGGATGAAGGGGCTGCAGCTGACGGCCGGTCTGAACAACGTGTTCGACAAGGATCCGCCGATCTGCCTGTCGTGCTCGTTGAACGGCTATGACGCGTCGACCTACGACATTCCGCGTGGCCGCTACTGGTACCTGCGCGCGGACCTGCGGTTCTGATGAGGTGACGGCGCCGGGCTCAGCCCGGCGTCCCCATGTGGAGGTAGAGCCGAGCCCATGCTCGGCTCGATCGCCCACAACGTTGCGAAAGGCAGCCGAGCATGGGCTCGGCTCTACAGGTGCGGGGCGATCGTGCCCCGCGCCTGCTCAGAACGACCAGGTGAAGGTCAGCGAACCGTTGCGACCATCGCCATACGCACCGTAGCCGGTGATCTGCGAGTAGTACTTCTTGTCCAGGAGGTTGTTGAGGTTGGCCTGCACGCTGAATTCCGGCGAGATGCGGTAGCGCACGAACGCACTGACCAGGGCGTAGCCTTCCTGTTCGAAACGACCCACCACCGGCGCCGCGTAGTAGATGCGGTTCTGCCAGTTGGCACCACCACCGACGGTCAGTTCCTGCAGCGACTGCGGGGTGTAGCTGGTGAACAGCTTCAGCGCGGTCTGCGGCAGGTTGGTGTTGATGTCGGCGTCGTTGATGTCCTTGGCCACGTAGCGCGACGCACCGAATGTGGCATTCCAGCCCGGTGCCAGTTCGCCGTTCAACTCGAACTCGAAGCCACGGCTGACCGTGCCGCGTGCGGCGACATAGGCCGTTTCATTCTGCTGCCCGTCCACCTTGTCCATGGTGGCCTGGCCGACGTTGTCCTGCTCGATGCGGAACACGGCCAGCGAGGCATTCAGGCGGTTGTCGAACCAGGCACCCTTGACGCCCACTTCGTAGCTCTTGCCATCCACCGGGTCCAGGTAGCTGCCCTGTTTGTTGCGCAGCGTCTGCGGCTGGAAGATCTCGGTGTAGCTGGTGTACGCCGAATAGGTGTCGTTGATGTCATAGACCAGGCCGGCGTACGGCGTGGTGACCTTGTGCGAGCGATCATTGCCTTCGTCTTCGCTCTTCCAGTCGGTGTAGCGCGCACCGACGATCAGCTTCAGCGGATCAGCCAGTGACAACCGCGCGGCCACGTAGCCGGCCTTCTGGGTGATGGTGCCTTCGCTGGCCAGTGCCAGTGGATTCCAGTTCGGCTGGGGGATGTTGCCGGTCCAGTTGAGGTAGGTATCGAACGGGTTCCAGCCCGGGCCGCCCATCTGGAAATCGCCGTAGTTGGCGAACTCGCGCTTGTTGTAGCTCAGGCCGGCCATGAACTGGTGCTCGCGACCGAACAGCTGGAACGGACCATCGATGTAGCCGTCGATGCCATCGACCTTGCGCTCGGTATTGTAGAAGCCGGCCATCGGCGTTACACCTGCGCCGGTGGTCTTGTCGAAGGCGGTGTAGGACGGATAGAACAGCTTGTCATCGGCCTGGGTGCGATCGTGGGTGGCGCCGATCTTGAACTTCCAGCCATTGCCGAACGCGTGCTGCAGGGTGGCGAAGGCGCGCTTGCTGGTGGTGTCCCAGTAGGTCCACTCCGGCGAGGGATTGAACGACGTCGGGTAGTGGGTTGAACTACCGTCCGCGTACCACATCGGGAAGCCGCCCCAGGTCGCGCCGCTGGCCTTCTTGTGCTGGTAGTCGTAGCCCACGCTGAGCTGGGTATCGGGGGTCAGGTCGGCGTCGATCACCGCATAGCCCAGTGTCTTGCGCTGGTTGTAGCGGTCCATCTGCCCATCGGTGTCCAGGTAGCTGCCGATCACCCGGCCGCGTACGGTGCCGCTGGCATTGAGTGCGCTGCCCACGTCCACGGTGGTGCGGGTGCGGCCCCAGCTGCCGACGTTCACCGACACGCTGCCGGTCAGCTCGGCGCTGTCGGCGTGCTTGCGGATCAGGTTCACCGATGCCGACGGGTTGCCGGCGCCACTGAGCAGGCCGGTGGCGCCGCGCACCACTTCCACGCGGTCGTACAGGGCCAGGTCCAGGCCGGAGTCGCCGTAGCTCCAGTTCTGCACCATCTGCGTGGGCAGGCCATCGAACTGGTAGCTGTCGATGTAGAAGCCGCGCGCGTAGAACTCGGTGCGCTCGCTGTCCGACTGCGTGCTGGTCACGCCGGTGGTGTTGCCCAGCACGTCGATGATGTCGTCCAGCTTCTGATCTTCAATGCGCTGATGGCTGATGATGCTGACCGACTGCGGGATTTCGCGCGGCGCCAGGTCGAAGCGGGTACCGGCCGAGGTGCGACGCACCGAATAGCCTTCGGCACGCTCGCCCTTCACCACGACCTTGTCGAGCGTGGTCGGGTCGGCGGCGGTTTCGGCGAAGGCAGCGGGCGCGGCGGCCGTGCAGAGTGCGGCGAACACGGCAGCGGACAGCCGCTGCGGCTGCAGGGGACGGAAGGCGGGACGGATCATCGGGGGATTCCTGGGCGGGCACGCGCGTTCGGCCGGCATCCAGGAGGCGAGGCGCTACGGGTAGGGGAAGGGCGGGCAGGCCGTCCTGGCGCCACCGGAAACGAAAGAAATGGTAATACGAACTATTCCTATTTACAAATAATGAACGGGCGGATCCAAGGCGAGGCCCGCGCCGCAGTCAGCGGATGTCTTGCCCCTGCAGCAGCGGCAGTGGGTCGCGGGCACCATCGGCGCCGTAGATACCCCAATGCAGATGGGGCGGCGTGCCCTTGGCGTTGCCGCTGTCGCCGACGTGACCGAGCAGGTCGCCGGGGCGCACCACCTGGCCGCGCGCCAGGCCCTCGGCCCAGCCTTCCAGGTGCGCGTAGTAATAGCGCTCGCGTCCCGGGCCGATGACCCAGACCTGGCGGCCACCTAGGCCGCTGTCGCGGATGTCGGCGACAACGCCGGGGGTAGCGCTGCGCACCGGCGTGCCGCGCTTGCCGAAGATGTCGATGCCCGCATGCGTGCGGTCACGCCCGCGCGGCGCACCGAAGGTATCGGCGATCTGGCGCGGGCGGACGCCTTCCACCGGCACCGGCAGCTGCGTGGCCGGCGGCATGCGCGAGAGCGTCCACAGCATCTTCGGTGCGGCGGCCCACGGGCTGTTCCAGAAGGCCATCGCCGCGATGACCAGGATCAGCAGGATGGCGCCACGCAGCAGCCAGCGGCGCAGGCGTCTGGCATTGGAGGGGGGAGGGGTATTCATGCGTTGCCAGTGTAGGAGCAGGCCATGCTCGAACGCATCTACGCTATGACAACGGCACGTCGAAGCCACGTTTCAACGTGCCCAGCGCCACCGACGTACGGAAGCGCTCGATGTTGTCATCGGCACCGAACAACCGCTCGGTGATCGCCTCGTACTCTTCCATCGATGCCGCCGAAAGCAGCAGCAGGAAATCGCCGTCGCCGGTGATCGAGTAGCACTGCTGCACGGCAGGGTCGTCCTGCACGCGGCGGCGGAACGGGGCGACCTTCTCGCGCTGTTCGCTGACCACGCGCACCTCGACGATGATGGTCAGCGGCCGGCCGATCTTCGCGGCATCGATCACGGCCACGTTGGCGGCGATCACCCCGCTGTCCTGCAGGCGCTTGATCCGCCGCTGCACGGCCGGGGTCGACAGGTGCACGGCCTCGGCGATCTGCCGTTGCGGCAGGGTATTGTCCTGCTGCAGCAGGGCGAGGATGGCGCGGTCGAAGCTGTCCAGCACGGGGGCGGTGGCCATGGTGAGCAGAAGTTGCATGGACGGGCCGTCAATTGAGCCAAGTGCTCGCCGCCGGCGCAATAGACTGGCGGCATGCAGACTTCTCGAATCGCGCCGATGTTGCCGGCGCTGGCGGTGCTCGGCTCGGTCACCGCACTGGCCATCGGTACCTCCTACGCCAAGCAGCTGTTTCCGTTGATCGGTGCGCAGGGCACCAGCGCGCTGCGCGTGGGCTTTTCGGCGCTGTTGCTGCTGCTGTTCTGGCGGCCATGGCGCTGGAAGACCAGCCGCGTGGATGCGATCACGATCCTGCGCTACGGCCTCACCCTGGGCCTGATGAACCTGTTGTTCTACATGGCCTTGCGCACGATCCCGTTCGGCATTGCGGTGGCCATCGAATTCACCGGCCCGTTGACGGTGGCGATGCTGTCGTCGCGGCGGCCGATCGATTTCCTCTGGGTGGGCTGCGCGGCCGTGGGGCTGCTGTTGCTGCTGCCGATCGGCGGCGGCCCGGCTCTGGACCCGGTGGGCGTGCTGTACGCCATGGGCGCGGCGGCCTGCTGGGGCCTGTACATCGTGTTCGGCAAACGCGCCGGCCACCTGCACGCCGGGCACTCGGTGTCGCTGGGGTTGCTGGCCGCGTCGCTGGTGGTGGTGCCGGTGGGCGTGGTGCATGCCGGTGCGGCGTTGCTGGAGCCGAAGATCCTGCTGGCCGGGCTGGTGGTGGCGCTGGTATCCAGCGCGATCCCGATGTCACTGGAGATGATGGCGCTCAAGCGCCTGCCGAAGGAGACCTTCGGGATCCTGATCAGCATGGAACCGGCGGTGGCCGCGCTGTGGGCGATGCTGCTGCTGCACGAGCACCTGCATGGACTGCAGTGGCTGGCGATCGGCTGCACGGTGCTGGCCTCGGTGGGCAGCACGATGACGGCAAGGCGGTTGAAGGTGCCGGTGGCGCAGGCGGGGTAGCGCCGGGCCATGCCCGGCGGAGAGCGTGCGGACCAACGGTCCGCACCCACCAGGTCAGCCTGCCAACGGGGTCCGCACCCACCAGGGCAGCGTGCCAACGGTGCGCACCCAACAGGGCAGCGTGCCAACCAAGGTTGGCCCCTACCAGGGTCGGTAGCGCCGGGCCATGCCCGGCGAGCGCAGCGGCAGCGTCAGCGCAAGGCGTCGGCCGGGACGTCGATCGCCATCGCCAGGGCGAGATGGTCGGAGAACGCTGCCGGCACCGCTTCCACGTTGCGGGTCTGCAGGCCGCTGCTGACCAGGATGTGGTCGATGGCGCGGTCGGGGCGCCAGCTGGGGAAGGTCGGCACGATGCAGCCCGGCGGCTGCAGGCGGGTCTTCTGGTACAGCACCTGCATTTCCGGCCGTTCGGCCAGGCAGTTGAAGTCGCCCATCAGCACCGCATTGGGATGGTCCGACAACAGCTCGGCGATGAAGCCAAGCTGGGCCATCCGCGAGCCTGCGCCCAGCGACAGATGGGCCACCGCAACGGCCAGGCCATCGCGACCATCGCCGAACTTGGCCAGCAGCACGCCGCGCCCGCCGATGCGGCCGGGCAGGGCGTGGTCCTGCACTTCCACCGGTTCCAGCTTGCTCAGCAGGCCGTTGGCACTGGAGGCAACGCCGCCCATGCGCCGGTTCGGCTGGTGGCTCCAGTAATTGAAGCCGGCACGCTGGGCCAGGTAATGGGTCTGGTTGGTGAAGCCCGAGCGCAGGCTGCCCGGGTCGGCCTCCTGCAGGCCGACGATGTCATGACCGCGCGCCAAAGTGGCAATCGCGTCAAGGCTGCTGCGCTTGCGACCCGCCGGCAGCGCATGTGACCAGCTGCGGGTCACATAGTCGCTGTAGCGGCGGGTACTTGAGCCGGCCTGGATGTTGGCCGTCAGCAAACGCAGGGTCCGTGTTGTGGGGGAAGTCACGGCCGGGAAAACGTCTCTTTGATCAGTGAGCCTGGGCCGCACCGCGTTCGCGGGCGATCAGGTGGTCGGCAATGCGCAGCATGTCCGGGAAGCTCTTGCCCTTCACCAGGTACTTGCCGTTGACGATGATCGACGGGGTGCCGCTGATCTGGCTGCGCTGGGCGAACTGCTTGGCCGAGTTGGTCTTGGCATTCACCGCGAAGCTGCCCATGGTGGCGGCGAACTGCTTCGGATCGACGCCGTAGGCACCGTAGAACTTGGCGATGTCTTCGACCGAATCAGCACCGCGCTCGCCCTTCAGGGTCTTCTGCGAGTGGATGGCCGAGTACAGCGCTTCGTGGGTCTTCTCCTGCACGCCCAGGGTCTGGGCAGCGTAGAAGGCACGGGCGTAGTTGTCCCAGGTGCCGCCGAACATGGCCGGCACGTAGACGAAGTTCACATCGCTCGGCAGGCCGGCCTTCCACGGGCCGACCAGCGGCTGGAACGCGGCGCAGGCCGGGCAGACGTAACCGAAGATCTCGACCACTTCGACCTTGCCGGCGGCCGGCTGGAACGGCTGGCCGTTCGGGATCAGCTGGTAGTCGGCGCCTTCCACCGGGGCCGGGCCGGTCAGCGCGGCGGTGGTCGGGGCAGGGGCGGTGCTGGCGGCGGTCTTGTCACCTTCGGCAGCCGGTGCAGCGGCTTCGCTGCCCGCGGCCGGCGCGGCCGGTTCGGTGCTGGCCGGGGTCGCGGCCGGTTCTGCCGGGGCGGCGGTGTTGGCGGTGCCATCGTCGGCCTTGCAGGCCGCCAGGATCGGCAGCAGCGCTGCGAGGGCGAGGGCGGCGAAACGGGTCTTCATGGAAACGTCTCCAGCATCTGGAAAGGTGGGGCCGGCGTCAGGCACCGGCCAGAGGGAAATGATGACATGCGGCGGCGACAGCGCCGTGTCGATGGTGTGTGTTGGTTCAGCGGCCGCGGGCGGCGCGGGCCTGGGCGATCAGTGCCGAGGCGATGCGCAGCTGGTCGTCGAAGCTCTTGCCACGGACCAGGTACTGGCCGTTGATGATGATGGCCGGGGTGCCCGGCACCTGGGTGCGCTGGGCGAAGGCACGGGCGGCATCGACCTTCTTCTGTACCGCCTCGCCGCGCAGGGCCTGCGTGTAGCGCTCCGGGGTCACGCCGTAGGCCTTGTAGAAGCTGGCGAGCTCATCGGCCGAGACGTTCTGCATCGGCAGCGTGCCGTCCTCGTGCAGGGCCTTGAACACGGCGGCGTGGCTGCGCTTGGCCACGCCTACTTCGTCGGCGGCGTAGTAGGCCAGTGCCCAGGAATCCCAGGCACCGCCGAAGGCGGCCGGGACCGGGGTGAAGCGCACGTCGGCCGGCAGCTTGGCGGCCCAGGCGGCCAGCTGCGGTTCGAAATGGGCGCAGTGCGGGCAGGTGTAGCCGAACACCTCGACCACTTCGATCTTGCCGGCCAGCGGCTGGAACGGGCCAGGCTGGGCGATGCGCTCGTAGTCTTTGCCTTCGACCAGCGGGGCGTTGGCGGGGGTGGCGGCGCAGGCCGCCAACGGCAGCAGCACCAGCAGGGACAGCAGAAGGCGGGGAATCAACCTCATCGACACGCATCTCCGTTGAAAATGACAACGCCGGCGCAGCCGCCGGCGTGAAGGAAACATACCGCAGCGGCGGGCCGTCGTGGCGACCCGCGCCGACCAGTGGCGGTCAGGGGGCGGCAGCCGGTCGCGTCGAAGCGCTCTCGGCGGCGAGGTCGTCGGCCTTGTTGTGCAGGCCCTGCATGTAGCTGGAAAGGGCCTGCACCTCCTGCTCGGTCAGCTTCTGCGCCACCGTGGCCATGATCTGGAAATGCGCCTTGTCGGTCTCGTTGGTCTGCCCGGCCTGGTATTCCTGCAGGCGCCGGGCGACATAGCTGGCGTGCTGGCCGCCGATGTGCGGGTAGGCCGGACCGGGGTTGCCGGCGCCACTGGGGCCGTGACAGGCCATGCAGGCCGGCAGCCCGCGCTGGGCGTCGCCGCCGCGGTAGAGCTGCTGGCCGATCTGGTAGAACTTCATGCCCTTGTACGGGCCCTCGGCCACCAGCGTGTCGTCGGCGATGCCGGCGTTGGCCTTCTGGGTGGCGAAGAACGCGCCGATATCGCGCATGTCCTGCGGGGTGAGGTTCTGCACGAAGGGCACCATCGCCACAGCAGCGCCGGAACTGCGCTGGCCGTTGGCGATCAGGGCCATCTGCTGGGCGACGTAGCGCTCGCTCTGGCCGGCGATGCTGGGATACATCTCCACCGTGGAATTGCCATCGGCACCATGGCAGGCGGCACACGCGGTGGCCTTGGTCTGGCCGGCCTTGGCATCGCCCCAGGTGGTCTTGCTGAAATCCACCTCGAGCGAGGCGGTACTGATCGGGCCGTTGTCGGGCAGCGGGGTCAGCGTGGTCTGCGCAAAGGCAGCAGCGGCAACAACGGCAGTAGCAAGGGCGGATACGGCAAGAACGCGAGCGTGGCGCATGCTGAAGCTCCGTATGGACCGGCCGGGCGGCGGCGGCCGGCATCGCCCGGATTATCAACGCCGTTTCCGTACACGGTCAACGCAGCAGTGCAGCATTTTCCCGCAGGAGGCCCGCGGGCCGGGCGCGCGGCGCCGCAACATGCGATCCTATGCGCATGTCATTGCTCATCGAACGCGCCCAATACCACCTCTCTGCCCACAACATGGGGCAGCTGCCGCCCGATGAAGGGTCCGAAGTGGCCTTTGCGGGTCGCTCCAACGCCGGCAAGTCCAGCGCGCTCAACGCGCTGACCCGCCAGAACAGCCTGGCCCGGGTCTCCAAGACGCCTGGCCGGACCCAGCAGCTGGTGTTCTTCCAGGTCACCCCGGACGCCCATCTGGTCGATCTGCCCGGTTACGGCTACGCCAAGGTGCCGCTGGACCTGCAGGCGCACTGGCAGGCCTTCATCGACCGCTACTTCCGCACCCGCGAGGCCTTGAAGGGCCTGGTGGTGGTGATGGACATCCGCCATCCGCTGAAGGACTACGACCGGCAGATGCTGGCCTACGCCGTGCAGCGTGGCCTGCCGGCGCACGCGCTGCTGACCAAGGCCGACAAGCTGAGCCGCAGCCAGCAGATGCAGACCCTGCAGAAAGTGCGCAAGGAACTGCATTCGTCGTTCGGCGATACGGTGAGTGTGCAGGTGTTCTCCGGCGCCGCCCGTACCGGCGTCGAGGAAGCCCGCGGCATCATCGGCGGCTGGATGGGGCTGGAATAAGGAACAGGGCGCCGGGCCTTGCCCGGCGACACTTTTGTAGAGCCGAGCCCACGCTCGGCTGCCGCGCGTAGCGCGGCGAGACCCTGATGGCCGAGCATGGGCTCGGCTCTACACGGCGTCATTTCAACGGCGAGAACTCCGCCGGTACCCACGCATAGGCCTTGCCTTCGCTGCGCACGTGACCCAGCCCGGGGAAGGGCAGGTGCGCGCCGGCGACCCACCAGCCCTTGGCGGTGGCTTCCTGCAACACGCTGCGACGGCTGGCCGTAGCCGCCTTGCGGTCCGAATCGGCCTCGAATGCCGCTTCCGGGTGCGCGAACTGCACTGCATGGAAATGCAGTACATCCCCCCACACCAGCAGTGACTGGCCCTGGCTGTCGAAGCGATAGGACACGTGCCCCGGCGTGTGGCCGTGGGTATCCATCGCCACCGCGTGGCCCGGCAGGGCGTCGCCAGGCTGGAAGGTGTGCAGGCGTCCGGCGGCCTGGTACGGCGCCACCGCATTGCGTGCCAGCGCGAAGGCGAAGCGTACGCCTTGCGGCGCCGTGGCTTCGCTGGCCGGGTCGAGCCAGTAGCGGGCATCGGCCTTGGACAACCACACCGTCGCATTCGGATAGGCAGGCTTGCCCTGCGCATCGAGGATGCCGCACAGGTGATCGGGATGGGCGTGGGTCAGCAGCACCTCATCGATCTCGGCCGGGTCCACGCCCGCCGCACGCAGGTTGCCCAGCACCTGGCCCTGGTCAGGGCCGAAGCACTGCGCGGTGCCGGCATCAACCAGGGTCAGGTGCTTGCCCTGGCGCACCAGGAACGCGTTGATCGCGGTCTGCAGGCCTTTCTTGTCTTCGGGCACGTAGCGGCCTTCGAGCAGGCGGCTGACCAGCGTTGGCGGCACATCGACCACTTCCTGTCGGCCGAGCGCGACCACGCCGTCGAACAGGGCGGTGACCTGCAGCGCACCGATGCGCTGGTGTTGCACGCCCGGCACCTGCTGGGTAGGTGCGGGCGAGGTGGCCTCGGCCAGTGCGGTCAGCGGCAGGGAGGACAGGGCCAGCAGCAGGGCGGCGCGCAGCGGCAGGTGGCGCAGGGTCATGGCGGTTCTTCTCGATGAGTGATGGGCAGGCCCGGTGCGCACAGCGTGCCGCGTTGCGCGTGCGTGCGGCGCTCAAACCACTGCGCGGAATGCTCAAAGGGGGGTTATCGGCAGGGCTGCGCCCTGCACCCGCAGAGGCAACGGCCGAAGCAACAGCAACGGCCGAAGCAACAGCAAAAGCGGGCATTCCGTGGGTTGGCGGGGTGGGTCCGGTTGCGGGGGACGCTGCAAGTACGTCCATGTAAGCTCGGTCGCCGCATCCATGCGGCTCACGCCCCCGCAACCGGACCCACCCCGCCTTCGACAGATTCCCGCGATCTGTTGGGATGGCATGACCTGCTCTTGGTGGGTGTCGACCTTGGATCCACGCCATGGGTGGATGCTCTTCGAATTCAATTCGGAATCATCGAAATGAATCGAATGGACGTGGAGGAAATCATCCACGCATGGCGTGGATCTACTGGCCACCAGGAAACTGTCGAAGGCGGGGCACTGTGGGTTTGCGGGGTGTGAGCCGCATGGATGCGGCGACCAAGCCTCCATGGACGGATTCACGGCGTCCCCGCAAACCCACAGTGCCCCGCCATCCCACGGAATGCCGCTTTGGCCTTTGCTGTTGCCGTTGCTTGAAGAGCCTCTGCGGGTGCAGGGCGCAGCCCTGCCGAACACCCCTAGATGTCGGTAGGAGCGAGCCCGTACTGCTCGGCGAAGCGCTTGCTGAAGCTCGCTGCGGAACGATACCCCGCGCGCGCTGCTACGGTCTTCAGCGGCAGATCGGTGGTGTACAGCAACTGCATGCCGTGGGCCAGGCGCGCTTCGGTCAGCAGCTGGCGCAGGCTGGTGGCTTCAGCTGCCAACCGCCGCCGCAGGGTCGCGCCACTCAGCGCGAAGTGTGCTTCAACGTCGCGTGACTGCCAGTCACGTGCCGGTTCGGCGGCGATGCGGTCGCGGATCTGTTCGCCCAGCGTCGGTGCGTGCGGCAACAACAGGTTGCCGTGGCCCTGCCGGCACCACGCCAGCACCAGCGTGGCCAGCGCCAGCCGTGCTTCGCTGTAGCGGCCATCCTGCAACGACTGCCGCCAGCTGTGCAGCGCCGTGGCGTGATCGCTCAACGCCTGCCGTGCCAGCGCCGGTCCGGCCGTCGGCAAGGCTTCGCTCCACAGGGTGCGCGCCGCCGCCAGCACTTCCGTGCACAGCGGCACGATCGCGCTGAGGTAGCGGCCGGTCTGCGGGTCGGGTGTGTTGACCACGTCGATGCGGCAACGCTGGGTGATCAGCAGGATGTCGCCCGGGACGAAGGTCAGTGACTGGTGTGCGGTACGCACCTGCTTGCGGCCTTCCAGCAGGATCGCGAACTGCGGCTGCGGTATCTCCACCGAGCTGGCGCCATGCTCGCGGCGGGCGGTGATGCAGGCGTAGCCTTCGGCGCGTTGGCAGCCGGCCAGGCTGGCCATCTCCGCCAGTAGGGCGGTGGCGGTGGGGGGCATGCCGGTCATACGACGTGCGCGCCCAGCAGGCGGCCGACCGCAGCTGCAGCCGCCATCGCCAGCGCACCCCAGAACATCACGCGCAGGGCACCACGCGTCGGTGACGCGCCACCGGCGCGTGCCGCCATCGCGCCGGTCAGGCACAGGCCGGCTAGCGTGCTTACCGTGGTGGCGGTGGCGACGTTCTGCACTGGTGCCAGCAGTGCGGTCAGCACCGGCAGGGCAGCACCACAGGTGAAGGCGCCGGCCGAAGCCAGTGCGGCCTGCAACGGTCGCGCGCGCAGTTCCTCGGTGATGCCCAGTTCGTCGCGCGCATGGGCGCCCAGCGCGTCGTGGGCGGTCAGCTGCTCGGCGACCTGTCGTGCCAGCGCCGGCTCCAGGCCGCGGTGGCGGTAGATCGCGGTCAGCTCGTCCAGTTCGCTGTGCGGGTCTTCGTGCAGCTCGCGCTTCTCCATCGCCAGATCGGCATTCTCGGTATCGGCCTGGGTCTGCACCGACACATACTCGCCGGCGGCCATCGACATCGCACCGGCCACGGTACCGGCCACACCGGTGGCCAGGATCGTGCTGGCCGAGGCGCCGCTGGCGGCCACACCGACCACCAGGCCGGCGACCGAGACGATGCCATCGTTGGCGCCCAGCACGGCGGCACGCAGCCAGCCGACGCGATCGGCGCGGTGCAGTTCAGGATGTCGTGAATGGCGGCTCATGACCCTGAGTGTACGAGGGTCAAGAGGGTGTCGGTAGGATGCTGAAACCCGTCACCGTCGCATGACGTAACGAGCCGCCACGCTATAGTGCGCCCTTGCGATGCAAGGCTCCCAGCCCCACATCCCCTGCCACCGTCCAGCGAGCCACCCCCTTGTCGAGCCCCAGCCACGTCGCCGATACGCCCATTACCGACCGCTCGCAACTGGTGGCGGAGATCGCCTCCGGCGAGAAGCCCCGTACGCAGTGGCGCATCGGTACCGAGCACGAGAAGTTCGGGTTCCGCCTGGATGACCTGCGCCCGCCGACCTTCGAGGGCGAGCGCGGCATCGAAGCACTGCTCAACGGCCTGGTCCGTTTCGGCTGGACCCCGGTGCAGGAAAACGGCAATACCATCGCCCTGCTGCGTGATGGCGCCTCGGTGACGCTGGAGCCCGCGGGCCAGCTGGAGCTGTCCGGTGCGGCGCTGGAAACCATCCACCAGACCTGCGTGGAAACCGGCACCCACCTCAATGAAGTGGCACAGGTGGCCGGCGAGCTGCAGCTGGGCTTCCTCGGCATGGGCTTCCAGCCGAAGTGGACGCGCGATGAAATGCCGTGGATGCCCAAGGGGCGCTACAAGATCATGCGTTCGTACATGCCCAAGGTCGGTTCGCTGGGCCTGGACATGATGACCCGCACCTGCACCGTGCAGGTGAACCTGGATTACGCCAGCGAAGCGGACATGGTGAAGAAGTTCCGCGTGTCGTTGGCGCTGCAGCCGATCGCCACCGCCCTGTTCGCCGACTCGCCGTTCACCGAGGGCAAGCCGAACGGCTACCTCAGCTACCGCTCGCACATCTGGACCGACACCGATGCCGACCGTACCGGCATGCTCGACTTCGTGTTCGAGGATGGCTTCGGTTACGAGCGCTACGTCGACTACCTGCTCGATGTGCCGATGTATTTCTCCTACCGCGACGGCATCTACCACGATGCCAGCGGGCAGAACTTCCGCGATTTCATGCAGGGCAAGCTGCCGGTGTTGCCGGGCGCGTTGCCGACGCTGCGCGACTGGTCGGACCACACCACCACCGCGTTCCCGGAAGTGCGGCTGAAGAAGTACCTGGAAATGCGCGGTGCCGATGGTGGCCCGTGGAGCCGCCTGTGCGCGCTGCCGGCCTTCTGGGTGGGCCTGCTGTACGACGACACCGCACTGGATGCAGCGTGGGACCTGGTGCGCGACTTCAGCCTGGTTGAACGCCATGCGCTGCGTGATGGGGTGCCCAAGCATGCGATGAACCTGCCGTTCCGCAATGGCACCGTGCGCGATCTGGCGCGCGAAGCGGTGAAGATTTCCGTGGAAGGCCTCAAGCGCCGTGCGGCGCGCAATGCCGATGGCCAGGATGAAAGCAAGTTCCTGGACGTGCTGCAGGAAATCGTCGAGTCCGGCCTGACCCCGGCCGAGCGCAAGCTGGCACTGTTCCATGGCCGCTGGCACGGCGATGTGGATCCGGTGTTCCGCGAGTTTGCTTACTGACGCGGGATGGATGACCGCCGGGCATGGCCCGGCGCTACCGTCAGGAATGAAAAAACCCCGGCATTGCCGGGGTTTTTCGTTTCCACAACCGACTTGGATCAGGCAGCGTTCTTCATCGTCGCCATGTCGATCACGAAGCGGTAGCGCACATCATTCTTCGCCATGCGTTCCCAGGCTTCGTTGACGTTCTTGATGTCGATCATCTCCACATCGCTGACGATGCCGTGCTCGGCACAGAAGTCCATCATTTCCTGGGTTTCAGCCATGCCGCCGATCGCCGAGCCGGTCAGGTGCTTGCGACCGAAGATCACGCTGCCACCGGTCAGCGGCGGGTCCAGTTCGGTCAGCACGCCGACCAGGCACATGGTCGCCTCACGCTTGAGCAGGCCCATGTACGGGTTGGTGTCATGGCCGACCGGGATGGTGTTGAGCAGGAAGTCGAAGCTGCCGGCATGTGCCTTCATCTGCGCGGCATCACGCGAGACCAGCACTTCGTCGGCGCCCAGGCGCTTGGCGTCTGCACCCTTTTCCGGGGTGGTGGTGATCATCACCACGTGCGCGCCGAGTGCCTTGGCGAACTTCACGCCCATGTGGCCGAGGCCACCCAGACCGATCACGCCGACCTTCTGGCCCGGGCCGACCTTCCAATGGCGCAGCGGCGACCAGGTGGTGATGCCGGCGCACAGCAGCGGCGCGGCGGCCTTCAGGTCCAGCGTTTCGGAGACCTTGACCACGAAGCGCTGCTCGACCACCACATGGTCGGAATAGCCGCCGTAGGTCGGGGCACCGTCGGCGCGTTCACGGCCGTTGTAGGTCCAGGTGGCACCTTCGGCGCAGTACTGCTCCAGATCGTGTTCGCAGGCATCGCAGTGGCGGCAGGAGTCGACCATGCAGCCGACGCCGGCGTGGTCGCCGACCTTGAAGCGGGTGACCTCGCTGCCGACTTCGGTAACGCGGCCGATGATCTCGTGGCCCGGCACCATCGGGTAGATCGAGCCACCCCAGTCTTCGCGGGCCTGGTGCAGGTCGGAATGGCAGATGCCGCTGTACAGGATCTCGATGCGCACATCGTTCGGGCCGACCGCGCGGCGCTCGAACTCGAAGGGTACCAGCGGGTCGGTATGGGTATGGGCGGCGTAACCACGGGCGAGGGACATGGGGAATCCTTGGCGGGTTTGTCGAAAGGCGTTTTACAATACGCCCCGTACCGCAAGGTAAGAAGCGTATATATCGGCATGATTCATCAAGGCAGACTGCACAATCATGGCCACTGACAACCTGTCCCACCTGGCCGCCTTCGCCGCGGTCGCCCGCCACCGCAGCTTCCGCCGGGCCGGCGCCGAACTGGCCCTGTCGACCTCGGCGGTGAGCTATGCGATCCGCGCGCTGGAGGAGCGGCTGGGGGTGGGCCTGTTCCACCGGACCACCCGCAGCGTGGCCCTGACCGAAGCCGGACAACGGCTGCTGGAGCGCCTGCAGCCGGCGCTGGGCCAGGTGCACGATGCGCTGGAAGAAATGAACCACTTCCGCGCCGTTCCGGCCGGCCTGCTGCGGATCAATGCGACGCGGGCGGCGGTAGCGACCCAGTTGGGGCCGCGGCTGGCGCGTTTCCTGCACGCGCATCCGGATGTACGGGTGGAGCTGACCGAGAACGATGGTCTGGTCGACATCGTCGCCGAGGGTTACGACGCGGGCGTGCGCCTGCACGAGTTCGTGCCCGAGGACATGGTAGCGGTGCCGATGGGGCCGCCGCTGCGCGGCTTGATCGTGGGTTCGCCCGAGTACCTGCGGCGCCGGCCGGCACCGCAGCATCCGCGCGACCTGGCCGCGCATGAGTGCGTGCGTTTCCGCTTCGCCAGCGGCCATCTGTACAAGTGGCAGTTCGAGCGCGAGGGCCAGACCTTGGAGATCGACGTGCCGGGGCGGCTGACGCTGTGCGAGCAGGGCACCGTGGTTGGCGCGGTGCTCGATGGCATCGGCTTGGCCTATGTGCTGGAAGACACCGCGCGCCCGTACCTGGACGATGGGCGACTGGTGGCGGTACTGGAAGACTGGAGCGAACCGTTCGCCGGGTTCGCGTTGTACTACCCGAAGCAGCGGCAGATGCCCGGCGCGTTGCGCGCGTTCGTGGATATGTTGCGCGAATGAATTGGGGTGGGTCGGATCCACGCATGGCGTGGATCTACTGACCATCGCCGCATGGCCATTTTGACCCCGCCATGCGTGGATGCCGTTGCATAGTAGATCCACGCCATGCGTGGATGGCGCCACGCTACGCAGCCTGCAGCATCGGCTCCATCAACTGCAGGCAGTCACGCAGGTGCGCATCCACCGATGCGTCTTCTGCAACCACGCCGATGGCGCGTTCGCGCAGGGGTTCTGCCACGGCCATGGACAGCACCAGACGCGCCATCCGTTCTGGATCACCGGCGCGCAACAGACCACGCTGCTGCTGCCGCCGCAGCCAGTCCGTCAGCAGTGCCCGGCCGCGACCGATGCCGTTGTCGAGGTAGGCCCGCAGCAGCGCGTCCTTGCCCGGGAAGTCGGTGGTCAACAGGCGGAACACCCGCACCGCCTGTGCTGACAATGCCTGCGCGCACACCGCCTGCAGGATGTCGTGCAGCAGTGGCAGCACGTCTTCGGCGTGGCGGGCATCACGTTGCAGCTGTGGTGCGAAGCCATCGGTCCACTCGCGCACTGCCAGGCCCACCAGTTCGTCGCGATTTCCGGCATGCCGGTACACCGTCTTCTTGGCCACGCCGGCATGCGCGGCGACGCCTTCGATGGTGGTCGCTTCGTAGCCCTGCGCCAGCAGCAGATCCAGCGTCGCCTGCAGCACGGCATGGCGGACGTCGGCCTCTGGGCGTGCAGGACGGCCGCGGCGACGGGGCGGAGCGATCAGATCGGGCGGGGCGGTAGCGGTCATTGCGCACATTCTAGCGCATTTCGATAATTGCGAAACGATGTGCGTTTCCGTATTGTCCGATCCTCATCTCCCGAGGGATTCACCATGGAAACCGTTGCCAACGCTCACGCCTGGCTGGACCACCACGACCTGCTTGATCCGGCACCGATGCACCTGGAGACCGGCATCCAGCGTCGCGCGGACGGCACCCTGCTGGTCGCGGTGCGCACCGATCTTCACGGCTGCAAGGGGCGCATGCTGGACTGGTGGTTCACCTTCTTCGAGACCACCCAGCACATCCGCTGGTGGCACCCGCTGGACCACGTCGAGCACCGTGGCTGGGACGCGGCTTGGCAGCGTGGGCGCAGCTACCATGGGGCCAGCATCCATGCCGTCGAGTCGCTGGCCGACATCCCGCCGGTGGCGGCACGCCTGAAGTTCCATGATCCGCGCACGTTGCTCACACTTGAGCGTCTGCAGGCGGCGCAGGATGCAGGCGATGTCTCGGCGGTGATTGCCGCGCGCATCGGTTTTGGTGATCACGTTCGGCTGGATGCGCACGGTGATCCCTGCGACGGCCAGATGCTGCACGTCGCCCGCGATACGCCGTTCGGCTGCGTGCTGCGCAGTCGCTTCGTGCTGGGCCTGGATAGTGAAGATCCGCAGCGCGATGCCAGCGATGCGATCGGCCTGGGCCTGCTCAAGCACTGCTATACCGAGTTCAGCTTCCTGTCGCGCCTGCTACCGTCGCTGTATTACGGCGAACGCGCGAATGGCGAGGCGGTACCCCTGCCGTGGTGAGCAGGCGCGTTATTCCAGCAGGGCGTCATAGCCTGCATCGCTGAACTGGATCAGGCAGAAGCCATGGCCGAACGGATCGGCCAGCACAGCGATACTTCCCCAGCGGTGTTCGCGCACGGCCTGTTCAAGGGTGGCGCCGGCTGCAACGGCGCGGGCAAGCGCAGCGTCGATGTCGGCGACTACCCAGTCCAGATGCAGGGGCGTCCAATGCCGCTCGTAATCGCGCACATCGCCGTCTTCGGTCGCTGTACTGCCAGCATCGTTCTGCAGCAGGTACAGCGGCGTGGGGCCACCGAGCAGTTCCAGTGCGCCGGGGCCCAGGCGGCGGCCGATCCTCAGGCTGAAAGCTTCGGTGTAGAACGCCTCGGCCGCTGCAAGATCGGGGACGTCGAGGTTGACGATGAAGGAGGCCGCTGAGCAGTTCATGGGGCAGGACCGAGGCCGGACCGGGCCACGATGCACTCGTGGCCCGGCGGGATCAAGGCGCGGCATCCACGCATGGCGTGGATCTACTGTGCGAGCGGGTAGTCGAGGTAGCCCTCGCTGCCACCGCCGTAATAGGTGCTGCGATCGGGCACGGCCAGCGGCACATCGCGCTGCAGGCGCTCGACCAGATCCGGGTTGGCGATGAACGGCTGGCCGAACGCGGCCAGGTCGATGATGCCGTCCTCGACCAGTCGCAGAGCACGCTCACGGGTGAGCCCACCGGCGAGAATCACGGTGCCGCCGTAGGTTTGCTTGAAAGTCTTCAGGAACGCCTCGCCGATGACGGGCGCGCCGCGCAGGTAGTTGTCGTTCAGATGCACATACGCCAGCCCGCGCTTGCCAAGCTCTTCGGCCAAGTAAAGATAGGTGGCTTCGTTCTCTGCATAGGCCGGCATGTCGAAAGTCTGGCTGTTCGGCGCCAGGCGCACGCCGATCCGCTGTGCACCGATCCGCTGCGCCATCGCATCCACGGTGTCCAGGATCAGCCGTGCGCGGTTGCGCAGTGAACCACCGTAGAGATCCTGCCGATCATTGGTGACCGGGTTGAGGAACTGCTCGAACAGGTAGCCGTTGGCAGCATGCAGCTCGATGCCATCGAAGCCGGCAGCGATGGCATTTTCAGCGCCGCGTACGAAGTCGCTGACGATACCCGGCACTTCGTCGGTGCGCAGCGCGCGCGGCGGCGTCGGATCGGCATGGCCACGGCTGCCGTCGTCCAGATACACGAACGAGGTGTTCTTCGGATCGCTCGCCACCGGTCGAGTGCCGGCGCTCACCGGCTGGCCGCCGTCGGGCTGCAGCGAGGCGTGTGACATCCGCCCGACGTGCCACAACTGGGCGAAGATCGCGCCCTGCGCAGCGTGTACGGCGTCGGTGACGAGCTTCCAGCCGGCGACCTGTTCAGCGGACCAGATGCCGGGCACGTCGATGTAGCCCTGGCCCTGCGCCGACACCGGCGTGCCTTCGCTGATGATCAGGCCGGCGCTGGCGCGCTGACAGTAGTACTGCGCGGTCAGTGCATTGGCGATGGCGCCGGGGTTGCGGGCACGGGTCATCGGCGCCATCGCGATGCGGTTGTGCAGGGGCAGTCCAGCGAGGTCGAACGGGCGGAACAGGGGGGCGGTCATGTCAGTCATCTCGGTGCGGGGAGGGGCGCCAACGGCGCGACAGCACCATGATGGAGTTGACATGAAGGCACATAAAGGTGGTAAATTTCCCGACAAGCGGGAATATCTTTCCCCAATGAGCGAGTCTGCCGATGCTCCCCGTCGAATCGTTGAATGGCCTGGTGACCTTCGTCACCACGGCGCGCTCGGCCACCTTCACCGAGGCCGCCGACGCGCTGGGCATCTCCCGCTCGGCGGTCGGCAAGGCCATTGCCAGGCTGGAAGCACGGCTGGGCGTGCGCCTGTTCCACCGCACCACCCGGCGCATCGCGCTGACCACCGATGGCGAGGCGTACTACGCCTCCTGCGCGGCGGCGCTGGATGAAATCGCGGCGGCCGAAGCCTGTCTGGGCTCGGCGGCACATCTGCCAAGCGGCCGCCTGCGCATCGACATGCCGTCCTCGTTCGGTCGGCTGGTGGTGCTGCCGGTGCTGCTGAAAATGTGCCAGCAGTATCCGGACCTGCAGTTGACGATGACCTTCACCGATCACTTCGTCGACCCGCTGGAGGAAGGCATCGACCTGCTGATCCGCTTCGGCGGCCTGCACCACGCCGAGCACCTGGTCGCGCGCAAGCTGGCCAGCCAGCGGCTGGTGACCTGCGCCGCGCCGGCCTACCTGCAGGCGCATGGCACGCCACGGACCATTGACGATCTACATGCACACCGCAGCATCGTCGGCTACCGCCATGGACAACCCGTAGCCTGGCGGATGGGGGGCGCGGGGACCCAGGGTGTGTTCATTCCCAGCGGCACCTACCAGCTCAATGATGGCGATGCGGTGATCGAAGGCGCGCTGGCTGGCCTGGGCATCTGCCAGATGCCGGTATCGCTGGTGCGCCGGCATCTCGAGTCCGGGGCGCTGCAGTCGTTGCTCGACCACTGCATGCAGCACCACGTGGACATCCACGCGCTGTGGCCGCAGACGCGGCACCTGCGGCCGAAGGTGCGTTACGTGGTGGAGGAGCTGAGCCGACTGGCCGCAGAGGGCGTCTTCGATTGAGGTACGGATCGGCTTCTGTATACTATCCCCCAGTATAGTTCCGAGGCCGGCCTGCCATGCCGCACTCCCCCGAAGAAAAAAAGAAGGTTCTCGCCCGCGTACGCCGCATCCGCGGCCAGTGCGATGCGCTGGACCGCGCGCTGGAAGCCGGCGCCGACTGCGGGCCGGTGCTGCAGCAGATCGCCGCCATCCGCGGGGCGGTCAACGGCCTGATGTCCGAAGTGATGGAAGCGCACCTGCGCGAGGAGTTCGGCCAGCCCGCTGCGTCCGATGAACAACGCGCCGAACGCGTGCGCGACATGAGCGCGTTGATCCGCTCGTACCTGAAATGAACGACGGCGCGACACAGCGCCGCGCATCCTGTTTTCCGCAAGCCTTTTTGGAGAGTGCCATCATGAAATCCCGTGCCGCCGTCGCCTTTGGTCCCGGCCAGCCGCTGCAGATCGTCGAGATCGACGTCGCCCCGCCGAAGCAGGGCGAAGTGCTGGTCAAGATCACCCACACCGGTGTCTGCCACACCGATGCGTTCACCCTGTCCGGCGATGATCCGGAAGGCCTGTTCCCGGTGGTGCTGGGCCATGAAGGTGCCGGCATCGTGGTGGAAGTGGGCGAGGGCGTGACCAGCGTGAAGCCGGGCGACCACGTGATTCCGCTGTACACCGCCGAGTGTGGTGAATGCCTGTTCTGCAAGAGCGGCAAGACCAACCTGTGCGTGTCGGTGCGTGCCACCCAGGGCAAGGGCGTGATGCCCGATGGCACCAGCCGCTTCAGCTACAACGGCGAGCCGATCTACCACTACATGGGCTGCTCGACCTTCAGCGAATACACCGTCGTTGCCGAGGTGTCGCTGGCGAAGATCAACCCGGACGCCAACCCGGAGCATGTCTGCCTGCTCGGTTGCGGCGTCACCACCGGTATCGGCGCAGTGCACAACACCGCCAAGGTGCAGGAAGGCGACAGCGTGGCCGTGTTCGGCCTGGGCGGTATCGGCCTGGCCGTGATCCAGGGCGCGCGCCAAGCCAAGGCCGGCCGCATCATCGCGGTGGATACCAATCCGTCCAAGTTTGATCTGGCCCGCGAATTCGGCGCCACCGACTGCATCAACCCGAAGGATCATGACAAGCCGATCCAGCAGGTCATTGTTGAAATGACCACCTGGGGCGTGGACCACAGCTTCGAGTGCATCGGCAACGTCAACGTGATGCGTGCGGCGCTGGAATGCGCGCACCGCGGCTGGGGCCAGAGCGTGGTAATCGGCGTAGCCGGTTCGGGCCAGGAGATCTCCACCCGTCCGTTCCAGCTGGTCACCGGCCGCAAGTGGATGGGTACCGCGTTTGGCGGCGTGAAGGGTCGCAGCCAGCTGCCGGGCATGGTCGAAGACGCGATGAAGGGTGATATCGAGCTGGCGCCGTTCGTCACCCACACCATGGACCTGGACAAGATCAACGAAGCTTTCGACCTGATGCATGAAGGCAAGTCGATCCGTTCGGTGGTCCATTACTGAGGCGTGTCATGGGCTGGCTGGATGCCCTGCGCCGGCCGCGTGCGGAAGACCCGCGCGCGGCCCTGGTGGCCCCGATCGAGCAGGCGCTGCGCGCGCTGGGCTGGGTCGTGGGCGAAGTGGGGCCACCGCGTGCGGTGACCTCGGCCTTCGGCAGCGACGATGGCATGTCGTTCGAGCAGTGGCTGGGGCAGGTATTCCTGCCGCGTCTGCATGAGGCCCGCGCTGATGGCCAGTGGCCGCCGCGCAGCAACGTGGCGGCGGCGGCGTATCGCAATCTTGATGGCCAGCCTGACGTCGAGCCGTTGCTGCGCTTGCTGGCGCAGCTGGACGAACTGATCAACAAAGGCATCCACGCCGTGCGTGGATAAGCCGACCAAGGTCGGCATCTACCAGAAGCACGCGTGCGCTGACGCGCCGCGCAGGAGAACATCATGGAACGTATCGAACACCGCGCCTGTGCCGGCGGTTGGCAGGACGTCTACCGGCATCATTCGACCACGCTGGGCTGCGACATGCAGTTCGCCGTATACCTGCCGCCGCAGGCCGCCAGCCAGAAGCTGCCGGTGCTGTACTGGCTGAGCGGGCTGACCTGCACCGAGCAGAATTTCATCACCAAGGCCGGGGCGCAGCGCTATGCGGCCGAGCACGGCGTGATCATCGTCGCCCCGGATACCAGTCCGCGCGGCGATGATGTGGCCGATGCCGAGGGCTATGACCTGGGCAAGGGCGCGGGCTTCTATCTCAACGCCACCCGTGCGCCGTGGGCGAAGCACTACCGCATGCACGACTACGTCGCGCAGGAACTGCCGGCGCTGATCGAAGCGAACTTCCCGGCTACCGATGCGCGGGGCATCAGCGGCCATTCGATGGGCGGCCACGGTGCACTGGTGATCGCGCTGCGCAACCCGGGCCGTTACCGCAGCGTGTCGGCGTTCTCGCCGATCGTCGCGCCCAGTCACGTGCCGTGGGGACAGAAGGCGTTCACCGCCTACCTCGGTGACAACCCGGCCGACTGGGCGCAGTGGGACGCCTGCCAGCTTGTGACCAATGCCGGCGAGCGCCTGCCGCTGCTGGTCGACCAGGGCGAGGGCGATGAGTTCCTGCTCACCCAGCTGCAGCCGCAGCGCCTGCAGCAGGCCTGCGATGCCGCCGGCCATCCGCTGAGCCTGCGCCTGCAGCCCGGCTACGACCACAGCTATTACTTCATCGCCAGCTTCATCGGCGAGCACATCGCCCACCACGCGCGCGCACTGAAGGCCTGACCCTGTAGCCGAGCCCACGCTCGGCTGCTCTGGCTTGTCCGTAGCGTCGAGCCGCCACGCATGGCGTGGCGCTTATACGTCGTCGTCTTCTTCCGCCGCTTCACGGCCCTGCTGGCGGATCAGGGCTTCTTCGCGCGCATCGTTGATGGCGTGGCGCACGCTGTCGAGGTCGACGGTAGATTCATCGTGCACAAAGGTGCCGGTGAGCTCGCTGTCCGGCAGCAGGCTGCCAGCCTCGAACAGCGCCCACATTTCCTCGCCATACCAGCTGTCCAGCAGTTCAGGGGCGAAACGGCCCAAGTAGGCGGTGAGGTTGTTGACGTCCCGCAGCAGCATGCTGCGCGCGGCGTTGTTGCCGCCTGCACTGACCACCTGGGGGAAATCGATCACCACCGGGCCATCGGGACCGACCAGCACGTTGTACGGCGAGAGATCGCCATGGATCAGGCCGCAGCACAGCATGCGCACCACCTGGCGGACCAGGGTCTGGTGGAACTGGCGGGCCTGTTCGGGCTCCAGTTCCACTTCGCCCAGGCGGGCGGCGGAGAAACCGTCGGCATCGGTGACCAGCTCCATCACCAGCACGCCGTGGAAGTAGCCGTATGGCTCGGGCACGCGCACGCCGGCATCACGCAGCAGGTACAGCGAGTCCACCTCGGTGTTCTTCCAGGCCGTTTCCTGCTGCTTGCGGCCGTACTTGCTGGCCTTGCCCACCGCACGCGCCTCACGGCTGCCGCGCACCTTGCGGCCTTCCTGGTACTGCACGCGCTGCTGGAAGCTGCGCTGGGCCATGTCCTTGTAGACCTTCGCGCAGCGCACCTCGTTGCCGCTGCGTACCACGTACACGGCCGCTTCCTTGCCGCTCTTGAGCGGGCGTAGCACTTCATCGATCACGCCGTCGTCGATCAGCGCGCGCAGTCCTTCGGGGGTTTTCACGGGATATCTGGGGTGGCCGGCGCGGAGGCGCTCGCCAGGATGGGGAGGGATTTTCGCATTTTACAGGTCGCGGCTGTCGGGCGGCTTCCCGGCTGGCCCGCGAGCGTCGCCGGGCAACCATTTCGCGAGACGGCTGCCACTGTCGCGTATCCGTCTTTTCCAACGCGGATCACGCCGCTGTGGCGTGGCGGCGCGCTATCGTGCCGCCATACGGCCTTGCGCATGGGGGATGCATGCTGGTTGTGCTGGCGCTGATGTTCGTGATCTGCCATGGCGTGGTCGTGGCGTTCTGGCCGGGTACGGCCGGTGGGGGATCGTTCGTGTTCCTGACCGCGGCGCCTCTGCTGGCCGCCGCGGCCTGCCTGTGGCGTGGCCAGCGCGACCGCGCTGCACTGGGCTGGCGGGCCACTGCAATCGCGCTGCTGCTCTGGGCCGGTGGCATGGCCTTCAACATGGCCGACGCACTGGGGGCCGGACGGTCCGACATCACCCCGCGCGCCAGCCTGCTGTTGTATGTGCTGTACGGCGTGCCGCTGGTGTTCATCCTGGCCCGCGCCCGTCGCGAACGCCGGATGATCAGCCTGATCGACGGCGTGATGGCCGCGCTGCTGGGCGTGCTGTTCTTCGTGCATACCCAGTCCTTCGCCGACCGCATCGACATCGATGACCAGGCGATGGCCCACATGCAGCGCATGTTCGACATCCAGAACCTGTGCATCGCCGGCTTCGCGGTGGTGCGCTGGGTCGCCGGCGACGCGCCTGAACGGCGCAGCTTCTACCGCGCGCTGGCGCTGTACGCATTGTCATATCTGCTGCTGGCGTTCTACATCAATCACTACACCTCCGAACAGTCGTTCGGCGCCTACAACGATCTGTTGATCGACCTGCCGTTCCTGCTGTTGGCGGTACTGGCGCTGCGCCAGGCGCCTGCGCCGGGCTTCGTGCTGCATCCCCGCCTGCTGCGATTGGTGCAGGCGGGTGGGCCGATCATCCTGCCCTTGCTGCTGCTGGTGGTCGGCACTCTGGTGGTGGACCACGCGCGGCCTTTGGCAGTGACTGGCTTCGTGGTGGCGACACTGGGCTTCGGCCTGCGCAGCACCCTGCTGCAGATCGACCTGCTGGAACGGCAGGCGGGCCTGGATCAGCTGGCGCGGCAGGATGGCCTGACCGGCGTCGCCAATCGCCGTCAGTTCGATACGCTGCTGCTGGCCGAATGGAACCGTGCGCGCCGCAGTGGCAGCGAGATGGCGTTGCTGCTGGTGGATATTGACCATTTCAAGGCATTCAACGACCAGCACGGTCATCCCGCCGGTGACCGTTGCCTGCAGGCGGTGGCTGCGGTGCTGCAGGCCACCGCTGGGCGCGCGGCCGACAGCGTGGCGCGCTATGGCGGTGAGGAGTTCGCGGTGATCGTGCCCGGCAGCCCGCTGTCGGGTGTGCTTGCGCTGGCCGAGCGTCTGCGCGAGGCGGTGGAAGCATTGCCACTGCCGGAAGGCCCGGTCAGCATCAGCGTGGGTGTGGGCTACCTGCATCCGCCGGCGCTGGCCAGCGCCGAACAGCTGCTGGCCGATGCCGATGCGGGCCTGTACGCGGCCAAGCGTGCAGGCCGCAACCGGGTGATCCTGCACGCGCACGTGCTGGACGACCACGGGGGCGCGCACGACACGCTGGACTGTTGAGCACGCCTGCGCCACGGCCGCGGCAGGAACGTACGCGGCCGATCAGCGCTGGCGCAGCCATCCGGCCGGATCCAGCAGGCGCAGGCCCACGGGTGACAGCGACCGTTGCCGCAACGTCAACGGCGTGGCGTGCACCGCCGCCGCACAACATGCCAGTTGTCGACGCAGCGGCGCCAGCACATCGTCCTCGCGTGGGCGTGCGTGCCGCCATTGCGCAATGCGCAGCAGACAGACCAGCACGTCCAGTTCGCTGGCGGAAATGAAGGGCGATCCGGCCGGCAGCAGTTCGATCGGTGCATGTGGCGTGGCCAGTAGCGGCAGCAGTTCACGGAAGGCGTCGCGCCCTTCGGCATCCAGGCCCAGGGCGGCCAGTTGCAGCAGGCCCTCGGCCTGCAGCGCAGGGTCGCCCAGTTGCCGCAGTGCAGCCAGCAGGGCTTGTTCGCCGCGACTGAATTGACGGCCGAAGGCGCGATAACTCACGCGGGTGGGAAATACAGGGGAACGTGAGGCCATGCCGGGAGTACCTACGGATCGCGCGTTTCCACCAGCACCGGGCAGGGCGCGTGGTCGATGGTCCATTGCCCGACCGAGGGCTCGAACAGACGCTGCAGACGTGACAGGTGGCGGTGGCCGATGACGATCAGATCGCACTGCAGGCGGCGCGCCTGCGCGCTGATCACTTCGCCCGGGTCGCCGGACGGTAGTTGTGCGATGGCGTCCACGCCGCGCTCGCGCAGCTCGGCCAGGGCGTCGGCAAGCACGGCTTCGGCGTGCGCCTGCTGCCGGGCGGCGGCGGGATATTCGCGGCGGTCGGCATCGCTGGCATCTGCTGCAAGTGCGAATTCGGGGTCGAGCACGCACAGCAGGTGCAGACGGCTGCGGGGGCCAGCCATGGCGGCGGCGAGGTCCAGCACGCGGTCGTGCTGGGGGCCGCCATCAAGCGCGACCAGCAGGGTGTTGAACATGAAAAGCTCCTTTGCAGGGCGGTGATGGTCGCGCATGTCGTCGCGCGCACCCATGCCGTGCGCCGCAGTCAATGCGTGCGCAGGACGCAACTCTGGTTGGTTTGGATTGCAGTAGAGTCATCGCATTTACGGGAGACTGCCATGCCCCTGCCGGACCTGAACCTGTTGCTCGCACTGGATGTGCTGATCGACGAATGCAGCGTGGCCGCCGCCGCGCGGCGGATGAATCTCAGTGCGCCGGCGATGAGCCGTACCCTCGGCAGGGTGCGCGTGGCGCTGGGTGATCCGGTGCTGGTGCGCGCCGGCCGTGGCCTTGCCCCCACACCCCGCGCGCTGGAACTGCGTGAGCAGGTGCGCGATGTGATCGAGCAGGCACACCGCGTGTTCAATGCCGGCCGCGAGGTCGACATGGCCACCTTGGAACGCACGTTCAGCGTGCGCGCCAATGATGTGTTCATCGGCAGCTATGGCGGCCGCCTGCGTGAGGTGTTCCGCCAGCAGGCACCGCGTTGCATGCTGCGCTTCGTGCCCGAGGGCGATACCGATGACGATGCGATGGTGCAGGGGCGGATCGACCTGTACATCAGTACGGCGGGCAAGCACAGCCCGGAAACCAAGGTGCAGCACCTGTTCACCACTTCTCTGCTGGGCGCTGCACGCGAGGATCATCCGTTGTTCGACGGCGACATCAGTGCCGAGCGCTTCGCGGCCTGCGACCATATCGCCGTGTCCCGGCGCGGGCTGGCGCACGGCCCGATCGACGAGGAACTGGCCGTGCTCGGCCTGCAGCGGCGGGTGGCGGTGGTCATCCCCACCTTCCACGGTGCGATCTTCGCTGCTGCTGATTCAGACCTGGTCCTGCCGCAGATGCCGAGCGTGATGCTCGACCGCATCACCCACATGGGTCTGCCACTGCGCATGTTCCCGCTGCCGGTGCCGGTACGCACCGTGGCACTGGTGCAGGCCTGGCACCCGCGCATGGACAACGACCCGGCGCACCAGTGGCTGCGGCGGGCGATCAAGGTGATGTGCGATTCGGTCGAGGCGGCCCGCCACTGATCGCCTGCAGCCGTGCGCCGGACGCACGACTGCGATGCCGGACACGCCATTTTTCGCAGGCAACGGCCTTTCTAGACTGCGCTCCCGATAGTTTCACTGAGCGCAATCCAATGACTCCACATATGCCGTGCACTGCACGGATCGGCGGCCGGCAGTGAGCACGCCTGTCGCCGTACTTCCGGCGCCGGCAGCGCCCCGGCCCGTCGCCGCACCCGGGCTCGACCGGCGCATCCTGGTAGGGCTGTGCGGTGTGCTGCTGGCGGTGCTGGTGTCGGGCTTCAACGAGAACGTCACCAAGGTCGCACTGGCCGACATCCGCGGGGCGATGGGTTTCAGCGTCGATGACGGCAGCTGGATCGTGGCGCTGTACAGCGCGATGTCGGTCAGCGCGATGGCGTTCGCACCGTGGTGCGCCGCCACCTTCTCGCTGCGCCGTTTTGCGTTGGCGATGATCGGCGGCTTCATGGTGCTGGGCGTGCTGTGCCCGCTGGCACCCAACCTGCAGACCTTTCTGGTGCTGCGCGCGTTGCAGGGCCTGTGCGGTGGCGCGTTGCCGCCGCTGTTGATGAGCGTGGCGCTGCGCTTCCTGCCGCCGGGCATCAAGCTGTACGGCCTGGCCGCTTACGCACTGACTGCCACCTTCGGGCCGAGCATGGGCACCCCGCTGGCCGCGTTCTGGGTGGAGCAGGTGGGCTGGCACTGGGCGTTCTGGCAGATCGTGCCGTACTGCCTGGCAGCGATGGCGATGGTCGCCTGGGGGCTGCCACAGGATCCCCTGCGGCTGGAGCGCTTCGCACAGTTCGACGGCGTCGGCCTGATGCTCGGCCTGCCGGCGCTGGTGCTGCTGGTACTGGGCCTGGTGCAGGGCCCGCGCTTGAACTGGTTCGACTCGTCGTTGATCACCCTGATGCTGGGTGGCGGTGCGGGTCTGCTGGTGCTTTTCATGGTCAACGAGTGGTTCCATCCGTTGCCGTTCTTCAAGCTGCAGCTGCTGGCCAACCGCAACCTCAGCTATTCGCTGATTACTCTCGGTGGCGTGCTGTTCGTGCTGCTGGCGGTGATCTCCATTCCCTCCGGCTTCCTCGCCAGCGTGCAGGGCTATCGGCCGCAACAGACCGCGCCGATGCTGCTGTGGGTGGCGGTTCCGCAGGCAATCGCGCTGCCGTTGGTAGCCGCATTGCTGAATATCCGCGCGGTCGATTGCCGTTGGGTGCAGGCCACCGGCCTGGCGCTGCTGGCACTGGCCTGCTGGTTGGGCGCACATCTGGACGTGAGCTGGATCCGAGACAACTTCCTGTGGGTGCAGTTGCTGCAGGTGTTTGCCCAGCCGATGGCGGTGCTGCCGCTGCTGATGCTGGCCACCGGTGGCCTTGCGCCACAGGATGGCCCCTTCGCCTCGGCGTGGTTCAACACGGTGAAGGGCTTTGCCGCGGTACTGGCCAGCGGCGTGCTTGAAGCGGTTGCGCAGGGACGCCGACATTTCCATTCCACCGTGCTGGTCGACCGCCTCGGCGAACAGCCGTGGCTGGCCGAGGGGCCGCAACTGGGCGCGCGCCTGCATGCGCAGGTGCAGGCATTGACCTCGGCCGATCTCTACCTGCTGGTCGCGTTGGTCGCGCTGGCCTTCATTCCTCTCATTGCCTGGATGCCCACCCGCATCCATCCGCCACGTGCCGTGGCCTGATCCCCTTCGCAGGAACCCCCTCATGACAATCAATCGAACGTATCTCAACGCCGGCCTCGGCCTGGGCGTGCTGGTGCTGGCCGGCGCCGGGTGGCTGCTGCTGCGCGATGGCCGCCACCAGACCACCAACAACGCCTATGTGGTTGCTGACTACACGGTGGTCGCACCCAAGATCGCCGGCTTCGTCAGCGCGGTGGACGTGCAGGACAACCAAGCGGTGAAAGCCGGTGACGTGCTGGCCCGCATCGATGACCGTGACTACCAGGTCGCGTTGCTGGCCGCCCGCGCCGACCTGGCCAATGCACGTGCACAGCTGGCCAACGCACAGGCGGCGCTGGCACAGCAGGGCTCGCTGATCGAACAGGCCAGGGCGAGTGTGGATGTCAGCCGCTCCGAGCTGACCCTGGCCAGCGCCGACCAGCAGCGTTACCGCGAGCTGGCGCGCGACGGTGCCGGTACCGTGCAGAACGCACAGCAGGCGCAGTCGAAGCAGGCCGTGGCCAGTGCGCATCTGCAACAGGGGCAGGCCGCATTGTCGACCGCACGCCAGCGCACCGACATCCTCACTGCCGGTGTGCAGGCCGCGCAGGCAGCGGTGCAGCGTGCCGAAGCCGCACAGGCACGCGCCGAACTGGATCTGTCGCACACCGAGCTGCGCGCACCGATCGACGGCATGGTCGGGCGCCGCGCAGTGCGCGTCGGTGCCTACCTGACCCCGGGCACGCCGGTGGCCGCAGTGGTGCCGCTGCAGCGCGCCTTCGTGGTCGCCAACTTCCAGGAAACGCAGATGACCCGCATGCAGCCGGGGCAGCAGGTTGAGCTGACGGTGGACGTGTTCCCCGGCACGCCGCTGCGTGGCCATATCGACAGCATCGCACCAGCCACCGGCGTGACGTTCGCCGCGATTGCACCGGAGAACGCCACCGGCAACTTCACCAAGGTAGTGCAGCGCATTCCGGTGAAGATCGTGCTGGAGCCGGAGCAGGCATTGCTGGGCCAACTGCGTGCCGGCATGTCGGTGGAAGCCAGCGTGGATCTGCAGAGTTCGCAGCGGGTACAGAGCGCGCAGCGCGAGCAGCGCCGCAAGGGCGGGGAGGGCGCATGAACCGAGTATTCCCACGCGTACTGGCGACAGCGGCGGTGTGCACGGTGCTGACCGCCTGTACGCTGGGCCCGGACTTCGTGCGCCCGCAGGCCGAACTGCCCATGCAATGGCAGGGCGAAGCAGTGGCGTCAGCTGTGCTGGATGACGATGTCCGCTGGTGGTCCGGTTTCGACGACCCGCTGCTGGGGCAATTGGCGACGCAGGTGCTGCAGGCCAATCTCGACCTGCAGCTGGCCGCCAACCGCGTGCAGCAGAGCCGCGCCGCGCGGGGTGTCACCGCTGCCGATCGCCTGCCCAGCGTCAGTGCCACTGCCACTGGCGTACGCGCGCGCAACAGCGAGGTAGGCCTGAACGATCCATCCGGTAATGGCGGTCGTGAAGACTATGGCTTGTTCCAGGCCGGCATCGGCATGAGCTGGGAACTGGATCTGTGGGGCCGCGTACGCCGCCAGGTGGAAGCCGCCGACGCACGCGTACAGATGGCCGAGGAAGATGCACACGCGGTGCGTATCGCGCTGCTGGCGGAGACCGCGCGCGATTACCTGCAGTTGCGCGCAACACGCCAGCTGCTGGCCATCACCGAGGACAACCTCAGCATCGCCCACGACATCAAGCGGTTGACCGAAGCGCGCCAACGCCAGGGCGTGGCCAGCACGTTGCAGGTGTCCAGTGCGGCGGCACAGGTGGCATCGTTGCAGGCGCGCATCGCGCCGTTGCGGCATCGCGAATCACAACTGCGCAATGCGCTGGCGTTCCTGCTGGCGCAGCCACCGCAGACGTTGGACGCACAGTTGCAGAACGCGCGCCGCGACTGGCCAGCCTTGCCGACCGTCGCCGTGGGCATGCCCAGTGAGCTGGCCGAGCGTCGCCCCGATGTCCGCCGTGCCGAGGCCGCACTGCATGCAGCCACGGCGGGTATCGGCGTGGCCAAGGCCAGCTTCCTGCCGCGCATCACCTTGAATGGCGATGCCGGTTTCCAGGCCAGGCAGCTGGATGACCTGGATGGTTGGAACGCGCATCGCTTCAGCGTCGGGCCGTCGATCAGCCTGCCGATCTTCCAGGGCGGACGCCTGAAGGCCAACCTGGCGTTGAGCAGGCTGCAGCAGCAACAGTCGGCGCTGCAGTTCCGCCGTACCGTGCTGCAGGCCTGGCATGAAGTGGACGATGCCATCGACGGCTATGCCGCCGAACAGCAACGCACCGCGCAGCTGCATGTGGCGGTGGATGAGAGCGAGATGGCGCTGGGCGCTGCGCGTCGGCAGTACCAGGCAGGCGTGGTCGACATGCTGGATGTATTGAGCACGCAACGCATCGCGCTGGACAACCAGGCCGCGCTGGCCAACAGCCAGGCCACAGCCGCGATTGCACGCGTGGAACTGTATCGCGCGCTGGGCGGCGGTTGGTAGGGCGCAGGATGGGGTAGTGGGGGGGGGGGGGGGGGAGGGGGGGGACGCCTTAGTTTG
>NZ_JBYOLA010000032.1:0-35952 GCF_057799055.1 Stenotrophomonas sp. 14P6.2.3
GGCGGCGGGGCGGCTGCCCTTCTTCTTCGCTGCTTCGGCCGGCGGAACGGCGCTGAACAGGAACAACGCGGCGATGGCGGCGGCCAGGACGCGGGGGGAATACGGCATCAAGAAGCTTCCGTGGAACACAGACCGTGGAGCTTGCACGATCCGCGCGCGTACGGCCAGCGTGAGGGCGCAGTCAGCTTGCGCGCCGCTGGGGCTTCAGTCAGCCGCGGCCGCAGCGCGCAGGTCGGCGGCGCGGTGTTCGCCCAGATAGCGGGTGATTGCACGCCGCATCAGGTACAGCAACGGAATCAGGGCGATCGCAAAGCCCATCTTGTAGACATAGTTGACACTGCTCACCGCCAGGAACAGCGATGTCGGCCAGTGCTGCGGGCCGAGCACGAAGGCGATCCAGATCACCACGAAGCTGTCCACCAGCTGCGAGACCGCGGTGGAACCGGTGGCGCGCAGCCATACATGGCGCTCGCCGGTGGCCTGGCGGATGCGATGGAACACCGCCACGTCGATCAACTGGCCGAACAGGAATGCCACCAGCGAACCGGCGATGGTCCACATGCCCTGTCCGAACACCGCCGCGAACGCGGCCTGGTAATCGGGCACGCCGTGGGCATCCATCGAGGTCACCCACCAGTTGGCCGGTGCCAGCGAGATCGCAGCGAAGGCGAACAGGAAACCGTAGGCGATCAGCACCACCGCCAGCCACGAGATGAAACGTACCCCGCGCTTGCCGAAGAATTCGTTGATGGTGTCGGTCATGATGAACACCACCGGCCACAGCAGCGTGCCGGCGGTGAAGCTCAACGAGCCGGTCTGGCCGAACAGGTTCCAGTTCAGCGGATCGATGCCGAGGGTGTCTTCCAGGGCGAAGATCTTCACCCCGATCAGTTCGGCCAGTACGGCGTTGCCGCAGAAGAACGCGGCCAGCACGATGAACAGCAGGACCGCGCGGTCCTGCAGCGGGCGCGCGTGCGACGCCTCGCTCATTCGGAACGATCGCCAGCGCGGGTGAACGGAACGCTGGAGGGCGCCACTGCACCGCCGGAAATGATGAAGCTCATCGCTTGGTCCACCGTCCAGTCGGTCGGGGTGAGCAGTTCGACGGGCACGATCTCCAGATAGCCCGAGGTCGGGTTCGGCGTGGTGGGCACGTAGACGGCCGCCAGTTCGCGGTCGGTGCCCTGTTCCTTGATGACCCGGGTGACCAGGCCGACTGATTTCATGTCGCGATGCGGGAAGTCGATCAGCACCACGCGCTGGGTGCTGCCCGGCTCGGTCTGCAGCATGTCCAGCAGCTTCTTGGCGCTGTCATAGATGATGCTGGCCAGCGGAATGCGCTTGATGACCGCACCGACCCAGCGCAGCAGGCGCTGGCCGACCACGCGGCGGCTGGCCACGCCCACCGCCAGGATCACCAGCAGCGTGGCCAGCAGGGCGATGGTGTTCTGGATCCATTCGGCGCGGACCCAGCCGAGGTAATGCGGGAAGTTGGTCGCGATCTGTTCGGACAGCGGCACTACCAGCGGGCTGGAAATGCCCGACAGCAGCACGAACACGAATTTGACCACCACCCAGGTCAGCCAGATCGGCAACAGGGTCAGCAGGCCGGTCAGGAACAGGCGCTGCAGGGAGGGGCGGGGAACCAGGGCGGGGGCTTCGAGCGACATGCGCGCATTGTAGCGGTCGCGGCCGCTCGTTTACGCTGTCCGTTGGCGGTGCTGGCCATGCAGGGAAAGGATGCTGTGTTGAAGATGCTGCGGTGGTTGGGCTGGGCAATGCTGGCCCTGGTGGTGATGGCCGTCGCGGCATGGCTGCTGTCGAGGTTCTGGCCGTTGTCGGCCGCCCAGCGGGAAGACAGGCGTCTGCTTGAGGCCGTGCAACCCAACGAAGGTCGCAACGGCTTCGCCCTGCTGTGGACGCTGCCCTTCGATGGGCTGGACCAGGCCCAGCGCGAGGCGGCGTTGGCCGACGATGTGCAGCGCTGGAAGGCCTCGCCATCGCAGGCGTCGCACGCGTCGGCGCTGGCCGCCAAACACGCACCGTTGACTCTGGATGGGGCAGGTCGTTGTGCCGTCGGGCCCGTCGGCTGCCTGGCACAGGTGCGCGCTGATCCGCAGCGCTTCGCTGACGCTCACGCCGGGCATGCCGGCCTGCACGAGCGGCTGGCGCGGATGGCGGACTACGATCGTTTCGATTCCCCGTTCCAGCCCTTCGAAAGCGAACTCCTGCCGCTGCCGGCGTACACGCCGCTGTTGGATGGCACCAGTGCGCAGGCACTGGCCTATCTGCAGGGCGATGTTGCCGGTGCCGTCGAGGCAGGCTGCAGGTCGGTTCGGTTCGGGCGGCGGATGATGCGCACCGGCAGCACGCTGGTGGACAGCATGATGGGTGCCGCCGTGGTGAGGACCCATGCCGCGTTGCTGGGCGACATGCTGGTCGAGCAATCACCGGATTACGTGCTGCCCGCCTCCTGCGAGGTGGCGCTGCAGCCGCTGGACGCCGACGAGCAGAGCCTGTGTCAAGCGATGCAGGGCGAATTTGCGATGAACAAGGCGGCCATCGAGGCGTCCACGCAGACAGCAGGCAGCCGCCTGCTGCTGGATCGCGACCACACCCTGGCCCGGGTCGCCGGCAATTTCGGCTGGGCATGCCGGCCTGCTGCAGCTACGGCGCTGGCGGCCGACGTCCCGCTCCTTGTCCCGCCACCGCCCCGATGGGATGTGGGCTGCGTGGCCAATCCGCTGGGATGCACATTGAGCGCCATCGCCGGGCCGTCCTACACGCAGTACGCGGCGCGCAGCCAGGACGCAGCGGCGATGATCCGCCTGCTCGGCGCGCAGCGCTGGCTGCGGCAACAGGCCGGGCCAGCCGACGAGGCACTGGCGCGGTTGCCCGCGCAGTGGCGTTCGGACACCCGCATGCCACAACTGTCTGCCGACGGTCGCCACCTGCAGCTATTGCGGCGTGGCCCGGCGCGCGAAGGCGAGGGCCCGTATCTGTCGATGCCGTTGCGGGCGGACTGACCCGGACTCAGTCGCCGTCGCCGAGCGGATTGAACGCCCAGCCATCGCCAACGCTGTCCAGCGTCCAGCGCTTGCGGTCAGCCAGGGTCTGCCAGCGCACCTGCTCCTTGTCGTCCTGCATGCTGCCTTCGGTCAGCTTCACCTTGCCGGTGGAGAAGTTCACGCTGAGGCCTTCGGTCTGCCCGGAATTGCGCATCATCGAGTCGCGGTCGTAGCCGATCAGCGCGAGGTGGCCTTCCTGCCAGCGGAACGTGAACGTGGTGGTGCTCGTCGACCAGCTGCCCGCGCTGGAGAACGAGTACAGGCCCACCCGCAGTGCGCCGCGCTGGATCGACACGCCGGTGCCTTCGGCCAGCGCATCGCTGAGCACGGGCGAGTCCGGGCGTGGAATGAGCGTGTGGTTCTGCGCCGCCAGCACGTAACCCGACGGTCGCGCAAAGGCAATGGCGAGGATGCGCGGGTTGCTGTCATACGGCGACGGCCCGAACCCATCGTGCTCGATGATGTTGCTTGGGTCCTGCTGGCGCAGCACCAGCGCAAGGTCGGCGCGCCCATCCTGGTCGAGGTCGCCTTCAATCCGGTATTCCAGCGCCCAGCCGGCCGGTACGAAAGCCTCGGCCGTAGCGGCGTGCGCCGGCAGGATGGGGTAGCGCACCGGCGGCACGTCCAGTGCGCTGGCGGCGAAGGGCAGGGCGGTCAGCGCCGCAGCAAGGACGAAAAGGCGCATTGCAGCCTCCATGGCAGGGCTGCAGAGGATAGCGGGGCGCCAGCCTGCCCGCTTTACCGTGCGTGTGGCTTCAAGCGCACATAGACCTGCTTGCGTACCTGCGCGACGACCTCGCCGGCTTCGTCGACCACGTCGTTGCTGAACCAGCGCAGCACTTTTTCGCCACCGGCCGCCGCCGTACGCAGTTCATCCAACAGGGCGTCGTCGATGCGGAAGGACGTGCGTACTGTGCCGCGGCCGGGCTTGAGGAAATCGATCGCACCGGCGCGATCCCAGACGTAATAGTCACGGCCCAGGGTGTGCATCAGACCCAGCATCCAGAACGGATCGGTCATCGCGAACAGGCTGCCGCCGAAGTGGGTGCCGACGTAGTTGCGGTTCCAGGGACGCAGGCGCAGTTCCACGTCGATCTGCCGGTAGTCCGGGGTGATCCGGGTGACATGGATGCCAGTGAACAGGAACGGTGGCCACAGATTGATGCCGAAGCGGAACGTGCTGGCTTTCATGCGGGAACCGGGCAGGGGGCGGGGATCCCAGTCTAACCATTCGCATGCGTATGTTGTAGCCCGTGGCATCCACATCAGGCCTGCCGGCCGCTATGGCCCGGGCGTGCCGCCGTCGATCACATAACCGTCGCGGCCATTGTCCTTGGCCCGGTAAAGCGCGTTGTCGGCGCCTTCGACGAAATGATGCGGTTGCAGGTCGCTGTCCGGCACGCGGGTGTAGACGCCGATGGTCAGGGTGACACCCGTCTCGCTGCCATCGCCGGGCGGTGGCAGGGCGCGTATGCAGGAGATCAGGTCTTCGATCACCTGCCGTGCGCCTTCAACCGGGGTGTCGGGCAGCACCAGTGCGAACTCGTCACCGCCGTAGCGGGCAGCCATGTCACGGGGGCGCCGGGCATGCGCCTGGATCAGGCGGGCCACTTCGCACAGCACACGATCGCCAACCTGGTGGCCATGGCGATCGTTGTGGTGCTTGAAGTGGTCGACATCGATCAGGGCCAGGGTCAGTGGCTTGCCACTGCGGCGTGCCGCGTCGCATTCCTGTTGCAGCGATTGTTCGAAGCGCAGGCGGTTGCCCAGTCCGGTCAGCGCATCGCGGTTGGCCTGGCGGTGCCAGGAGGCGATCCGCCAGGTCGCCCACACAGTCAGTACCAGCACGACGCCGAGCAGCGCGCTGGCCGGCGCCCACCAGAGGCTGCTGGTGCGCAGCAGCAGCCAGCTCAGCAGCGGCGCGGCCGGCAGCGAGCAGAGGGCAACCACCCAGGGCAGGCGCAGCCCGAGCAGCAGTACACACATCGCCACCAGCAGGCCGGCCAGGGCGTCCTGCCAGGCGCGGGGCAACACGTCTATCTGCTTGTCCTGCAGCAGCATCGAGGCGATGTTGGCCTGATATTCGCTGCCGCTCATCCAGTATTCGCGGGTGGTGGGAGTCAACAGGCGAGGGGCGATGCCACTGGCCGTCATGCCCACCACGATGCGCCTGCCACGCAGCATCGATGCATCCACGCGCCCTTCCAGCACATCGGCGTAGGACACCTGCGGCAAGCGTTCCGGCGGCCCGGCATAGCGCACGCGCACGTAGTCGTTGCGGCGCCATTGATAGGGTGAGTCCAGCGCGGGATCGGGGTCGGGCAGGCCCTGCGCGTGCTGCGACGGCAGACCGGTCAACGCCAGGCCGAGCGCAGGCCAGTGTGCCTGGCCGATGCCGGCATGCAGGTAGACCCCGCGGGCAACACCATCGCCGTCCACTTCAACGTCACTGTGGCCGATGGCGGCCGCGCTGGCAGCAATCAGCGGGATCGGCAGCATCTCCTCAGCCATGCGGTCGCCAGCGGCCGGCGCGGCCAGCACCGGCAGCACCACGCGACCGTTGCGACGGATCGCCGCTGCCAGCTCGGCATCCTGGCGCGCATCGCGACGGTCGGGCTCGGACAGCATGAGATCCAGCGCGACGCGCTCGGCACCGGCGTCGGTCAGGCGGTCCAGCAAGCGGGCATGCAACGAGCGCGGCCACGGCCACTGGCCCAGCCGCTGCAGGCTGCCCTCGTCGATGGCGACGATCAGCACGCTGGGGTCAGGACGGTAATCCCAGCTGCCGACCATCAGGTCGTACGCCGTCTCATCCTGCCGCCACAGCCATTGGCCGTGGCTGACCACCGCAGTCGCTACACCTGCCAGCACGGCCAGCAGGATCCGTCGCGACCACGGCAGTGGCGAGCGCCTCACAGCAACAGCCACAGCAGCAGAACACCGCCGCCCGCGCCGTAGCACAGGCGGCACGGCAGCTTGACCTGTTGGGCAGGCGAGAACGGGCCTGCGTGGCCGTCGTCGTCGATGTACTGCACGCGGATGTGCAGCGTGCCGCGCCACGGGCGCTTGAGGCTGACCTGCGGTTCGTCAACGGTGCTATCGACCAGCGGCGCGCTGAAATCACCGCGACGATCGACCTGCACCCGATAGCGTTGCCCATCGCTTCCCGCCTGCCAGCGC
Organism: Stenotrophomonas sp. 14P6.2.3; assembly: GCF_057799055.1. Taxonomy (NCBI): domain Bacteria; kingdom Pseudomonadati; phylum Pseudomonadota; class Gammaproteobacteria; order Lysobacterales; family Lysobacteraceae; genus Stenotrophomonas; species Stenotrophomonas sp. 14P6.2.3. Next base: position 6,249 of record NZ_JBYOLA010000032.1, read on the forward strand.
AGCGTCAGCTCTCCATCGGTGGCTTCGGGCGGCTGTAGCGCCGGGTCCACCGGTTCATTGCTCAGTTGCAGCGTCAGTGCCTGGCCGTAGCGACCCTGATGGCCCTGGCCATCACGCGAAGCGATCCGCCAGTAGTACTGGCCGGGAGGCAGCGGCTCGCCCAGGCGCAGGTCGGTGCCATCGGTGCTCTGCTCGCGCAGCGGCTGCAGGAACTGCGGTTCGTCGGCCACCTGCAGCACACTGCTGCTGGCACCGGGCGCCTGGCTCCAGTGGAAGCGCGGCCGGTCGCTGTTGACCGTCTGCCCCTGCACCGGGGAAATGGTCAGTGGCGGTGGCGGCTGGTCGCCGAGGAGGAAATCCTCGCTGGCATCGAGACCTTCCACACCCTGTGCATCCACTGCGCGCAGCAGCAGGCGCAGCGCTCCCGGCGGCAGCTCGCCGATCACCAGCCCGGTGTCGGTGGTGGTGGCCGCAAACAACAGGATTTCCGGAGTTGCGGCCTGCACGACTTCCACCCGGTAGTGATCGGCACCCGTCACCGGTTCCCAGGCGAGCTGGGCCGGCAAGGCTCCCAGGCGGGTCGAATCGGCACGCAGGTGCGGTGCCGGCAGCAGACCGGAAACCGCTTCGGGTGCCGTTCCGCTGCCCGCGCTGCGGCTGGCCTGGCCAGGGTGCACCAGACGCTGGCCATGCGGGTTGCCGACCTGCACCTTGCCTTCCAGTACTTCGGTGGCACCGGCCTGGGCGTCGTCGCCGGCACTGACCCGGAACACGGTCCCGCGCACGCTGCTGGTGGCCGTCGGTGCATCGATGATGTAGCGAGAGGCCGGCCCGCGCGCAGGGGTGACCCGGTTGCTGGCGCGGCCCTGCTGCAGGCGCAGGCGGGTATCTACCATGCCGGTGCGGCCATAGCGGCTGAGCTGGTCCAGGCGCAGGCGTGAGTACTCGCGCAGCTGCAACCGCGACGCGTCGGCAAATTCCAGGGTGATGCTGGAATCGGCCTTGGTCTGGATCGCATCGCCGATGTGCAGCTGCTCGCCTGCGCGCACGGCGCGATTGCTGCTGCCATCGGCCGCGCTCAGTTCAACCTGGCCACGCACCGCGAGTACCCGCGCCGGTGCGGGTTCGATGCGCAACCAGCCGATCGGGAAGCGCAACAGTTCGCCCGGCGGCAGCCGGTATGGATTGTCGATGCGGTTGTGCTGCTGCAGCTGCTGCCAGCCCACGCTCGGCTTGAGGTAGGCAGCGCCCAGGTCCCACAGGGTATCGCCGGGGCGGACCCGATAGTTCCAGTCCTGCGCGCCGGCGAGCGCCGGCAACAGGAAGAGGGCACACAACAGTGTGCGCAGGAAACGGATGATGAAAGACGACGAGCGGCCAACTGTCACGGAATGCTGTCCCGGCAAAGCGGGGGCGCAGCTGCAAGACCCCATGGCCCCGACCTCATCCCCCCGAACGGATCGTGGCGGCCCTGGAGGCCACCATCGCGGGCATTATTGCCCGCGTTCAGTGCAGGGATTCTGAACGGTGCCGTTGCCGTTCAGAACAGCAGGGAGGCCATCCGGCGCCGCGAGCGGCCTACCAGGTCTTCATCGGAGATGACGTTGAAGGCATCGATCAGCGCCTTGCGCGGCAGTCCTTCCTGGAAGCCGCGGTCGATCCGCAGCATCTCCAGGAACTGTTCCAGCGCGGCTTCGTCCTGGCCTGCCAGCAGCAGCTGCACACCGCGCAGGTGACGCGCCTGCAGATCCTTGCCATCGGCGGCGATGCGCGCATCCAGCACCTCCGCAGGCGGGGCTTCCTTCAGCGCGGCGGCGAAGGACAGCCGGGCGCGGCCACGCACGGCGCGGTCGTCGGTGGCCAGGTTGGCGGGCAGGGCATCGATCAGGGTGCCGGCCTCGTCCACGCCGCCGACCTGCAGCAGGGCCAGGGCCAGGTCGAGCTTCAGCTCGTCCTTGTCCGGCTCGGCGGCGATCTGCGCGCGCAGCACGTCCACCTGCGCCTGCGGGTCCAGCGGGGCCTCGTCCTCGGCAATGGTGTCGCCGATATCAGCCGGCACCACGCCGTGCTGTGCCAGGAATTCTCGCAGCTGACCTTCCGGCAGGGCGCCGGGGAAGCCGTCCACCAGCTGCCCACCCTTGACCAGGAACACGGTGGGCACCGAACGGATCTGGAAGGCCGCGGCGATCTGCTGTTCCTTGTCCACATCGACCTTGGCCAGCTCGAAGGCGCCGTTGTATTCGCCGGCCAGCTTCTCCAGCATCGGGCCGAGGGTCTTGCACGGCTCGCACCAGGTCGCCCAGAAATCCACCAGGACCGGCGTCTGCAGCGACTTCTGCAGCACTTCCGCCTCGAAGGTAGCGGTGGTGGCGTCGAATACGTAGGTCGTCTCGGTCATGGGGCATCGTTCGGCATCTGGAGACCGATTCTATGGTGACGAACCCTGTCGGTCTCAACCCTGTGGTCATACCCATCGTGAAATCCTGGACAGCTTGGCGGAGGTGCCGCCTGCCGCGACAATGTGCTGATGTTCTTCTGAAGAGTGGCTGCGATGTCCGTGGTTCGGCTGGATCGTTGGGTGGGCGTGCTCGCCGCTGCCCTGTTCGTGCTGTCGGTGGTCGGCTTCGGTGCGGTGCTGCCGGACTATTCGCAGGCACTGCATCCGGTGACCTGGCTGGGCGCGCACGGCATTCCCCATGCGCTGGGCTTCAACCTGCTGGGCCTGGTGCTGCCGGGTGCACTGGCGGTGGTCGTGGCCGAGCGCCTGCGCCGGCAACTGCCGGTGGACGCCGCCTGGACGGCACGCGTGGGCAGCCAGATGCTGCTGCTGGCCGCGCTTGCCTTCATCGCGATGGGCCTGCTGCCGCTGGATTTTGAGGGGCAGATGGATATGCAGGGCCCGGCCAGCAAGCTGCACGCCAGCGTGTGGATGGTCTGGGCACTGGCCTTTGTCGCCGGCAGCGTGATGCTGGGGGCGGCACGACTGCGGCATCCCGGCGGGCGCAGGCTGGGCCTGCTGGCGCTGGGCTGCGGGATCGGTGCCGGTCTGCTCGCGTTTGGACTGCCGGGCGTACTGCCGGCGGCGCTGGCGCAGCGCCTGGCCTTTGCCTGCTGGGCGCTGTGGCTGGCCCTGGCCCTGCCTCTGTCGCGCAGGCGCTGAGACGGTTTCTGCTGCCTCGCCGCGCGCCGGCCCGGCAGGCAGGATTGGAGCCATTTGCCGCACTGCGGTACGCTGTACCGCTTTGCCGCCGCAACCGCGTGTTACATGACCAGCGTCGAACCCAACGTTTACGATCCGCAGCAGGTTGAATCCGCCGCCCAGCAGTACTGGGATGCTACCCGTGCCTTCGAGGTCGATGAAGCCTCGGACAAGCCGAAGTACTACTGCCTGTCGATGCTTCCGTATCCGTCCGGTGCGCTGCACATGGGCCACGTGCGCAACTACACGATCGGCGACGTGATCAGCCGCTACAAGCGCATGACCGGCCACAACGTGCTGCAGCCGATGGGCTGGGACGCGTTCGGCCTGCCGGCGGAAAACGCCGCGATCAAGAACAAGACCGCACCGGCCGCCTGGACCTACAAGAACATCGACCACATGCGCAGCCAGCTGCAGTCGCTGGGCTATGCGATCGACTGGTCGCGCGAGTTCGCCACCTGCCGCCCGGACTATTACGTCCACGAGCAGCGCATGTTCACCCGCCTGATGCGCAAGGGCCTGGCCTATCGCCGCAACGCGGTGGTGAACTGGGACCCGGTCGACCAGACCGTGCTGGCCAACGAGCAGGTCATCGACGGCCGTGGCTGGCGCTCCGGCGCGCTGGTGGAAAAGCGCGAGATCCCGCAGTGGTTCCTGCGCATCACCGACTACGCCCAGGAACTGCTGGATGGCCTGGATGAGCTGGACGGCTGGCCGGACTCGGTCAAGACCATGCAGCGCAACTGGATCGGTCGCTCCGAAGGCCTGGAAATCCAGTTCGACGTGCGTGACGTCGATGGCACCGCACTGGATCCGCTGCGCGTGTTCACCACCCGCCCGGATACCGTGATGGGCGTGACCTTCGTGTCGATCGCGGCCGAGCACCCGCTGGCCCTGCATGCGGCGAAGAACAACCCGGAGCTGGCGGAAAAGCTCGCCGATTTCAAGCAGGGCGGCGTGTCTGAGGCGGAGTTGGAGACTCAGGCTAAAAGAGGCGTCAACACTGGGCTGAAGGCAATTCACCCTGTAACCGGCGACCCGATTTCAATTTGGGTCGCGAATTTTGTGCTGATGGGGTACGGGACCGGTGCAGTGATGGCGGTTCCGGCACATGATCAGCGGGATCATGAGTTCGCCATTGGCGTCACCAACAGCCGCATCAAGTATGTCGTGGCTCCGGCCGCCTGGATTGAGAGCTGGGCGCACATCAAGGCCAAGTTGAAGAGCGCTTGGGTTGGTTGCCCCGATTACCCCGCCGATCTTGACGATATCAACGCAGCACTGTCGGCAGCGCAGTCCATGGTTGATTCAAGCCAGCTGCAGGATGAAATCGCTGCATTCGCCGAGCATCTCCGGCTGCCGTATCTGGAAAAGGACGGGCAGCTGGTCAATTCGGCAGAGTTCGACGGCCTGGACTTCCAGGGTGCCTTCGAGGCGCTGGCCGAACGGTTCGAGCGCAAGGCCCAGGGCCAGCGCCGGGTGAACTACCGCCTGCGCGACTGGGGCGTGAGCCGCCAGCGCTACTGGGGTTGCCCGATTCCGGTGATCTACTGCGACAAGTGTGGCGCGGTGCCGGTGCCGGAAGACCAGCTGCCGGTGGTGCTGCCGGAAGACGTGGCGTTCGCCGGCACCGGTTCGCCGATCAAGACCGATCCGGAATGGCGCAAGACCACCTGCCCGGAATGCGGTGGCGCGGCCGAGCGTGAGACCGACACCTTCGATACCTTCATGGAGTCGAGCTGGTACTACGCCCGCTACACTTCGCCGGGTGCCCGCGATGCGGTCGACAAGCGCGGCAACTACTGGTTGCCGGTGGACCAGTACATCGGTGGCATCGAGCACGCGATCCTGCACCTGATGTATTTCCGCTTCTACCACAAGCTGCTGCGCGACGCGCGGATGGTGGACAGCAACGAGCCTGCGCGCAACCTGCTGTGCCAGGGCATGGTGATCGCAGAGACCTACTACCGCCCGAACCCGGACGGCTCGAAGGACTGGATCAACCCGGCCGATGTGGACGTGCAGCGCGACGAGCGCGGCCGCATCACCGGCGCCACGCTGATCGCCGACGGCCAGCCGGTGGTGGTCGGCGGTACCGAGAAGATGTCCAAGTCGAAGAACAACGGCGTGGACCCGCAGGCGATGGTCGGCAAGTACGGCGCCGACACCGTGCGCCTGTTCTCGATGTTCGCTGCACCGCCGGAACAGTCGCTGGAATGGAACGAAGCCGGCGTGGACGGCATGGCCCGCTTCCTGCGCCGTCTGTGGGCACAGGTGCAGAAGCACGCTGCCGACGGTGCCGCACCGGTGCTCGACGCGGCCGCGCTGGATGCCAGCCAGAAGGCCCTGCGCCGCAAGACCCACGAGACCATCGGCAAGGTCGGTGACGACTACGGCCGTCGTCACAGCTTCAACACCGCCATTGCCGCGGTGATGGAGCTGATGAACGCGCTGGCCAAGTTCGAGGACGGCAGTGAACAGGGGCGCGCCGTGCGCCAGGAAGCACTGCAGGCCATCGTGCTGCTGCTCAACCCGATCACCCCGCACGCCAGCCACGCCCTGTGGCAGGTGCTGGGCCATGGCGAAACGCTGCTGGAAGACCAGCCGTTCCCGCAGGCCGACAGCAGCGCGCTGGTGCGCGATGCGCTGACCCTGGCCGTGCAGGTCAATGGCAAGCTGCGTGGCACCATCGAGGTCGCCGCCGATGCCGCGCGCGAGCAGATCGAAGCGCTGGCCCTGGCCGAGCCGAACGCGGCCAAGTTCCTGGAAGGCCTGACGGTGCGCAAGATCATCATCGTTCCCGGCAAGATCGTGAACATCGTCGCTGCCTGATGTACCTGGCACCGGCCGCCATCGTGGCGGCCGGTGCATTGTCGCCACGCCGGGCGCGCCCGGCCGATGGCCCTGCGTTCACGCGGCCTCGGGCACCCTGTCTGTTGCCGTGATCGCCCGGCTCCGCCAGACTGTCTCCATGACCCGAATCCTGCTTGCCCTCGTTCTCGCCCTCGGCCTCGCCGGCTGCGGTTTCCACCTGCGCAACAAGCTGATGCTGCCGACCGACACGGCACCGGTGAAGGTGGTATCCACCGCGCCCTACAGTGAGCTGGTCAAGCTGTTGAACCGCAGCCTGCTGGCCTCCGGTGCGCGCTTGGCCGATGAGGACAGCAATGGCCCCAATGCCCAGCTGCAGGTGCTGTCCGAACGCTGGGGCGACCTGCCCATCGCGATCGACTCGCAGGGCCGCGCACAGGAATACAGCCTGCGCTATGCGGTGATCTTCATCTTCCGCCGCGAAGACGGTAGCGAGCTGGTGCCGCAGCAGGTGATCGAACTGTCGCGCGACTACGTGTCGCCGCCGACCGACGCCACCGGTACCACCACCGAACGCGAGATCCTGGCCGATGAACTGCGCCGGGAAATGTCCGCCTCGATCATCCGCCGCATCGACAGCGTGGTCCGCGCCGAGCTGGAAAAGGGCGGCAGCCTGTCGGCGCCGAAGCCGGTCGAGCACGATCCGGTCGAGCCCGCACCCGCCGTCAAGCACTGAGCCGGGCGCCTGATGGAACTGCGACCGGAACAGCTGGCCGGGCAGGGCGCTGACACGGCGCTGGCGCCGGTCTATCTGATCGCCGGTCCGGAAACACTGCGTGTGCTGGAGGCAGCCGACGCCGTGCGTGCCCGCGCACGCGCGGCCGGCATCGACGAGCGCGAAGTGTTCGACGCCGATGGCCGCGATTTCGACTGGAACCAGCTCGACGCCAGTTTTCACGCCCCCAGCCTGTTCAGTGCCCGCCGCCTGGTGGAAGTGCGCCTGCCCAGTGGCAAGCCGGGCAAGGAAGGTGGCGAGGTGATCAGCCAGTTCTGCGCCAATCCGGCACCGGACGTGATCCTGATGATCACCACCAATGAATGGAGCAAGGCCCACCAGGGCAAATGGGCCGAGGCGGTGAACCGTGTCGGCGTGTTGTCGGTGGCCTGGGCGATCAAGCCACATGAGCTGCCGGACTGGATCGAACGGCGCCTGCGCAGCAGAAGCCTGCGTGCCGAACCTGCCGCCGTGCAGCGCCTGGCCGAGCGCGTGGAAGGCAATCTGCTGGCCGCAGCGCAGGAGATCGACAAGCTGGCGTTGCTGGCCGATGGCCAGACCCTGGACGTGGAACGGATGGAATCGCTGGTGGCTGATGCCGCCCGCTACGACGTGTTCCGGCTGGTGGAGGCGACGTTCTCCGGCCAGCCACAGGCCGTGCTGAGGATGCTGGCCGGGTTGCGCGGCGAGGGCGAGGCCGTGGCCGCGCTGATGCCGATCGTGATCCGCGAACTGCTGGCCGGTGCCGGCCTGGCACGGGTACAGGCACGTGGCGGCAATCTGGCTGCGGAGATGAAATCCCGCGGTATCTGGGAATCGCGGCAGGCACCCTACAAGCGTGCGCTGCAGCGGCATCCGGAAGGCAAGCGCTGGGAGCGTTTCGTGGCCGAAGCAGGGCTGGTCGACCGCATCGCCAAGGGGCGCGCCGACGGCGATGCCTGGCTCGCGCTTGAGCGCCTGCTGGTGGCGGTGTCCGAGGCGCGCGCAGTGCGGCTGCTCGCCCGGGCCTGATCCATGAGCCTGCGGATCTATTACGGGGGCACCTTCGACCCGGTGCATCTGGGCCATCTGGCGATCGCGCGCGCTGCGCGCGATGAACTGCAGGTGGCGGTGCGCATGCTGCCTGCCGCCGATCCGCCACACCGCGCGGTGCCGGGCGCGACCGCCGAACAACGCTGCACCATGCTCGGCCTGGCCATCGGCGATGAGCCGGGCCTGCTGCTGGACCGCCGTGAGCTGGATCGGGCCGCGCGCTTTCCCGGCAGGCCGTCCTATACCGTCGATACCCTGCGCGAACTGCGGGCTGAACTCGGCCCCAGCCGCCCGCTGGCGTGGCTGGTGGGGGCCGACAGCCTGCTGGGCCTGCCCAGTTGGCATGAGTGGCAGTCGCTGTTCGGGCTGGCCCATTTCATCGTCGCCGAGCGTCCGGGCAGTCCGTTGCGGGCCAGCGTCGACGGCGCGCTGGGTCAGGCCACCGAGGGGCGCTGGGCCGACAACGAGCAGGCGCTGTTTGCCAGCCCGGCCGGCCGCATCCTGCGCCTGCACCACCCGCTGCGCGAGGAATCGGCCAGTGCCGTGCGCACCCAGATCGCCGCGGGCGGCCCCTGGCGGGCCATGCTGGCGCCGGCGGTGGCCGACTATGTTTCTGGCCACGGCCTGTACCGCTCTGCCACCTCGTGAATACGGTTGCCGCGCTGTGGCCGTATAATCGCCCCCACGTTTATCGAGTCGACCCGCTTTGAGCAACCAGACCCAGCCCCAGACCATCAAGGTCGATCTGCCCAGCCCCGCGCCCTCCGTGCCGGAACTGCTGGCCAGCGTCCGTCAAGCCACCGAAGACCTGAAGGCCAAGGACCCGGTCGAGATCGACGTACGCGGCAAGTCCAGCGTCGCCGACTACATGGTGGTCGTGTCGGGTACTTCGACCCGCCATGTGAAGTCCATCGCCGACGAGGTCGTGCGCTTCGCCAAGAAGATCGACGTCATGCCGCTGGGTGTTGAAGGCGAGCGTGAAGCCGAATGGGTGCTGGTCGACCTCGGTGACGTCATCGTGCACGTGATGCTGCCGCGCGTGCGCGAGTTCTATGCGCTCGAGCGCCTGTGGACCGTTGGCGACCAGCCGCCGTCCTACGACGACGACGAAGTGGCCTGAGCCATTCGTTGATGCGGTTTTCGACGGCGCCGATGGCGCCGTCGACGTTTTGGAGGAATGTTGATGAAAGCCCGCCTGATCGCCACCGGCGAACGCGCGCCCAGTTGGGTGGCGCAGGGGTTTGCCGAGTACCAGAAGCGGCTCTCGCACTGGTTGCCCTTCGAGCTGGTGGAGATCGAGCCCGGCCTGCGCGGCAAAGGGCGGGACGCACGTCGCGCCACCGAAGACGAAGGCAAACGCGTGATCGCTGCGTTGCCGAAGAATGCCTATGTCGTTGCACTGGACGTGCCGGGCCGCCAGCTCAGTTCCGAACAGCTGGCACAGCGCCTGGAACACTGGCGCGGACAGGGCAGGGACCTGGCGTTCCTGATTGGCGGGCCGGAAGGCCATTCGCCGGAAGTGTCTGCATTGGCCGATGAAAAGTGGTCGATCGGCCCGCTGACGCTGCCGCACATGCTGGTGCGGCTGGTGGTGGCCGAGCAGTTGTATCGCGCCGCTGCGATGTTGGCCAATCACCCCTACCATCGCGCGTGAAGAGTCGTTATACTGGCGGTCTGCCCGAATAGCTCAGCCGGTTAGAGCACTTGACTGTTAATCAGGGGGTCGTTGGTTCGAGTCCAACTTCGGGCGCCACTTTCAAGAGGCCTGCATCGCAAGATGCAGGCCTTTTTTGTTGCGTCGTGCCGTGCAGTCGCGTGCGGCGGTAGATCCACGCCATGCGTGGATGCATTGCGCGCGATCTTTCGAGCGGACTCGGCTCTACACTGCAGGTCCATCACGTGGATGTTGACGATGCGCGCGTTTCGCTTTGCATTTCTCCTGCTGATGGTCCTGCTGCCATTTACCGCATCAGCCGCAGCGCCAACCAACTGGCAACCGCCGGCCGGTACCACTGAATTTCCTCTCTGGCCCGACGGCCAGGTGATGGCGCCGCCGAAGCTGAAAGGCACCGAACAGGTCAGCGAAACCGTCTCCAAGGCCAGTGGCGAGCACTGGATGATGCTGCAGAACGTAGCCGTGCCCACGCTCACCGTGTTTCCGGCGAAAGGCGCGCCTACCGGCACCGCAGTGATGGTGGTGCCGGGCGGTGGCTACAACGTGCTGGCGATCGACCTGGAAGGCAGCGAGATCTGTGGTTGGCTCACCGCACAAGGCATCACCTGCGCGCTGCTGAAGTATCGCGTACCAGCCTCGGGACCGAACTGGAATCGCGAATGCAACTGCCGCGACATTCCCGGCGTGCCGATGGCATTGCAGGATGCGCAACGGGCAATGGGCCTGCTGCGTGCGCAGGCCGCGCACTGGAACATCGATCCGCAACGGTTGGGCGTGATCGGCTTCTCGGCCGGCGGCCATGTGGTGGCCGGGTTGAGCACGCATGTGCAGCGCAGCTATGCATCGCTGGATGCGGCCGATGCGCAGTCCAGCCGGCCGGACTTTGCGATGCTGCTGTATCCGGGGCATCTCTGGGTACGCAAGGATGATTCGCTGGAAAAAGACATCGTGGTCGATGCCAAGGCACCGCCGACGTTCATCGTGCAGGCCGCCGATGACCCGACGGACGATGTCCGTCATGCATTGACCTATCAGCGCGCACTGATCGAGGCCGGCGTGCCGGTTGAAATGCATCTGTTCGCGCGTGGCGGCCACGCGTTCGGCCTGCGGCTGAAAGATGCGCCGGTGTCGGCATGGCCCAGCCTGGCCGAACGCTGGATGCGCGACATCGGCATGCTGACGAAACGTCGGTTGTAGAGCCGAGCCATGCTCGGCTGCCTGCGCGAAGCCGAGCGCGTGCTCGGCTCTACAGCGTCAGCTGGCCTTTCCAGAATGCCACCAGCGTTGTGATCGCCACCACCAGGATCGCGCCGAACAATACCCACTCCCAGCGCGTGAAAATCCGCTCGCCGCGCTGGCGCCGGGTCAACGCGTACAGCACCACGCCCGGCACATACAGCAGCACCGACAGCAGCAGGTTGTCCAGGCCACCGGCATACACCAGCCACAGCGCATAGGCGCTGGCCAGCAGTGCGACGATGAAGTCGCGCCAGCGGGCACCGGCCGCGCTGGCGTACGCCTCGCCCTGCCAGGCCAGCTTCACGCCGAACGCGCTGGACAGGAAGTACGGCACCAGGCTCATCGACGCCGCCAGCAGCACCAGGCTTGTGTAGCTGCCCGAATTGAACAGCACCAGCAGCAGGAACAGCTGGATCAGTCCGTTGCTCAGCCACAGCGCATTGGCAGGTACGCCGCGCGCGTTCTCGCGGCCGAGAAATGCCGGCATCGTGCCATCGCCAGCGGCGGCAAACAGCACTTCGGCGCACAGCAGCACCCATGCCAGCAGTGCACCCAGCACCGAGATGATCGAGCCGATGATGATCACCGTTGCGCCCCATTCGCCCACGATCGCACGCAGCACATAGGCCATCGAGGGATTGGGCAGGCCCGCCAGCTCGGCCTGCGACAGCACGCCCATCGACAGCAGGCTGACCAGCACCAGCAGCAGCCACACGCCGATGAAGCCGATCACGGTGGCGCGGCCGACATCGGCGCGTCGTGTGGCCCGGCGCGAGTAGATGCTGGCGCCTTCGATACCGATGAACACCCACACGGTGACCAGCATCATTCCGCGCAGCTGTTGACCCATGTCCCCCAGCGCGGGAGCGCCGAAGAAGTCAGCACGGAACACGTCCATGCGGAATGCACCGGCCGCCAGAACCAGGAACAGCGCGATCGGCACCAGCTTGGCCACGGTGACCAGGCCATTGATGATCGCGGCGGTACGCAGGCCGCGCAGCACCAGCAGGTGCACGGTCCACAGCAACACGGACGATGCGGCGATGGCGGCCGGTGTATTGCCTTCACCGAACACCGGCGCGAAGTGGCCGATGCCGCTGAAGATCAGCACGAAGAAGCTGGCGTTGCCGAGCACCGAAGCGACCCAGTAGCCCCAGGCCGCAGAGAAGCCGATGTAGTTGCCGAAGCCTGCGCGCGCATACGCATAGATGCCGGTGTCCAGGTCGGGGCGACGATTGGCCAGGGCCTGGAACACGAAGGCGAGCATCAGCATGCCGGCACCGCTCACTGCCCAGCCGATCAGTGCGGCGGCCGGGCCGGCGCTGCGCGCCACGTTCTGCGGCAGCGAGAAGATGCCGGCGCCGACCATCGAACCGACCACCAGTGCGGTCAGTGCGGCCAGGCCAAGGCGTTGGTTGGAAGAGGGCATCACGTGCGCTGCAGCTGTCCGGGGTGCCCATGATGGACGCTGTCGCGTGCGGAAAAAAGCAAAGGCCCGGGCGAGAGCCCGGGCCTTTGCGGGTGACGCTGCAGCAGGATTACTTGAACGTGTACTTGGCACCGACGGTGAAGTAACGGCCCAGCGCACCGGAGAAGTGCATCGGGTTGTAGTTCACGCCGCCGTAGGTGGTCGGATCGAGCGGGGCGATACGGTCGAACACGTTGGCCACCGAGGCATTGAGCTCGAAGGCTTCGGTGATGTTCCAGCGACCGGACAGATCGAAGGTGGTGAACGAAGAGATCTTCTTCACCGGCGTTCCATCTTCATAGAACGCCTGATACGTGCCGCCGCGCTTGTCGGTGTTGTCCATCTTGCCGATGTAGTTGGCAATGCCGCTGACGCTCCAAGGTCCCTGTCGCCAGGTGGTACCGAAGTTGATCTTGTCCTTCGGGGTGCCGATGCAGTTGGTGACGTCGCAATTGCCGTGGGTGCCGGCATAGTCGACAGTCTCATCGCCTTCGGTACGCTCGAACTTCAGGACGTGGCTCCACTGCAGGTCCATTTCCAGCTGGCCCGGACCGATGTCGAAGGTCTGGCGGATATCGGTATCGATGCCGCGAACACGTGAAGAGTTGGCATTCACGTAGGCCGTGTTGACCGCGAGGATGTTGCCGCTGTTGGGAACGCCGCCGATGTTGTTGATGTCACGCACCACATTGCCGGCCCGGATCGCTGCCGTCGTGCTGCCCTGGGCGATTTCGTTGGTGCGCTTGATCTGCCACGCATCGACGGTCAACGAGGTCGAGGACGTCGGCTGCAGCACGATGCCCACCGAGTAACTCTTGGATTCCTCCGGCTTCAGATCCTTGTTCGGGCGGGTGATGATCGCTACCGTACGGGCGGTACATTCGCCGGCGTCGATGGCGCAACGAACCGGGTCGGATGCGTTCGAGAATGCAGCCAGGCCACCGTCACCATTTTCGGCAGGGTTCGGTGCGCGGAAGCCTTCAGCATAGCTGGCACGCAGTGCGATCCAGTCGGCAGGAGTCCACTTCACGCCGAGCTTCGGCGTGGCCTTGCCTTCACCGCTTTCGTACTTGTCGTATCGCAGGGCACCAGACAGTTCCAGCTGTTCCAGCACCGGTGCGGACAGTTCGACGTAACCGGCATACACGTTCTGGGTGCCGTCGTAGGCCGAGTAACCCAGACCGATGATGTCACCCGTGTCGGTGTAGGTCTGCGGGGTCAGGCTGTTGCTGGTCTTGCGCCATTCCGTGCCGATTGCCAGGCCCAGTGGACCACCCTTCAGGTCCATCAGGCTGCGCGACACGGTGAAGTCGAACATGTCCAGGCCGGATTTCGCACGGGCGCTGATGGTTGGTGAGATGTAGTCGTACAACGCCTGCGAATTCAGATTGGCATTGTCGCCGATGCGCCACACGCCACCTGCGCAGTTCGGATTGCCCAGCGCGCACTGCACGGCGCTGTAGCGCAGGAAACCAGTGCGCTTGTTGACCAGGTCGGTCGCCGAATGCAGGTAGGCGGTGTCGTAGCTCCAGTCACCCCAGTTGCCCTTGACGCCCACCAGGAAGCGGTTGAACTCGTTGGTGTTGTTGGTCACGCGCGGACCGACATCCCACGCCGAATAGCGCAGCCTGGAGGCCTGGCCGGGAATCGGGTTGTCAGGATGGTTCGGGCCGAGCACGGTGGCTTTGGAGCCACTGTTCGCGGTGACGACGCCGCCTGGATAGCCCCAGGTACCCGCAGCGCCTGACGGGGTGTTGCTGAAGATCGTTTCCTTCTTCGAGTAGCCGATCTCCGTGTAGATCTCGCCGCCTTCGCCGAAAGCGAAGCTGGCACGGCCGAACACGTTGATGTACTTCTCTTCAGGAGTCAGGTCGCGATACTGCTGCGCCGGATCCCACAGGCAGCCTTGCGCCTGCGCGCTTGCATCCGTCTGGCCCGGAATGGTGGTGAGGTTCGCGCAGCCCGGCAGCGCAACCAGGAAGGCAGGATTGTCCTTGGTTACATTGCGGTCGTCGAAGACCGAACCATTGGGGCCGACGCCGCCTGCCGTGCCCTTGGATAGATACGCGCCGCCCAGGAACTGCGAGTCGGCTGCGTCGTAGCCCCACGGGCGGGTATCGCCGGTACCGATCCACTTGCGGTTCTTGCGGTCGCTGATCTTGATGGCGTCGGTCTTGCCGACATCCAGGCTGAAGAAAGCGTTCCAGCCGTCGGTAGCCAGATCGCCGGTACCGGCGGTCAGGGTGGCCTTCTTGGCATCGCCGTCGCCATCACCGGAGGTGCCGTAGGAGGCACGCAGGATCGCGCCCTGGAAGTCGCTGCGCAGGATGATGTTGACCACGCCTGCGATGGCATCGGAACCATAGATCGCCGAGGCGCCGTCCTTCAGTACTTCCACGCGCTCGACGGCATCGAGGGGGATGGTGCTGAGGTCGGTGAACACCTTCTGGCCGTCATCGGCCAGGCCGTAGGTGGCCATGCGGCGGCCGTTCAACAGCACCAGCGTCGAGCCGGCGCCCAGGCCGCGCAGCGAAATGCCGGCGCCGCCACCGGCGAAGCCGTTGCCGAAGGTCTTGGGGATGGAGCCGGCGCCATCGGCGGTGATGGTCTGCAGGTACTCGGCAAGTGTGGTCTTGCCGGTGCGATCGATCTCCTGGCGGGTCACCACCTGCACCGGTGACGGTGTCTCGGTGTTTGTGCGCGGGATGTTCGAACCGGTGACGGTGATCCGGTCAAGGTTGGTGGCCTGTTCCTGTGCGAATGCAGAGGAGGAGGCCACGGCGCCGGCGAGCAGCAGGGCGCCGCCGGTGAGGATATGGGTGATGGATGTTGCCAGGTGGTTGCGGCGGCGGCTGGCGGGCCGTTGGATCGGGTGTTTCACAGCTTCTCTCCTGACTGGAAAACTCGAGCATTGAGGGCTGTCTCCGGTGTGTCCCGGGACGCGTCAATCTAGGTTTCCGGCAGGTGACGGAGGTGTGAAGTTTTACTAAATTCGTAACGGTTTTCCAACGAAGTTCAAATAACCGGGCAGATTGGCCCTGTTCCGGCCTATTCACCGTTGTGGCCGGCCCGGCGCGCTGCCGGGCCGGCCTCTGACTCAGTCGGGCAGGGAGAACTGCACCGGCACCATGCCGATCGCCGGAACGGCCATGCCATCACGCTCGGCCGGCACGAAACGCCAGTGGCGCAGCACCTGCTGGCGCGCGGCCTGGTCCAGGCTGCGGGAACCGCTGCTGCGTTCGATGCTGACATTCACCGGCTGGCCACTGGGGTCCACTTCCACCCGCAGCAGCACCGTGCCCTGCTCGTGGTTGCGCAGGGCCTGGATCGGGTAGCTGGGCGGCGGGTTGCTGCGGTACTGCAGCTGGGCACCGGCCAACGGCGTGGACGGGGCGATCGTCGGCGCCGTCTGCACCACTGTCGGCTCGGCGGCCGGCAGGATGATGCCCTGGGCCTCCTCGACGGTGGCGGTAGGCGTCGGCAGCGGTGCGGGCACCGGCGTGGCCTGCCGCTTGTGCACCACCTCCACCTTTTCGGGTTCGGTCGGCAGCGGTACCGGCGGCTTCGGGTCTTCCTTCGGAATGAACCGGATCGTGGTCTGGTCGCGGGGAAGTGCGGTGACGGCCTGGTAGGTCGCCGGAATCAGCAACATCAGGAACGCAAGCAGATGCAGGGCGATGGCCGCACTCCAGGCGGCAACGCGGGCAGGATCGAAGTGCAGGGGTACTACGGGATACGTACGAACCATGGTCCACCTCCATGCCAGTGTCGAAGTCCTCAACGCACCAGGGCCGCCATCGGGGTTGCCGCACGCGGCTGGCAGTCAATCATTAGCGCGCCGCCTCTACCACTGCCTAGAGGCAGGGGCGGCAGCGTTGAGCTGGCCTTCATCTAGCGGGGCGGGCACGGCGACGACGGAAACGAAAACGGCGCCCCGCAGGGCGCCGTTGCAGGAAGCGGGCAGGGGCTTCAGCGGCCCAGTTCGAACACCACGTCCAGGTTGACCGAGACGGTCGACTCACCCGGGGCGACCGGGGTGGCCTTGTCCATCGCCGCGCCCGCTGCCATCGATCGCATCATCATCGGCGGGCGGAAACCGCCACCAGCGTTCTCGGAGATGCTGACAATACGGCGCACCTGCAGGCCAAGCGACTTCGCATAGGTCTGGGCGCGGGCCTGGGCCTTCTTCAGTGCCGCCAGGCGGGCTTCGTCATAGACCGGTTCGGGCTGGTCGATCTCGAACTGCGGGCCGTTGATCTGGTTGGCGCCCTGCGCGGCCAGCGCGTCCAGCACCTTGCCGAGCTTGGCGATGTCGCGGACCTTCAGGCTGACGGTGTTGCTGGCCTGGTAGCCGGTGATCTTCGGTGCTTCGTTGTCGGCATAGCGGTACTGCGGGTTGAGGCTGACGCCGCTGGTCTGCACGTCGCGCTCGGCGATGCCGGCGGCCTTGATCGCGGCCAGTACCTTGTCCATCTGCTGGGCGTTCTGGCGCATCGCGCTGTTGCCGTCGGCGGCCTGGGTGACCACGCCGGCCGACAGGGTGGCGACGTCCGGTACGCGGGTGGCTTCGGCGTTGGCCGAGATGTTCAGCAGCGTGCCTTCGGCCGCAGCGGCGATCGACGGCGACGACGGGTCGGCATGGGCGGTCATCGAAGCTCCAAGAGCGAGGGACAGGGCAAGCAGCAGCGGGGTGGCGGTGCGGCGCATGGGATCTCCTTGTTGTGGCGGTGAGGGTGGTGTCGTAGCGATGAACGCGCTGTGAGTCCGTTCGGGGTTGCAGGCGCCGGGGAAGGATTGTCCGACGATTCAGGTACCGGCGTCAGGTTATGCTGTGTCGATGCTCTATCTTGCTTCCCGCTCCCCCCGACGCAACCAGCTGCTGGCCCGACTCGGACGCCCTTTCCAGGCCTTGGACCTGGAGGTCGTCGAGCAGCGCGCGGCCTCTGAAAGTGCCCAGGACTATGTGTGCCGGGTCGCCGCCGACAAGGCGCGCGCCGGCCTGGCGCGGGTGCTGGCCGAGGACCCGCAGGCGCGGGTGCTGGGCTCGGATACCGAAGTGGTGCTCGATGGCGACGTATTCGGCAAGCCGGCCGATGCCGCCGACGCGCGGGCGATGCTGGCGCGGCTGGCCGGGCGCACCCATCAGGTGATGACCGCCGTGGTGGTGGTGGACGCGCAGGGGCTGGACAGCGAACTGGTCGTTTCCGAAGTCACTTTCGCCCCGATCAGTGCCGCCGACATCGCCGCCTACGTCGCCACCGGCGAGCCGCTGGACAAGGCGGGCGCCTATGCCATCCAGGGCGGCGCCGAGCGCTGGATCGAACACCTTTCCGGCAGCTACTCCGGTGTCATGGGGCTGCCGTTGCTGCATACCGATCGTCTGCTGGCCCGCTGCGGCGTGCTGGCCCCAACTGCTGATGCCGCCAGGGAGGCTGCCGATGTCTGAGGAAATCCTGGTCAATGTGACCCCGCGCGAAACCCGGGTCGCGGTGATCGAGAACGGCATGCTGCAGGAACTGCACATCGAGCGCGGTTGGCGCCGGGGTGTGGTCGGCAACATCTACAAGGGCAAGGTGCAGCGGGTCATGCCGGGCATGCAGGCGGCCTTCGTCGAAGTGGGGCTGGACCGCGCCGCGTTCCTGCACGCCAACGACGTGGTGCGGCCGGCGCCGGTGGCCAGTGCCGATACCGAGAACACGACCCTGCCGCCGCCGTCCAGCGTGCCGATCGTGGAACTGCTGCGCGACGGCCAGGACATCGTGGTGCAGGTGGTGAAGGATCCGATCGGGACCAAGGGCGCACGCCTGACCACCCAGATCAGCATTCCCTCGCGCTACATGGTGCTGCTGCCGCAATCGAAGGTGGTGGGCGTGTCGGCGCGTATCGAGGACGAAGGCGAGCGCGCACGGCTGAAGACGCTGGTGACCGAACTGTCGGCCCAGCACGGCGGCTACGGCTACATCGTGCGCACCAATGCCGAGGGCCAGCCGGCCGAGGCCATCGCCGAAGACATCGCCTACCTGTCACGGGTGTGGAACGTGGTCGAGCGTCGCGGCCGCGAGGCGGCGTCGTGCAGCAACATCTATGAAGACCTGAGCCTGCCGCTGCGCTCGGTGCGCGACCTGATCCGCAAGGACGTGGACAAGGTGAAGGTGGACTCGAAGGAGACTTTCGCCCAGCTGCAGGCCTTCGTGGCCAAGTACATGCCGGTGCTGGCCGAGAAGATCGAGCTGTACAGCGGCGATCGTCCGATCTTCGACATGTTCGGGGTCGAGGACGAGATCGGCCGTGCGCTGGACAAGCAGGTACCGCTGAAGTCGGGTGGCTATCTGGTGATCGACCAGACCGAGGCGATGACCACGATCGACGTCAATACCGGCTCGTTCCTCGGCCAGCGCAACCTGGAAGAGACGGTGTTCCGCACCAACCTGGAGGCCGCGCAGGCGGTGGCCAGGCAGCTGCGCCTGCGCAACCTGGGCGGCATCATCATCATCGACTTCATCGACATGGATGACGCCGAGCATCGCCGCCAGGTGCTGCGTACCCTGGAAAAGGCGCTGGCCCGCGACCACGCCAAGACCACGGTGTACGACTTCTCGCCGCTGGGGCTGGTGGAGATGACCCGCAAGCGCACGGTGGAAAGCCTGGAGCGTCAGCTGTCGGAGACCTGCCCGCAGTGCAGTGGCCGCGGCACCATCAAGACCACCGAAACGGTGACCTACGAGATCTTCCGCGAGATCACCCGTGCGGTGCGCCAGTTCGATGCCGCGCGCCTGCTGGTGATCGCCTCCAGCAAGGTGGTGGCGCGGATCACCGATGAGGAATCCACGGCGGTGGCCGAGCTGGAGGAGTTCCTCGGCAAGAGCATCCGCTTCCAGGCGGATGAGCAGTACCTGCAGGAGCAGTTCGATGTTGTTCTGCTCTGATCCAGGCCGACTGTCTGCTTTCGGTGGCCGATGAGCGCGCCGCCGCGCCTGCGACTGCGAAGGATCCGCCGTCATTTCATCGCCGCATGCGCGGTCGGCCTGGTCGGGCTTGCCCTGCTGGTCGGTACCCTCAGCCAGCTGCTGCCGCTGGCTGAGCGCCATCCGGACAGGATCGCGGCCTGGCTGAGCGCGCGCGCCGGACAACCGGTGCGCTTTGAACGCCTGGACACCACCTGGACCCGACGCGGTCCACTGTTGCAGTTGAAGGGCCTGCGCATCGGCGCGGGCCAGGGGCTGGCCATCGGCGAAGCTGAAGTGCTGGTGTCGATGTACAGCGGCCTGCTGCCGGGCCGCTCGCTGACCGAACTGCGCCTGCGCGGCCTGGCACTGGATCTGCAGCAGGCTGCCGATGGCCGCTGGTCGGTACGTGGCCTGCCGCAGTCCAGTGCTGGCGGCGATCCACTGGATGCGCTGCGCCGGCTGGGCGAACTGCAGGTGATTGGCGGCCGCCTGGGCGTGCATGCGCCTGCGCTGGGCGTCGACGCCAGCCTGCCACGCATCGATCTGCGCCTGCGCGTGGATGGCGACCGCCTGCGGGTGGGCGTGCGTGCCTGGGCAGAGATCGACGCTTTGCCGTTGACGGCGGTGCTGGACCTGGATCGCCAGCGCGGCAACGGCCAGGCCTGGCTGGGTGCCGATCCGGTTGATTTCCGCGCCTGGTCGCCGTTGCTGGCGGCCGGTGGCATGCGCCTGCGCGAGGGCAAGGGCGAGCTCAACCTGTGGTTGACCCTGCGGGATTTCGCGCCGGTGGCGCTGACCACCGATTCGGATCTGCGTGATCTGCGTATCGAAGGCGCGCCGATGCCTGGCATCGCGGCTCCGCAGATGCAGCTGCAACGGCTGCAGGCGCGCCTGCGCTGGCAGCGGACCGCAGACGGTTGGGCGCTGCAGGTGCCGCGCCTGCGCCTGCAGGCCGAGGGCAGCCAGCAGCAGCTGGACGGCCTGCAAGTGCGGATGGGCAAGCAGATGCAGGTGCAGGCAGGGGCGGCGCAGGCGGGTCTCGCGCTGCGCGCGCTGTCACTCGGCGACCGGCTGGATGCGGGCCTGCGCCATTGGCTGTACCTGGCCAAGCCGCAGCTGGACGTGGCGCAGCTGCAGGTGCGCGGTCAGCAGGATGGCCCGTTGTGGGTACAGGGCGAGCTGCAGTCGCTGGGCTTTGCCAGCGTTGGCAATTCGCCGGGCCTGCGTGGCCTGAGCGGCCGCTTCGAGGGTGATGCCGACGGCTTCAGCCTGCAGCTGCAACCGCAACGCCAGCTGCAGTTCGATTGGCCGACCGGTTTCGGCGTGCGCCATGACCTGCACCTGGCCGGGCAGATCGTCGGTTGGCGCGACGAGGCCGGTGGCTGGCGCATCGGCACCCCGGCGATGCGCGTGGAAGGCACCGACTATGCCGCCGACGTGCGCGGTGGCCTCTGGTTCCAGGGCGATGGCACCCGGCCGTGGATGCAGCTGGCGGCCAAGCTGGACGACGTGCCGATGACCGCCGCCAAGCGTTTCTGGATCCATTCCAAAATGAGCAAAGGCGCCACCGACTGGCTGGACATGGCCTTGGCCGGTGGCCAGGTGCGCAACGGCATCGGCCTGGTCAGCGGTGACCTGGACGACTGGCCGTTCGACAACAACGACGGCCGCTTCGAGGCCACCGGCCACATCACCAACGGTGACATCCGCTTCCAGCACGATTGGCCGTTGATGAGCCAGGTGGACGCCGATGTTGCCTTCATCGGCCCCGGCTTCCACATGCAGGGCCGCGGCGATCTGGCCGGCGTAGCGGTACAGAAGTTCGAAGCCGGTATCCAGGATTTCGGCCAGCAACCCCTGTACGTGCGCGCCGACAGCCAGGGCGATGCCGGCAAGCTGCTGGCAATGCTGCGGCAGAGCCCGCTGCACAAGGAATACGGCGACACCCTGGACAACCTCGCGGCAAGCGGCCCGGCCAACGTGCATTTCGACCTGCTGCAGCCTCTGCATCATGACCAGGGTGGTGGCCACCTGCAGGGCACCGTGGACCTGGCTGGGCTGAAGCTGGTCGACAAGCGCTTCCAGCTGGAATTCGACAACATGCGTGGGCAAGCCCGCTACAGCAACGCCGGCTTCGCCGCCGAGGAGCTGACCGTGCGCCACCTCGGCCAGGACGGCCGGCTGAGCCTGCGCGCCGGTGGTTTCGTGCGTGACCCCAAGCTGGCCTTCGAATCGGAACTGTCCGCCACGCTCGATGCGGGCGTGCTGATCGACCGCGCACCGGAAATGGCGTGGCTGAAGCCCTACATCAATGGCACCTCGCCGTGGACCATCGCGGTGAACCTGCCGAAGGTCGCGCCGGGTGCGCCAGCGCCGCCAAGTGAGCTGCGCCTGCGCTCGGACCTGGTGGGCACCCGCCTGGACCTGCCGGCACCGCTGCAGAAGCCGGCCAGCGAGCCGCTGCCGACCACCGTGGCCGCGCAGTTGCCGATGGGCGCTGGCCGCATCGACGTGGCATTCGGCCAGCGTCTGGCGCTGGCCGCGCGCAGCCACAACAACCAGACCGGCGTGCAGGTCACCCTGGGCAGCGACCGTGTTGACCGCGAACCGCCGCCCAGCGGGCTGACCATCAATGGCCGCAGCCCGACGCTGGATGCGCTGGAATGGATCGGCCTGGCCCGCGGCGCCGGTGGCGATGGCGATCCGATGCCGCTGCGCGCAGTGGACGTGCAGGTCGGCCAGCTGATGCTGATCGGCGGCGTGTTCGAGCAGACCCGCCTGCAGCTGCACCCCGGCCCGCAGGCGCTGGACGTGCGTCTGGATGGCCCGTCGCTGGCCGGCAAATTGAACGTACCCAACGCCGATGGCGGCACCATCAGCGGCCAGCTCGAGCGGGTGCACTGGCAATCATTGCCGACCCTTCCCGGAGCGACCGCGGCACCGGCACGGGTGCAGGCCGGCGCCGACGACATGGACCCGGCCAAACTGCCGCCGTTCGCGCTGGACATCGCCGATCTGAAGTTCGGCAAGGTCGTGCTGGGCCAGGCAGTGCTGCGCACGCGGCCGGTTGCCAATGGCCTGAGCGTGGAAGAACTGCGCTTCCGTGCCCCCAGCCAGGAGATCGACATCCGTGGCCGTTGGCTCGGCAAGGGCGGCGGCTCGCGCACCGCGCTCGATGCGCAGGTGCGCAGTGAAGACCTGGGCGGGTTGCTGCAGAACCTCGACTACGGCGGCCAGCTGCGCGGCGGCTCCGGCCACGCCCAGCTGCAGGCGTCGTGGCCCGGTGGTCCTTCCGATTTCCAGCTGGGCAACCTGCAGGGCCAGCTCGATGTGAACGCCCGCAATGGCCAGCTGCTGGAGCTGGAACCGGGTGCCGGCCGCGTGCTGGGCCTGCTCAGCGTCGCCCAGCTGCCGCGACGGCTGATGTTCGACTTCCGCGATTTCTTCTCCAAGGGCTTCGCGTTCAACCAGGTCGAGGGCAGCGTGCAGTTCGGCGAGGGCATGGCGCGTACCGACAAGGTGCTGATCGAAGGGCCGGCAGCGAACATCACCATCCGTGGCGAGGCCGACCTGCGCAAGCAGCAGTTCGACCAGACCATCGACGTCAACCCGCGCGCGGGCAACCTGCTGACCGTGGTCGGCGCGGTGGCCGGTGGCCCGGTCGGTGCGGCGCTGGGCGCCGCCACCAATGCGGTATTGTCCAAGCCACTGGGCGAGATCGGCGCCCGCACCTACAAGGTGACCGGCCCGTGGAAGGAGCCCAAGGTGGAAGTGATCGAGCGCAGCCGCGAACGTGCGCCGGCACCGCCGCCGCGCATACAACCATTGCCGGCCGTGCCGCCGACCGTCACCGAACCACCGCCGCCGCGCTGAGCCCGGCGTCCCCGTTTCCCCCGGCGGACTTGCCTGGCCGCCTTCACACCCCCAGATCGAGACCATGACTGACAACGCCCTGACGCTTGCCCAAGATCGCCTGTTGCGCCCCGGTGGCCTGGATACCGCCGGCCTGGAGCGCACCTTCGGCCAACTGCTCGGCCCCGGTGTGGACTTTGGCGACCTGTACTTCCAGCACGCCCGCCGCGAAAGCTGGAGCGTGGAAGATGGCATCGTCAAGGACGGCGCCCATTCCATCGAACAGGGCGTGGGCGTGCGCGCGATTGCCGGCGAGAAGACCGGCTTTGCCTATTCCGATGACATCCACGCCGGTGCACTGCTGGCGGCGGCGCAGTCGGCACGTGCGATCTCGCGCGAAGGTGGCGCACAGACCGGACGCTCGCTGCTGCGCGGCGATGCGCGCGTGCTGTATCCGGCACTGGACCCGATCGACGGCCTCGGCAACGAAGCCAAGGTCGAGGTGCTCAAGCGCCTGGACGGTTACCTGCGCGCGGCCGACCCGCGCGTGAAGCAGGTGATGGTCAGCCTGTCCGGTGGCGTCGATACCGTACTGGTCGCCCGCACCGATGGTGTGCTGGGCGCCGATGTGCGACCGCTGGTGCGCTTGAACGTGCAGGTGATTGTTGAACAGAACGGCCGCCGCGAGTCGGGTTATGCCGGCGGCGGTGGTCGCTACGGCTATGAAGTGCTGTTTGCCGATGGCCGCCCGGAAGCCTTCGCGCGCGAGGCGCTGCGGCAGGCATTGGTGAACCTGGAGGCGGTGCCGGCACCGGCCGGAGTGATGCCGGTGGTGCTGGGGCCGGGCTGGCCGGGCGTGCTGCTGCACGAGGCGGTCGGCCATGGCCTGGAAGGTGACTTCAACCGCAAGGGCACCAGCGTCTACGCCGGCAGGATCGGCGAGCGCGTGGCCGCCCCGGGCGTGACCATCGTCGACGACGGCACCCTGGATGGGCGCCGTGGTTCACTCAACATCGATGATGAAGGCCATCCGACCCAGTGCACCACGCTGATCGAGGACGGCATCCTGGTCGGCTACATGCAGGACAGCCTCAACGCGCGGCTGATGGGCGTGGCGCCGACCGGCAACGGCCGTCGCGAATCGTTCGCGCACATGACCATGCCGCGCATGACCAACACCTACATGCGCGCCGGCCAGCACGATCCGCAGGAAATGATCCGTTCGGTGAAGAAGGGCCTGTACGCGGTCAATTTCGGCGGCGGCCAGGTCGACATCACCAGCGGCAAGTACGTGTTCTCGGCTACCGAGGCCTACCTGATCGAGGATGGCCGGATCACCGCGCCGGTGAAGGGCGCGACCCTGATCGGCAACGGCCCGGAAACCATGCAGAAGGTGCGCATGGTCGGCAACGACCTGGCCCTGGACGAGGGCGTGGGCATCTGTGGCAAGGACGGGCAGAGTGTGCCAGTCGGCGTCGGCCAGCCGTCGCTGCTGATCGAGGGCATCACCGTCGGCGGTACCCAGGCCTGAGCACGGCGATGGCCACCGCCACCGCCATGCCCGACGGGGACTCAGTCCTCGTCGGTGTCGTCGACCGGCGCGTCCGCCTCGACATCCTCACCGGATGCCTTCAGGCCCAGCGCGGCCGGCAGCATCAGCGCGCGCAGCACCTGGAAGATTTCGCGGTAGGCGCGCGGCGGCTTGTTCTTGGCCTTTTCGGCCTGGGCGTTGCGCACCAGCGTGCGCAGCTGCTGGCGGTCGGCCTGCGGGTAATCGTTGAGCAGTGCGGCCAGCGCAGTGTCGCCCTCGTTCATCAGGCGTTCGCGCCAGTCTTCGGCACGGTGCATCATCGCCACTTCGCGGCGGCCGGTGTCACTGTTGGCGTCCAGCGCATCGCGGATCGCGTCCAGCGCGGCATCGTCCTCGCGGCGCATGTGCTTGGCCAGGAACGCCAGCTGCCGCTTGTGCGCGATATGGGCGGTAATCCGCTTGCACTCGGCGATGTGCGGCAGCAGGTCCTCCGGGATCGGCAGGCGCGCCAGCTGGGCCGGGGTCAGCGACACCAGCTTCTCGCCCAGGGCCAGGACGTCGAGCGCATCGCGCCGGTTCTGGCTGCGGCTCTTGTCGTGGAATTCACCGGTTTCTTCGTCGCGTCCGCGCATCGTCCATACCTGATTTCAAAAAAAGTCGCCCGGCGTGATGCCGGGCCCAACCCGCACAGGATAAAGCATTGAACGTGATCGCCCCTGAAGTTGCCGTCGGCGACGACAGCCCGGCCCGGCTGGAACGGCTGGCCGACATCTCCCAGCAGCTGCTGCAGCGTGCCCGCGCGCTGGGCGCCAGCCAGGCCGAGGTCAGCTGCAGCGAGGACCGCGGGCTGGAGGTCAATGTGCGTCTCGGCGAGGTCGAGACCGTGCAGTCCACCCGCGACCGCGGCATTGCCGTGACCGTCTACTTCGGCCAGCGCAAGGGCAGTGCCAGCACTGCCGACCTGCATGAGGGCAGCCTGCTGGCCACCGTCGAGCAGGCCTGCGCGATCGCCCGTCATACCGAGGACGACCCGGCCGCCGGCCTGGCCGACGCCGGGTTGATGGCCCGCGACTTCCCCGAACTGGACGGTTGGCACCCCTGGGAGCTGCAGGCCGACGAGGCGGTGGACCTGGCACTGGCCTGCGAGGCCGCGGGCCGCGAAGCCGATGCGCAGATCCGCAATTCCGATGGCGCCTCGGTGTCGAGCATGCAGAGCGTGTCGGTCTATGCCAATTCGCACGGCTTCATCGGCCGCGAGCGCGGCACCCACCATTCGATCGGCTGTGCGCTGATTGCCGGCACCGGCGACGGCATGCAGCGCGACGGCTGGTACACCGGCGCACTGGCCCGCGAGGACCTGGAAGATCCGGCCAGCGTCGGTCGCCGCGCCGCCGAGCGCACGATCGCCCGCCTGCAGCCGCGTTCGCTGCCGACCGGCAGCATGCCGGTGCTGTACGCGCCGGAAGTGGCGCGCAGCCTGGTGGGCCATCTGCTGTCGGCGGTGTCCGGCGGCGCACTGTACCGCCAGGCCAGCTTCCTTCTGGACAGCGTCGACCAGCAGCTGTTCCCCGACTGGATGCAGATCGAGGAGCTGCCGCACCTGCGCCGCGGCCTGCGCTCGGCCGCCTTCGATGGCGACGGCGTGGCCACGCGTGCGTCGGCCCTGGTCCGCGACGGCGTGCTGCAGCGCTACGTGCTGGGCAGCTATTCGGCACGCAAACTGGGCCTGCAGACCACCGCCAATGCCGGCGGCGTGCACAACCTGCAGCTGGCGGCCAATGCCGGTTCGCTGCAGGAGATCGCCGCGCAGATGGGCAACGGCCTGCTGGTGACCGAGCTGATGGGGCAGGGGGTGAACGGGGTGACCGGCGACTACTCGCGCGGCGCCGGCGGCTTCCGCGTGGAGGACGGCCAGATCCAGTATCCGGTGGACGGCATCACCATCGCCGGCAACCTGCGCGACATGTTCATGGCCATCGAGGCGGTTGGCAGCGACGTCGATCCGCGCTCGCATATCCGCACCGGCTCGATCCTGGTGGGGCGGATGACGATCGCCGGCAATGATTGATGCCATTGATGGCGTAAGCTAGGCCCGCCTGACGCGACCGGCTTGCCGCCGGTCGGTCAAGACCACCCAATAAAAAGGAGTTTTGTCGTGAGCGAATTCGAGAACGTCCCGGCGGCGAGCAGCGTGCCTGCCGACCAGCGCACCATGGCCCTGGCAGCGCACCTGCTGGGCATCTTCACCGGTTTCATCGGCGCCCTGGTCATCTGGCTGATCAACAAGGATGACGCCAGCAAGGCCTTCGTCACTGACCAGTCGAAGGAGGCGCTGAACTTCCAGATCACCGTCGCCATCGCGATGTTCGCCTGCATCATCCTGACCTTCGTGGTCATCGGTGCGTTCCTGGCGCCGATCGTCGGCCTGCTCAGCCTGGTCTTCAGCATCATCGCTGCGGTCAAGGCCAACAACGGCGAAGCTTACCGTTACCCGTTCGCGCTGCGCCTGATCAAGTAAGACAGGCTGTACGCGGATACGAAAACGCCCGGCACTGCCGGGCGTTTTTTGTTGGTGGCGGCACGCTGCCTCAGTGGTCGCGTTCCACCGCCAGCGTGGCCAGCGCGCGCAGCGCATCGGCTTCTTCGTGATAGCCCGCCAGCGCCTGCTGCATGTGCGCGGACAGTTCGCGCAGCTGCGCCTTGGCGCCGTCCATGCCGAGCAGGGCAGGGAAGGTGCTCTTGTCCTGGGCCTGGTCTTTGCCGGCGGTCTTGCCCAGCTGCTCGGAACTGGCTTCGACATCGAGGATGTCATCGCGGACCTGGAAGGCCAGGCCGAGCGCATCGGCGAAACCGTCGAGCTGGGCCAGCACGGGTTCGGGCGCTTCACCGCACAGCGCGCCCATGCGCACGGCAGCGCGGATCAGCGCACCGGTCTTCAGCGCATGCATGCGGGTGAGCGCTGCCAGCGACTGCTGCTGGCCGGTGGCATCAATATCCAGCGCCTGGCCGCCGCACATGCCGGCCGCGCCGGAGGCATGGGCCAGGGTCTGCAGGCATGCCACACGCAATGCCGCCGGCAGGGGCGCATCGGCCAGCAGGCCGAACGCACGGGTCTGCAGTGCGTCACCGGCGAGGATCGCGGTGGCTTCGTCGAAGGCGATGTGGGTGGTGGGCTTGCCACGGCGCAGGGCGTCGTCGTCCATGGCCGGCAGGTCGTCGTGCACCAGCGAATAGGCGTGGATCAGCTCCACCGCCATCGCTGCGGCATCGAGCCTGTCCAGCGGGGCACCGAACACCTGGCCGGCGGCATAGACCAGCAAGGGGCGCATGCGCTTGCCGCCACCGAGCACGGAATAGCGCATTGCCTGGTGCAGGCGTTGCGGGGCTTCGGCCGGTGAGGGCAGGGCGGCGTCGAGCTGGCTTTCGATACGGTCGCGCCAGCGCGCGAACAACGCCTCAGCCGTCATGGCTGGGCGGATCGAAGGGTTCGGCGGTTTCGGGCTGGGCCGGATCGCTGAGCAGGCGCACGCGCAGTTCGGCCTGCTCCAGCGCCTGCTGGCACTGGCGGTACAGACCGACGCCACGTTCGTAAGCACTGAGCGAGGCTTCCAGGCTCAGCTCGCCGGTTTCCATCTGCTCCACCAGTTGTTCCAGCGATTCGAGCGACTGCTCGAACTGGGCGACCGGGGAGGCGTTTTCGGGGGACTTCTTGGCCATGCGACAAGTGTGGACGGCGCGCGCGCGAGGGTCAATTCACCAGCCGCCCGGATGCCACTGCAACTGTGCATTGTGTGCCTGCAGCCAAGCCTGCAGCGGTGCGGAAACAATCACGTCGGCGGCCGCCAGCAGCTGCTCTCGGTCGAACAGCAGGGGCAGCTGCGCGCGTCGCCAGGGCGCCAAATGCTCGCGCTGCAGGCAGTCCTTCAGCGCGCATGAATGCGTACGGCCGGGCAGTACGATGCGTTCGCCGCCCTGGCGGGCGCGTAGTTGCAGCGGGTGTTCGAAGCCGTCCGTGCCAAGCAGGCGCAGCTGGCCGCCGTCGGGCAGCTGCAACGGCGCGCGGCCGTCCCACGCCGCCTGCCAGTCCTTCGGCAGAGCCGGCAGCTCTGCCGGCAGCAGGTAGGCGTGCTGGCGCCACTGGCGGATGGCGTGCTGTTGCCAACGCACCTGCGATTGCCGATCGGCGCCGGCGATCATCAATTCGTTCTGTGCCTGCCGCAGTACGTGCGCCGGCAGCGGTGCTGCGTTGTGCTGGCGTACCCACGCACGCAGCACGCGCGCAGCACGTTCCGGTGCGACCTGGCGCAGCAGTTCCAGCGACAGCACCCGTGGTGCCACTTCCAGGTGAGCGAGCAGCTCGGCATCTTCTTCGTCGAGCAGCGCCCGCGTCTGCGCGCTATGCGCGGCGCTGCCCGCCAATGCGGCGGTGGCGTGTGGCCAGCGCTGGCGCAGCAGTGGCACCACCCGCAGACGCAGGAAATTGCGGTCAGCGTGGTCTTCGCCGTTGCTGGGGTCTTCGATCCACTGCAGGCCGTGAGTCGTGGCGTAGGTCTGCAGGCTGCTGCGAGGCACATCGAGCAATGGCCGCCACAGGCGATGGCCATCGAGGTGGCTGTCAGCGGTCATCGCCGCCAGCCCATCGATGCCCGAGCCGCGCAACGCGCGCAGCAGGAAGGTTTCGGCCTGGTCATCCTGGTGCTGGGCCAGCACCAGAGTTTCCGCAGCCTGCAACTCGGCGGTGAATGCAGCGCGGCGTGCCAGCCGGGCGGCACCTTCGAGGCCATGGCCGCCCTCACGCGTGACCTGCACGCGGTGCACGGCCAGCTCGATGCCCAGCGCAGCACATTGCTGCTGGCAGTGGCGCACCCAATCATCGGCAGCGGGTTGCAGGCCGTGGTGTACATGGATGGCACGCAAGGGCGTGCCGGCGGCCTGCGCCGATCGCCACAGCCAGTGCAGCAGCACGGTCGAATCCAGGCCACCGCTGTAGCCGACCAGCAGCGGTGCATCCAGCGTAGCGGGGGGCGGGAAGGCAGTCACGGCGGCAAGTATAGGGTGGGTGGGTGAGCCGGCAGGGCTGCGCCCTGCACCTGCCGATGCCAGGGCAATGGCAACAGCCAAAGCAACAGCGGGCGTTCCGTGGGATGGCGGGGTGGGTCCGGTTGCGGGGGACGC
>NZ_JBYOLA010000033.1:0-29668 GCF_057799055.1 Stenotrophomonas sp. 14P6.2.3
CCCACGGCCAACACGACCAGGGTCAAGCCAACGGCCAGCAGGCGGGGACACGCCCGGTGCGACTGCAGCGAGAGCAGGCGGCGCTTGAGGCTGGTGGTGCTGGGCGCTGCGCTGGCCACGCCGAGGTGCGGCTGCGGCGCCACACCCAGCTGCAGCAACAGGCGGCCATAGGCATGGCGGCTGGCACCATGCTGGCCGACCACGGCCGCATCCACCGCTTCCTCGCGGGCCTGGGCGTATTCGCGCACGGCCAGTCGCAGCAGAGGATTGAAGAAGAACAGGTGCTGGGCCAGGGCCGGCAGCAGTCCCCATTGCAGGTCACGGCGCTGCAGGTGCTGCAGTTCGTGGGTCAGTGCCAGATCCAGCGCATCGCCCTGCAGTGCGTTCATTCCCGCCGGCAGCAGCAGCACCGGACGGAACGGCCCGACCAGCTGCGGCGCATCAACCTGGTCGCTCATCCACAGGCGTGGTGCGCGGCGCAGGCCGTGCGCATCCGCGGCCAGCTGCAGCGCCTGCACCAGCGCCTGGTCCTCGCACGGATACGACGCAGCCAGCAGCGCGCGGCAACGGCGCCATTCGCCGAAGGTCCGCAACGCCATCAGCAGTACGCCGGACATCCACAGCGCGGCCAGTGCCAATGCCCACCAGGCCACCGGCGTGCTGCCGACATCGCCCATCGGCGTGTTCGCCAGCAGGTGCGCCGATGCCTCCGGTGCCATCGTATACATCGCGTCCGCGGCAAGATCCACGGTCGTCATTGCCACCGCATCGGATGCGGGCAGCCAGGCCAGCTGCAGCGGTTGGCTCCACAACAGGCCGACCACGGCCTGCAGCGAAACCAGCCACCACAAGCGGCAACGGGTGGCCGCCGACAGTGTCGGCAGCGCGCGGCACAGCAGGTACACCAGCGCCACCAGCAGCACGGTCTGCAGGCTCGTCCAGCCCAGCCGCTCCAGCATCGGAATCAACATCGAGGTATCCATGGCTCAGTCCTCCTGGCGACGCGATTGCAGTTCGGCCACCAGCGCTTCCAGTTCGGCCAGTTCGTTGTCGCTGACCTTCTGCCGCTGCGACAGGTACGCCACGAACGGCGACACCGAGCCCTGCAGGGTGTTGTCGACGAACTGGGCGACGGCACCCTGCAGCACGCTCTCCGGGCCGCGGGTGGGCTGGTAACGGTAGACGCCCTGCTGCTGCCGGCGCTGCAGGTAACCCTTGGCGCGCAGGCGCTCCATCATCGTCAACACGGTGGAGCGGGCCAGTCCGCGCGGTTCGCCATAGCCGCTGGCGACCTCGCCGACGCTGGCCGGCGCCTGCTCATCCACATACTGCAGCAGGGCCAGTTCCTGGTCCCCGATGGTCTTGCCACGCATGACAACACTCCCTTGACTACACGTGTCGCTACTGTTGCCATGACGACACCTGTAGTCAACCCCCCGGAAGTCATGGGCCGACGAACGGTAGGGGGCGCGGCCGGGGGCGAAGCAGGGGTCAGATCCCTTTCGCATGCAGAAGGGATCTGACCCCGTCCTGCCCCAGGTACGGCTGCCGGCCAGCGGCCGGCACTACCACAGCGTCAGCCGCGCGGCCCACCCATCACCGGCAGGATCACCCCGCTGATGTAGCTGGCACAGGCCGGTGAGGCCAGGAACACATAGGCTGGCGACAGTTCTTCCGGCTGCGCCGGCCTGCCCATGTCGCTGTCCTTGCCGAACTCGGCCACGTCCTTCGCCTGCTTGTCGGCGGGATTCAACGGCGTCCACACCGGGCCCGGCGCCACGCAGTTGACCCGGATGCCGCGCGGCAGCAGCTGGCTGGCCAGCGCCTTGGTGAACGCATGGATCGCGCCCTTGGTGGCCGAGTAATCGATCAGTGCCTTGCTGCCGAACAGGCCGGTTTCCGAACCGGTATTGATGATGCTGGCGCCCTCGCCCAGATGCGGCAGCACCGCGCGCGCCATCTGGATGTAGCCGCCGATGTTGGTCTGCAGGGTTTCCTGCAGGTGTGCATCTTCCAGGTCTTCCAGGCGCTCGCAGTGCAGCTGGAACGCCGCGTTGTTGACCAGGACATCGATGCCGCCGAAGGCCTTGGCCACCTGTTTCACGGCCTTGTTGCAGAAGCGCGGATCGCGCACGTCGCCGGCGATCACCACGCAGCGGCCGCCCTCCTTCTCCACATGCTGGCGGGTCAGCTCGGCGTCCTTGGTTTCGTCCAGATGCAGTACGGCAACGTCGGCGCCTTCGCGGGCAAACAGCACCGCCACCGCGCGGCCGATGCCGGAATCGCCACCGGTGACGATCGCGCGCATGCCCTGCAGCTTGCCGCTGCCGACGTAGTCCGGTGCAAGGAAGCGCGGTGCCAGTTCCAGTGCATGCTCATGGCCGGGCTTGGCCAGATGCTGCGCCGGCATCGTCTCCGGCTGCCGGCGCGGGCCGGCTTGGGTAGCGGTCTTCTTTGTCGCCTTTTTCGTCGCCTTCTTCGCTACGCGTACATCCTTCGCCTTTTCCTGGTCCTGCAGACGCCGTTGCCGCGCGGCCACACGCGCCGCGCGCGGATCGGAAGCGGCGGCCTTGCGGGTCGCGGTCTTCACCACGCGTGGGCGCTCGGACGTGGTGGCTTCGGCGGCGGCTGGCGCGGTCTGTGTACCTTTGCGCACCTTCGGCGATGCCTTGCGGCGGGCGGGGGTCTTCCTGGTGGTGGCCATGCAGGTCTCCTCGGGGGATGGGGGTTGCCGGCCAGCGGCCGGCACTACCGGGGCGCGTGCGCCGCAGTACCGGGGGCGGCGTGCGCCGCTCGTGCAGTGTCTCCACGCAGGCTGTTGGCGGCAGTGAGCGCACCGTGTCCATCGCGTGCACGGCATTCATTCCGCCACCACGCCTGTCGTCGCACCCTGCAGGCCACAACACGAGGAACGTCCCCCATGAAACATGCCATTGCCACCGCCGCCGTCTGCTTCGCTCTCGCCGCCTGCAGCAGCAGCCCCGTCGCCCAGATCCAGCCGATCGATGGGGTGATTTCCGGCCAGTGCCATTCGGACATGGTGCGCGGTGCGGTCGGCCTGGCAGCATCGGATGCCACCGTTGAGCGCGCCCGCGTCGACAGCGACAGCCTGCACGTGCAGGTGCTGCGTCACGACGGTCCGCGCGTGCCGCCCGCCAGCGAAGGCGGTGAACGCCTGACCATCGAAAAGGGCCGCACCAACAACATTACTGCCATCTACTGCGGCTGATCGTTACGGCGCGCCGCCGCGCTTTGCCAGGCGCCGCGCCCGACGCAGCACTTTCAGCGTCGCCTGCTCCCACTGCCGCGGGCCGCGCAGGCCCGCCAGTGCAGTCAGCTCGCCGCGTTCCCAGCCGGCAAACACGCAGGGATCGATGTAGGCCTTGCGACATACCGCTGGCGTATTGCCCAGCCGCGCGGCCACCTGGCAGACCACCTCCCGCTGCGCCTTGGCCAGCGCGCGCTGGCTGGGCGGTTCGGGCAGCTCGGTGGCGGCGAAGGCCTGCACTGCCGCCATCGTGCCACCCCAGGTGCGGAAGTCCTTGGCGGTGAAATCCTCGTCCATCACTTCGCGCAGGTAGTCGTTCACCGCGCCGGAATCCACCGGCTGCACCTCGCCCGCGTCGTCGCGGTACTGGAACAGGGCCTGTCCCGGCAGCTGCTGCACGCCGCGTACCAGCGCGCCCAGCCGACGGTCGCCCACCGTCACCTCATGCAACTGGCCGGACTTGCCGCGGAAGCGCATGCGCACCCGGCCGCCCCGAAGCAGATCCAGGTGACGGTTGCGCAGCGTTGTCAGGCCGTACGACTTGTTCTCCTGCGCATAGGTCTCGTTGCCCACCCGCACCAGCGTGTCTGCCAGCAGCGCGACCACTACCGCCAGCACCTTCTCACGGGGAAAGCCACTACGCTTGAGGTCACGGCCCAGGCGCCGTCGCAGCGCCGGCAACGCTTGGCCGAAGGCGATGATGCGGTCGAACTTGCCGGCATCCCGCACCGCCGCCCAGTCGGCGTGGTAGCGGTACTGCTTGCGCCCGCGCGCGTCGCGGCCGGTGGCCTGCAGATGGCCGTTGGCATGGGCGCAGATCCACACCGCGGTATAGGCCGGGGGCACGGCCAGCGAGCGGATGCGCTGCAGCGTGGCGGCATCGCGTATGGCATGACCGTCGGCATCGCGATAGGAGAAGCCTTTGCCGGCGCGGACACGGCTGAAACCGGGCTGGGTGTCATCGACGTAGCGCAGGCCAGCGGCGCGCGCGGCCTGGCGTTCGGGTGTAGGGGTGGCGGGCATGCCGTCAGTCTGCCGATGGGCGCGGCGTGGCCACGTCAATAACGCAAGACAAACACGTGAGGGTAGGTTCGCCGCTATGCTCGGCCTTTCACCGTCCCATCCCTTCCGGAGTCATGATGTCGTTCCCGATCCGCGCCCGTTCCCTCTCCGCCCTGCTGCTGCCGGCCGTGCTGGCCCTGACCGCCTGCCAGGCGCCGTCGCTGGATGAGCAGGACTCGGCCACCGCCCACGCACAGCAGGCCGCCGAAGCCGCCAAGGCCCCGGCCGATGAAGCCGGCAAGGCCACCGAAGCACCGCCGGTTGGCAACTGCGACGCCAGCCAGGTGCAGAGCCTGGTCGGCCAGGCCTATACCGAAGCACTGGGCAAGCAGGCCCAGGAAGATGCAGCGGCCAAGCAGATCCGCGTCCTGCACCCCAATGACGTCACCACGATGGAGTTCGTGGGCGACCGCCTGAACATCGAGGTGGACGCAAAGGACGTGGTCAGCGGCGTCCGCTGCGGCTGACCCATCCCGCGCCGGCAAGCGTTTGCCGGCGCTTTGGTTGCGGCTGCAACCGTGTATTGCGGCGTTGCAGCAACCTGTGATCTAGTCGAGGCATCCGGTGGCCTCACGATGCGCTCCAGGGATTGAGCGGGCAGGAGTGTCCCCGTTCATTTCAATCTGCATCGAGGTAGAGATGGCCCCCCGCAACCGCCAAGGGCTTTACGACCCGCGCTCCGAGCGCGATGCCTGTGGATTTGGCATGGTCGCCCAGCTCGACGACCAGCCTTCGCGCCTGCTGGTCGATACCGCCATCGCCGCGCTTTCGCGCATGACCCACCGTGGTGGTGTCGCCGCCGACGGCCTGACCGGTGATGGCTGCGGCCTGCTGCTGCGCCGCCCCGATGTGTTCCTCAAACTGCTGGCCAGTGAAGCGGGCATCGCCGTCGGCGCGCGCTTCACTGCCGGCCTGGTGTTCCTGCCGCACGATGCCGACGACGCAGAGGCGTGCCGCACACAGCTGCAGCTGCAGATCGAGGCGGTGGGCTGCAAGGTGGCCGGCTGGCGCGAGGTGCCGACCGACGACAGCGTCTGTGGGCAACTGGCGCGCGATACCCTGCCG
This sequence comes from Stenotrophomonas sp. 14P6.2.3, assembly GCF_057799055.1. NCBI lineage: Bacteria > Pseudomonadati > Pseudomonadota > Gammaproteobacteria > Lysobacterales > Lysobacteraceae > Stenotrophomonas > Stenotrophomonas sp. 14P6.2.3. The sequence goes on from NZ_JBYOLA010000033.1 coordinate 5,396, forward strand.
CGCATCGAACAGGTGTTCGTCGATGCCGGCTTCGGCCAGGATGACGCCGGTTTCGGCCTGGCCCTGTTCCTGGCCCGTCGCCGCAGCGAACAGCTGCTGCGTGCGCACGCCGACTACTACGTCACCACGCTCAGCCCCAATGCCATCAGCTACAAGGGCATGGTGCTGCCGGACAAGCTCAGCCGCTTCTTCCCGGACCTGCAGCGCCGCGAACTGGCCTCCAGCGCCATCGTGTTCCACCAGCGCTTCTCCACCAATACGCTGCCGCGCTGGCCACTGGCACACCCCTTCCGGATGCTCGCCCACAACGGCGAGATCAACACCATCGAGGGCAACCGCCGCTGGGCGCAGGCGCGCAGCAAGGTGTGGAAGACGCCACGCTTCGACATCGGCGAATTCGACCCGGTCATCTCCATGCATGGCTCGGATTCGCAGAGCCTGGACAACATGCTGGAACTGATGGTGTCCGCTGGCATGGAGCTGATCCAGGCCCTGCGCATCCTGGTGCCGCCGGCCACGCAGTCGTTGGAATTCAAGGACCCGGACCTGGCTGCGTTCTACGAGTTCCACGGCCTCAACAGCGAGCCGTGGGACGGCCCGGCCGGCATCGTCGCCTGCGACAGCCGCTACGCCGTGTGCACCCTCGACCGCAACGGCCTGCGCCCGGCGCGCTGGATGCTGACCGCCGATCGCCACTTCCTGGTCGCCTCCGAAGCAGGTGTGTGGGAAGTGCCGACCGAGCGCGTGGTGCGCAAGGGCAAGCTCGGTCCGGGCGAGATGATCGCCATCGACCTCAAGCGCGGTGACCTGCTCGATTCGGAAGCCATCGATCGCATCAACCGCGGCCGTGCACCGTACAAGCAGTGGCTGCAGCAGGGCGTCACCTACCTGCAGACCGAACTGATCGATCCCTCGCTGGTGGAGGAACCCTTCGACGAAAGCACCCTGCGCAGTTACCACAAGCTGTACCAGCTCAGCAGCGAGGAAGTGGAGCAGGTGCTGCGGCCGCTGGCCGAGACCGAACAGGAAGCCACCGGCTCGATGGGCGATGACACGCCGATGGCCGTGCTCAGCCAGCGCAGCCGTCCGCTGTACGACTACTTCCGCCAGGCCTTCGCGCAGGTCACCAACCCGCCGATCGACCCGCTGCGCGAAGACTGCGCGATGTCCCTGTCCACCCAGCTCGGCAAGGAGACCAACATCTTCCATGCCGGCCCGGAGACGGTGAACCACGTCATCCTCAATTCGCCGGTGCTGAGCCAGCGCAAGCTGCGGCAGCTGCTGAAGATGGACCAGTACGTGCAGGCCAACCGCCTGCTCGACCTGTCCTACAGCGAAGAGGAAGGCCTGCGTGCGGGCATCGAACGCATCTGCGCCGAAGCCGAACAGGCCGCGCGCGATGGCATGGTGATGCTGCTGCTGTCCGACCGCTACCCGGTGGCCGGGCGGCCGATGGTGCATGCGTTGCTGGCCACCAGTGCGGTCCACCACCACCTGTCGCGCCTCGGCCTGCGCTGCGACGTCAACCTGATCGTCGAGACCGGCAGCGCGCGCGATGCGCACCACATGGCCTGCCTGCTCGGCTTCGGTGCCACGGCGGTATACCCGTATCTGGCCTACCAGACCCTGTTCGACCTGGGTCGTCGCGGCATCCTCAAGCTGAGCAAGGGCGGCGAGCAGTCGCAGATCGGCCGCCGCTACCGCAAGGGCATCTACAAGGGCCTGTCGAAGATCATCTCGAAGATGGGCATCTGCACCGTGGCCAGCTATCGCGGCGCGCAGCTGTTCGAAATCATCGGGCTGGAACCGGAGGTCGTGGACCTGTGCTTCCCCGATACCGCCTCGCGCATCGGTGGCGCCGGTTTCGCACGCCTGGATGCCGATGCACGTGAACTGTGCGCGCAGGCCTGGGATGCACAGCAGGGCGTGGATGTCGGCGGCCTGCTGAAGTATGTGCACGGCGGCGAATACCACATGTACAACCCGGACGTGGTGACCACCCTGCAGCGCGCGGCGCGCAGCGGAGACCCGCGTGCGTGGCAGCAGTACTGCGATGCCGTGCATGCGCGCCCGCCCTCGGCGTTGCGCGACCTGCTGCAGCTGGTGCCGGCGGCGACGCCGACGCCACTGGACGAGGTGGCCCCGGCCAGCGAGCTGTTCCCGCGCTTCGATACCGCAGCGATCAGCCTCGGTGCGCTCTCACCGGAGGCACATGAAGCGCTGGCGATTGCGATGAACCGCCTCGGCGGCCGCAGCAATTCTGGCGAAGGTGGCGAAGACCCGGCGCGCTATGGCACCGACAAGCGCAGCAAGATCAAGCAGGTGGCCTCGGGCCGCTTCGGCGTCACCGCCGAATACCTGGTCAATGCCGAAGTGCTGCAGATCAAGGTCGCCCAAGGCGCAAAGCCCGGCGAAGGCGGTCAGTTGCCCGGGCACAAGGTCAATGAACTGATCGCACGGCTGCGCTATGCCAGGCCCGGCATCGGCCTGATCTCGCCACCGCCGCACCACGACATCTATTCCATCGAGGACCTGGCGCAGCTGATCTACGACCTCAAGCAGGTCAACCCGACCGCGCTGGTGTCGGTGAAGCTGGTCAGCCATGCCGGTGTAGGCACGATCGCTGCCGGCGTGGTCAAGGCCGGTGCCGACCTCATCACCATTTCCGGCCACGACGGCGGCACCGGTGCTTCACCGGTCAGCTCGATCCGCTATGCCGGCGTGCCGTGGGAACTGGGCATCGCCGAGGCGCACCAGGCGCTGGTGGCCAACGACCTGCGCGGGCGCACCCTGCTGCAGACCGACGGCGGCCTGAAGACCGGCCTGGATGTGGTCAAAGCCGCGCTGCTGGGTGCGGACAGCTTCGGCTTCGGCACCGCGCCGATGATCGTGCTGGGCTGCAAGTACCTGCGCATCTGCCACCTCAACAACTGCGCCACCGGCGTGGCCACCCAGGACGAACGCCTGCGCGAGAACCACTTCACCGGCCAACCCGAGCGCGTGGAGAACTTCTTCCGCCTGCTGGCCGAGGAAGTGCGCGGCTGGCTGTCGGTGCTGGGTGCACGCTCGCTGCAGGAGATCGTCGGCCGTACCGACCTGCTGCGCCAGCTTGAGGTCTCGCCACGCGAAGACGTGCGCGTGGATCTGTCGCGGCTGCTGGCCGACGCCAGTTACCCGGGCAGCCACTGCGCCGCACAGCGCCTGTACGAATCACCGGACAGCCTGGCCACGCAGATGGACGGCCTGCTGGCCGAGGCCATCGAGCACAAGCGCGGCGGCGAGCATCGCTTCCTGATCCACAACACCGACCGCAGCATCGGCACCCGCCTGGCCGGCGCCGTCGCGCGCGCGCACGGCAACCACGGCATGGCCGAATCGCCGCTGGAGCTGCGCTTCCGTGGCAGCGCCGGGCAGAGCTTCGGTGCCTTCAACGTCGGCGGCCTGCACCTGGAAGTGGAAGGTGAAGCCAATGACTACGTCGGCAAGGGCATGGCCGGTGGCCGCCTGGTAGTGCGTCCGCCGCGTGGCGCACGCTTCGAGGCACGCAGCACCGCGATCATCGGCAACACCTGCCTGTACGGCGCCACCGGTGGCGAGCTGTTCGCCGCCGGCCGTGCCGGTGAACGTTTCGCCGTGCGCAACTCCGGCGCACTGGCGGTGGTGGAAGGCGCAGGCGATCACTGCTGCGAGTACATGACCGACGGCGTGGTGCTGGTGCTGGGCAAGGTCGGCCTCAACTTCGGCGCCGGTTTCACCGGCGGCCTGGCGTACGTGCTGGACGTGGACCGCGATTTCGTCGACCGCTACAACCACGAGCTGATCGACATCCATCGCGTGTCCGCCGAAGGTTTCGAGAACTACCGCCAGCATCTGCACCGTCTGATCGGTCGTCATCGCGAGCTGACCGGCAGCATCTGGGCGCAGCAGATCATGGATGAGTTCCGCGATTACATCGGCAAGTTCTGGCTGGTCAAACCCAAGGCCGCCAGCATCGAGTCGCTGACCGAAACCCTGCGCCGCGCTGCATAACGGTAGTGCCGGTCGCTGGCCGGCAACCCAGGATCACGTAGTGCCGGCCGCTGGCCGGCATCCGGAAAACACCACAGAGCCCGCCATGAGCCGCAAGCACGCCTTCCAGTTCCTCGATCTGCCCCGGACCATGCCGCAGCGCATCCCGGTCGAACTGCGCACCTCCGGCGACTGGGGTGAGCTGTACGGAAAGTTCGGCAAGGAAGACGCGCAGTACCAGGCCGGACGTTGCCTGGACTGCGGCAACCCGTACTGCAGCTGGAAGTGCCCGGTGCACAACGCCATTCCGCAATGGCTGCAGCTGGTGCAGGAAAACCGCATCCATGAAGCGGCCACGCTGTGCCACAGCACCAACCCGCTGCCGGAAGTGTGCGGCCGGGTGTGTCCGCAGGACCGTCTGTGCGAAGGCAGCTGCACGCTGGAGGAATTTGGCGCGGTCACCATCGGCGCGGTCGAGAAGTACATCGTCGACACGGCACTGGCTACCGGCTGGCGGCCGGATATGACCGCGGTGCAGCCCACCGGCCACACGGTGGCCGTGATCGGTGCCGGCCCCGCAGGCCTGGCCTGTGCCGATCGCCTGGCGCATGCCGGCATCACCGCGGTGGTCTACGACCGCTACGAGCAGGTCGGTGGCCTGCTGCAGTTCGGCATCCCCAGTTTCAAGCTGGACAAGGACGTGATCCGCCGCCGCCGCGACGTGCTCGAAGGCATGGGCGTGCAGTTCCGCCTCGGCGTGGAGATCGGCCGCGACGTCAGCCTGCAGCAACTGCTGGACACCCACGATGCAGTGTTCGTCGGTACCGGCGCCTACCGCTACACCGATGGTGGCCTGGACGGCCAGGACCTGAAGGGCGTGCTGCCGGCACTGCCGTTCCTGGTGCAGAACAGCCGCATCGTCGGCGGCGATGATCCGCAGGGCCGGCCGATCGCCGGCTGGGAAGACCAGATCGCCCTGCCCGACCTCAATGGGAAGCGCGTGGTGGTCCTCGGCGGTGGCGACACCGGCATGGACTGCGTCCGCAGTGCGGTGCGACTGGGTGCCGCCAAGGTCACCTGCGCCTACCGCCGCGACGAAGCCAACATGCCGGGCAGCGCGCGCGAAGTGGCCAATGCACGCGAGGAAGGCGTGCGCTTCCTGTTCAACCGCCAGCCGCTGTCGATCGAAGCCGGCGCCGATGACGAGGTGATCGGGGTGACGGTCATCGAGACGCGTCTGGGCGAACCCGATGCCAACGGCCGCCAGAACGCGGTGCAGATCGAGGGCAGCGAGTCGCTGCTGGAAGCGGACGTGGTGATCATCGCGTTCGGCTTCTCGCCCAGTGTGCCGTCGTGGCTGGCCGAGCACGGCGTGGAAGGCCAGGCCAATGGCCGCATCCTTGCTGGAGGCAAGGGCAAGCTGCCCTTCCAGACTGCCCATCCGCGCCTGTTCGCCGGTGGCGACGCGGTGCGTGGTGCCGACCTGGTGGTGACCGCGGTGGCCGAAGGTCGCGACGCCGCTGCCAGCATCGCGCGGCTACTGGCGCACTGACAGACCGAGCGGCATCAGCGCTGCGGCCAGGATGGCATGCAGTGCCTGGCGCTCAACCGGCTTGGCGATGAAACGATCGATGCCAGCGTCGAGGCAGGCCTGACGGGTACTGTCGAGCACGCTGGCGGTCAACGCGATGATCGGCACCCTTGCCGCATCGGCACGCGGATCGGCGCGGATCGCGCGGGCCAGGGCAAAGCCGTCCATGCCCGGCATGTGGCAGTCGGTGATGACCAGCGCGAACGGTTGCGTCTGCCACGCCTGCCAGGCCTGCTCGCCACTGGCGGTGGCATGCACCTGCAGGCCCAGCTCCCGCAGGCGCTGGACCAGCAGCTGCAGGTTGGTGGGATGGTCTTCGGCAACCAGTACCCGCACCGGCGGCAACGCTGGCAGGCCAGCCGCATCATCACGATGCTCCACCGACGGCGCCTCACAGGCAGGCAGGTACAGGTCCAGCCACACCGTGGTGCCCGCGCCCGGCGTGCTGCACAGGTGCAGTTGCCCGCCCATCGACGCCGCAAGCTCCCGGCATATCGCCAGGCCCAGGCCGCTGCCGCCGAAGCGCCGGGTGGTGGAGGCATCGGCCTGGGTAAACGCTGCGAACACCGCCCGCTGGCGCTCGCGGCTGATGCCCACGCCGGTGTCGGTCACCTGCAGCCGCAGCTGCTGGCCATGCTCACGCTGCTGCAGCACCCGCACCTGCAGGTCCACCCCGCCCTGCAGGGTGAATTTCAGCGCATTGCCCGCCAGGTTGAACAGGATCTGGCGCAGGCGCAGCGCATCGGCCAACGATCCCCGCTGCAGCGCGGGATCCACCTCGCAGCGCAGATGCAGCCCCTTGCTCGCCGCCACCGGTACCAGCAGACGCTGCACCGCCCGCAGCAGCTCGGCCAGGTCGGTGGGCAGGCACTGCGGTGGCTGTGGGCCGGACTGCAGGCGTTGGCTGTGCAGCACGTCATCGAGGATCTGTCGCAGCATCTGCGCGGCATCATCGATGGTCGCCAGTACCTGGCGCTGGCGCGCATCCAGTGCGCCGCTGCCGAAGCGCTCCAGCATTCCCAGCAGGGTGCTCATCGGCGTGCGGATCTCGTGGCTCATGGTGGCCAGGAAATGGGTCTTCGCGGCGGCATCCTGCTCCGCGTCACGCCGGGCATCGTTCAACGCCTGCGTACGTGCGCGCGCCTCGGTGACATCCATCCAGTATCCGCTCCATTCCACGCCTCTGTCGCTGCAGGCAATCGGTCGCCCGTGCGAACGTACCCAGCGCCAGCCGTTGGGGCCGCGCGTGCGGAAAGTGATGTCGATGGGCCCGCGCACCAGTGCGGCGGCGTCGACGCAGGCCAGCACCGAGCGGCGGTCCTGCGGATGGACTGCGGCCAGCGGACTGCCATGGTCGACCCGCGCGGTATCCACGCTGATCCCGAACAGCGCGTGCACGTCGCCGGCAATGTGGGGAACGCTGTACTCGCCGGTGCTGCTGCGCCGCGCCCGGTACACCACCGCCGGCAGGTTGGCGGTGACGTCCTGCAGGCGCTGTTCCAGCGCCTGCCTGCGCAGGCCTTCGCGGTGCAGCCGCCAGTAGCCGAACGCATACACCAGGCTCATTGTCAGCAGCACCAGCAGCACAGCGATCGACCCGCGCAGGGGTGACACCGGCGCGTGGCCGCGACGAGGGGACGTCACGATCCAGTGTGCCCGCAATGCTTCCCGCTGCTCCTGTGTCATGCCTGCCTGCAGCTGGTTGAAGCGGGCTACCAGATGCGCGCACGCCGGCAGCGTGGCCAATACCAGTGCGTCGCTGAAGCCGGCCGGCGCTGCCACGTCCAGCGCGTCGCCCGGCTGATTGCGCAGCGTGGCTTCCACGTCCACCAGGTTGCCCACCACCGCATCGACCTGGCCGCTGATCAGCAGCCGCAGTGCCGTGTCCAATGTCGCCACCTGCAGCAGCGGCACGGCCGCACCCGACTCCTCCAGCATCCTGGCAAGCGGCACGATGTCGAGGCTGGCCACGCCGCGGCCGTGCAATCCGTCGAGGCCGATGATCGGCGGCGCGTCGGGGCGTCGCACGATCACCTGCGGCACCTGCAGGTAGGGCACGCTGGCCATCCAGCCTTTCGGCTTCTGCGCACGCGGCCAGCCGAGCACGGCCTGGGTTCCGGCAGGCAGCGCGCCGGCGGCCAGCGCCGTCGCCGCGACCGGTGTGGCGCGCAGCGTGGGGTACTGCTCCTGCAGCAGCGCCAGGTAGACCGCCACCAGGCCCTGTGGCGTGTCGTCCAGACTGGATGACAACGGTGCACGGTCAGCGGGGTAGGCAAGCAGGATGGGGCCTTCGCACTGACCGGCCCAGGCCGGCGCCGACAACAGCGACAGGACTACGATGCGGGCCAACGGGCCAGCGACATTCACGGTGGACATCCTCATGTCGCAGGCAGGGGCATGGCCGCATCGCGGTGCGACCTCCTGCCACGCTAGCGACGCGCTTCCCAGCAACAATGAGGAAATGTGTAAAACCCTCCGAAACCGTCAATAGCGACATACACTGCCGCTTCTACCGATCCCGGAGCTTGCGATGCGCATCGGCCTGGCCGCCAACCGTCTCCATCACAACGACGCGCGCGCGGCACTGTTCCGCTGGCTGCGCGCCAGCGAACCCGGGCTGCGCGAACTGGGCGTGACGCTGTGTGCGGTCGGACGTACCCACGATGCGATCCAGCGCAACGGTTTCCTTGCCGGTTACGACGGCCTGCAGCGCTATCCGTACGGTCGCGAAGGCGGGTTGATGAAGCTGGTGGCCGAAGTGGTGGGCATGGGCGCCGAGCGTACGCTGGACGGTGCGGTCTATCTGATGGATCCGGTGGATCCTTCCTCGGTGTTCCCCGAGGCGACCGCGCTCAAGCGCCAGTGTGTAATCCACGGCAAGCCTTTCATTTCCACCGTGGCCACCGCCCGCGACTGGATCGAGGTGGAGCGCGTCCATGCTGGCCTGGCCGCCGATGCCGGCGCCGACGAGCTGCATGCGTTCGAAGGGCAGACGCTGGCGTTGATCGCGCACGATGCGATGAAGCCGGCGATGCTGGCGTTCGCCGACGAACACTTCGACGTACTGGCGCGCTTCGGAGAACGAGTAGCCACCGGTACCACCGGCCAGCGCTTGAACGAGCTGGCCTGGAGCCGCGGCTGGCCCGCGGATACGGCGTGGGTGACGCGTTACCAGAGCGGCCCGATGGGCGGCGATGCGCAGATTGCCGACCGCGTGCTGGAAGGTCGTTGCCAGCGCGCGATCTTCTTCGAGGATCCGCATGTGGCGCGCCAGCATGAAGCGGACATCCAGCTGCTGGAGCGGGCGGTGACCACGGTGACCGATCAGGCGGTGTGCATCACCGCTCCGCGGGTGGCGGCGCGATGGGCGGATGCGGCGGCATTGCGCGTGGGTCGATGAGGTTTTCGGCCAACGGCTGAGCCCCTCGTGGTGGGGGGCGTAGAGCTGGATTGCCAGGGTTTGGCCGGGCGAGGTGGATTGCGCAGGGGTCGCTGCAAGTACGTCCATGTAAGCTCGGTCGCCGCATCCATGCGGCTCACGCCCCTGCGCAACCCACCCCGCCCGGCCACGGAGGGTTTCCGTGCTCACCACGGAAGAGAAAAAGAAGTGCAGGAGCGAAGCGGGTCGCGCGCTGTGCGCGCTTTTGTAGAGCCGAAGGTAGCGGCAGGAGCCGCTGCCAACGTCGCTTGCGACGGCCCGGAGGGTGCCGGTCAGGACGACCGGCATAGCCATGCTCGGCTGCTCTTGGTCGCGGTGGCTGAACATCCGCGCCGCGCGCGATAGCCGAGCATGGCTCGGCTCTACAAAATCACAGTGCTACAGCAGCTGCCGAAGCATTGCTTTCAATCTGCGCCCTTCCAGCTGGAAGTAGTCGCGCTGCGCTCGCCAGTCGGGGAAGCGTTGTTCCACTTCGTGCCAGAACGCCGGCGAGTGGTTGGCCTGGATCAGGTGGCAGAGTTCGTGCACCAGCACGTATTCGAACGCGGCGGGACTGCCCAGTACCAGTGCCAGATCCAACGCCATGCTGCCGTCGGGGGCCAGCGAGCCCCATTGCGAGGACATCACCTTCAAGCGCAGGCGGCTGGGCGCGCGCGGCAGGCCGGGCAGGTACTTCGGCAGCCAGCGGCCGACATCGGCGCGGGTCTGTGCTTCGTAGAACTCGCGCAGCAGGCGGCGCAGGGTCGCGTCGCCGCCACGGCTCGGCCATTGCACGCAGGCGCCGTGTTCGTCGATTTCCAGTCGTGCGTAGCGGCCTTCCTGCCAGCGCAGCGGCAACAGTTCGCCGCGCAGCGGCAGCACACCGTCGACACCAGGCTGCAACGCGGCGGGCAGTCCATGCCCCTGGTAAAGGCGCAGCTGCAGGCCCAGCCAGTCACGATGCTGTTCGAGGAAGCGCTCGCCCATCACCAGGCTGGCGCGCGGCGGCAACGTCAGTCGTGCACCGCGCTCATCGACGCTTAGCTTGATCCGGCGCGCGCGCGGATCACGCACGCGCAGTACCTCGATCTCGACATCCTCCAGCCGCAGGCGAACGGTGTCGCGCTGTACGGTGGCGGGAGGGACCGGTGAGATCAGGCGGCGCAGCAGACGGCTCATGGTCCCAGCATAGCGCCGTGCGGGGCCGCCGGATGACCGGCGGCCGACGGCCTGCCTGTTCAGTCAGCCTTGCTGAGCTTGAAGGCTTCTTCAAGCAGCAGGAACAGGCGGCGGATCTCCGCGCTCTGCAGGGCGAAGCGGGCGTCGAACTCGGCACGGCGGCCGTCTTCGTCCGCGTGCTCCAGCTGGTCCAGCGCGCCGTCCAGGAACTTCAGCTTGCGCACGATCAGGTCGTCGCCCAGCACGAAGGACAGGTTGTCTTCGAACACCAGGGCCAGCTTGGTCACCTGCTTGCCGGCGTCCAGGTGCTTGTCGATCTCGTCGCAGCGCAGTTCCTGGTGCTGGCACTTGACCACTGCGCCGCCCTCCACCGGATCCTTCATCTCGCACTCCTCACCCAGGCTGAAGCCGGTGGGCAGGGGCTCGCCGGCGATCCAGCCGGTCAGGATCGAACGCGGCGCGACTTCGGCGTTCAGCGGCATCGCCGGGAAGCTGCCGAGCAGGCCACGGATGTCGGACATGAAGTATTCGCCGGTCTTGCGGCTGGAGGTGTCCACCACCACGTAGCCGTGCAGCTGGTCGATGAAGGCATCGTTGCGCGAGGACTTCACGAAGGCGCGCGGCAGCAGTTCATGCAGCAGGTCGTCCTTCATGCGCTTGCGCTCGCGGCCACCGGGGCGGCGGCCTTCCTTCTCTTCGATCTCTTCCAGCTTGCGCTCGAGCAGGTCGTTGACCACCGCGCCGGGCAGGATCTTGTCCTCGCCACCGACGGTCAGCCACAGGTGTTCGGCAATGCGGTGCGAGAGAGCTTCCTTCTCTTCGCGGCCGAACGGCGAGATGAAACCACGCGAGTTCATTTCCAGCGCGCCGACCGGCTTGAGCAGGGCGTGCGGCAGCAGGGTGTCGACTTCGGAAAAATCAGTGGAGGTCGGGAAGCGGAAGAACGTCAGGTTGCGAAAGAACATGGAATTCCGGTGTCTGAAGAAGAAGGGCGCCCGACCTTAAGCGGCAGGCGTCTCGGGAACTGCGTCGGCCAGCCAGGCATCGGCATGCGCCGCATCGCCACGGCGGCCCAGGGCCATGAAATCGAACAGGGCGGCATCAGCCAGCTGCGCAGGTCGCACGTCGGCCATCGCACGTGCGATCTGTTCGATGCGCCCGGGATGGTCCTGGTCCCACTGCTTGAGCATCAGGCCGACCTGCCGACGCTGCAGGTTTTCCTGGCTGCCGCACAGGGTGCAGGGAATGATCGGGAAGCGGCGGGCCTGCGCGTACTGCGCGATGTCGTGCTCGCGCACGTACGCCAGCGGGCGGATCACCACGTGCTGTCCATCGTCGCTGAGCAGCTTCGGTGGCATGGCGGCCAGCTTGGCATGGTGGAACAGGTTCAGGAAAAACGTAGCCACCACGTCATCGCAATGATGGCCCAGGGCGATCTTGCTGAAGCCGTGCACCTTGGCGTGGTTGTACAGCGCGCCACGGCGCAGGCGCGAGCACAGCGAACACATCGTCCGGCCTTCCGGGATGACCCGGCTGACCACCGAATACGTGTCCTGTTCGATGATCTGGTACGGCACGCCCAGCCCGGCCAGGTACTCCGGCAGGACGTGCTCGGGGAAACCGGGCTGTTTCTGGTCCAGGTTCACCGCCACCAGCTCGAACGGCACCGGCGCCTTTTTCTGCAGCTGCAGCAGCAGGTCCAGCAGGGTGTAGCTGTCCTTGCCGCCGGACAGACAGACCATGACCTTGTCGCCCGCTTCGATCATGCCGAAGTCGGCGATTGCCTGGCCGACCTGGCGGCGCAGGCGCTTGCCCAGCTTGTCCGCCCCGTGCCCGGCCACGCGCGGGTCGCGCGAAATGCGCTGCGGGGGATCGGGCAGGGAGATCACGGCGGACATGGCGCCATTCTACCGGCTTGCGGCAGCCTGGACCCGGGGTCGGGATTCCCCTCTCCCGGCAGTCATCGTCGCTGTGTATGCTCGGAGACCGTGGACACCTACAACCCCGCCGAAATCGTCGAACGCCTCGTCGCCCTGCGTGCCGAGCACCGGTCGCTGGATGAACAGATCGCGCGCATGGCCGCCAACGGCGAAGATGAGCTGGAGTTCAAACGCCTGAAGCGGCGCAAGCTGCAGTTGAAGGACTGCATCACCAAGCTGGAAAGCCTGCAGATTCCGGACGAACCAGCGTAACCGGTGGCCCATCCACGCATGGCGTGGATCTACTGCAGCCCCACGCCCGCCCCGAAGTCCGGTAACGACCCGGAAACATATGGTTCCATGCCATGCCGGGATGTCCCAGTAGATCCACGCCATGCGTGGATGGGGCCCTGCATCAACGCGGCAGCGCCAGCTCCGCACTCCAGGCCGCCTCGCCGTCCACGGTCAGGTCGCAGCGGCGCACGTTATCGGCACCGGTGCAGCGCAGCCCCAGCGGATGGCCGTACCAGTCACCGGCAAGGCCCTGCCGAGCGGCGGGTTCATCACCACTGATACGCACCTCGCCAGCCAGCCACAGACGGTAGCGCGCCGGTTGCCCGGCCTTTGCCTCGATACACAGGCGCACTGGCGCATCGGCCAGCCGCCCGGGCAGGGTATCGTCCACACAGGCCTCTGCAGCCTGCACTGAAGCAACCGCGAGGCCTGCGGCCGCGATCAACGCGGCCAGGCCCGACAGGCGCCGCAGGTTCAATCCTGCGGTGCCGGTTCGTCCGGGCGCGCTGCTTCCGGGCTGACCCGTTCGATGGTGTGGCGCAGCTCGCGGCCGAGGATGAACTTGGCATCCTTGGCCCAGGCATCCAGGCGCTCGTCGAACAGCAGCTTGCTGTTCTCGTCCGGCCACACCAGGCGCAGTTCGCGCAGCTTCTGGATGAACCCGCGGAACAGCGACTTGTCGAAGAACTCCGGCGCGGCCGGCGCATAGAGCAGGCTCAGGCGCTGCGCGGCCTGCTGGCACAGGCTTTCCAGCTCGGCGGCACCGAGCGTGCCCGGGCCGTTCTTCACCAGCACCGAAATGGCGATGTAATAGCGCTCGAACGCCTGCTGCAGCGAATGGCCGATCGCACGCAGGCGGAACACTTCGTCGGTCTGCCCGGTGTTGCGCGCAAGGATGCCGCCGTCGTCTTCGTTGACGTTCTGCAGCAGGCCCTCACGCACGAACACGTCGATGGTCTGGTCGATGCGCTGGGCGAACTCGTCCTCGGTCCAGGGCAGGAACAGTTCGGCCTGCAGGAACGGGTACACCGTGCGGCCCAGCTGGACCAGGCCGGTGCGGCTCATGCGGCGGTTGTTCTGGAAGCAGCAGGCCACCCACGACGACGCGGTGAACAGGTGCACCACGTTGTTGCGGAAGTAGCTCAGCAGCACCGCGGTATCGCCGCTGACGCTGAGCACGTCGCCCAGCGGGTGCTTGATGCGGGTGAGAACGTTGATCTCTTCGGCGTGGGCGATGATCCGCTCCGGCGAATGCGGGGTCACCGTCACGCGGCCCGAATACGGCATCTCCACCAGCAGGGTCTTGCACAGCTCGATCTGCGCGATCAGGTCGGCCTCGCCCATCGCATGCTTGGGCGTGGACAGCAGGGCCAGCGCCAGCAGGTTGATCGGATTGACGTCGGCGGCGCCGTTGATGCGTACCTGGATGCGCTCGGCCAGAGTGTCGACGGTGGTCGACAGCCACGAGGGTTTCTCGTCCTCGGACACCGCCTCGCCACCCCACTCCGGGGCCTTCTCGGCCAGCACGTCGTTCAGTGCGATCGGTTCGCCGAAGTTCACCACCACCTGGCCGTAGTTCTGCTTGAGCACCTTGGGGATGCCCCACAGCAGCTGCCAGATCGATTCCTTTTCCTTCGGACGCCCGGACAGTTCATCCAGGTAGCTGCCGCCCTCCATCAGCTTCTCGTAGCCGATGTAGATGGGCTGGAACAGCACCGGCTTGCGCGGCTGGCGCAGGAACGCGCGCAGGGTCATCGAGATCATGCCGCCCTTGGGCTGCAGCAGCCGACCGGTACGCGAGCGCCCACCCTCGACGAAGTATTCGATGGAGTAGCCGCCTGCGACCAGCTGCGCGACGTACTCGCTGAGCACCGCCGAGTACAGCGCGTTGCCACGGATCGAACGGCGGATGAAGAACGCACCGCCCTTGCGCAGCAGGGTGCCGACCACCGGCAGGTTCAGGTTGATGCCGGCCACGATGTGCGGCGGCACGATACCGCGGTCGTACAGCAGGTAGGACAGCAGCAGGTAGTCCATGTGGCTGCGGTGGCTGGGCACGTAGACCACTTCGTGGCCCGGTGCAGCAGCCTTGAACTTGTCCAGGTGGTGCACCAGCACGCCGGCGTAGATGCGGTTCCACACGTGACTGAGCATGAAGCTGGCCGAGCGCACCACCGGGCTGGAATAGTCCGCGGCGATTTCCCAAGCGTAGGCGTGCGCCTTCTTCCAGGCATCACTGGTTTTGCTGTTGTCGCGCTTGGCCTGGGAGGCGATCGCTTCGCGCACCGTCTCGGCGGCCAGCACCTGGTCCACCAGCAGGCGCCGGGTCGACAGGTCAGGACCGATCACCGACTCGCGGATGCGGCGGAAATGGGTACGCAGCACGCGCTGCAGCTTGCGCACCGTACGCTCGGGCTCCAGGCCCTCGTCGATGGTCGAGCGCAGCGAGATCGGCGGTGCGAAGCGGACGATGGTGTTGCGGCCGTTCAGCAGCAGGCCGAGCAGGCGGCGGAAACGGCCGACCAGCGCCCAGTTTTCCGAGAACAGCACGGCGAACCAGCCGCTCTGCTTGTCCGGGGCGCGGCCGACGAAGATCGATACCGGCACCAGGTGCACGTCCAGGTCGTCGCGCACGCGATGGGCCTGCAGGACCTTGGCCAGCGAATCGGAATGGGTCTTGGCACCGCGCTGCTCGGGAATCAGCGAGTTGCTGGAGCTGCGGCGCGACAGGGCCAGGTAGGCGCGCTTGCGGCCGGTGGGGTCACCGGCCAGCGGCACCAGCGGCGACGGCAGGCCGGCCTGGCGGCAGGCCTTGTCCAGGATCAGCGCGTTGGACAGGCCGTAGTCTTCCAGCACGTACATGACCGGGCGGCCATCGTTGTACTGGCCCGGGTCTTCCGGCTCGATCTTCAGCGACAGCCAGGGCTCCACCAGGCGCCCGAGCAGGCGCGCCCACAGCGGGCGGCGGCCAGCAGGACGCGCGTGCACGGGCGTCGCCGCCGGCGGCGTGCCGGCGTCGGTCGAGGGGGACGCCGGCGCCGTGTCGGCGGGCGTCGGCTGGGATTCTTCGCCGGGGAACGGCAGCGGGTTCTGTTTCGACATCGACGTCATTATGGCTTAGCCGATGGCGTTGCCGCTTCCCCATCGGTTGCGGGGGCGGGTACAGGCTCTGGCGCGGCGGCGGCGCGGGCGGCATCGGCCTGGCGCAACAGGGCGTCGGTATCGGCCAGGGTGCGGGTCAGGTACCAATGGCCCTCGCGCCGGCTCAGCGGCACCTGCACGGTCATCGCGCGGCCGGCAAGCTCGTACTGCAGGCGCACCAGGGCGTTGTCGCCCTCCACCGACAGCAGCTCACCACGCACGCTGCGCAGCGCCTCGTCCACGCCCAGGCCATAGCTGGCCAGCACGGCCTTGACGGTGTGGATGAACGGCGCCAGCTGCTGCAGGCTGCCTTCCATGCCCGCGGCCTGCAGGCCGGCGTCGTCCTGGAAACCGACCTTGGCGGCGGCACCGACGAGGGCCGCGATGCTGCTGCGGGCCCTGGCGCGGTCGCTGATGGGTGCGTCCTGGGCCCAGGCCGCCAGGGTCTGCACCAGCTGGATGTAATGCGCCTGCTGGCCAGGCGTGTAGCCCTTCTGGTGCCGCAGGTACTGCACGCCGAAGTTGCCCATCGACTGCGCGGCCTGGCGTACGGCGCGGGCCTGTCCGGCCAGCTGGCGGTCGAAACTGCGCTGCAGCTGCGCGCTGGCGCCGGGCTCACGCAGCGCCGCCAGCATCGGCAGCAACTGGTCGCCGAGCGGCAGCCCCGTCAGCGGCCACTGGCTGTGGCCATCGGCCCAGGCCTGCTGCAGGCGCTGATACTGGCTGGGCGGCACCGACAGCTTTGCGTAGCCGATCAGATCGTCCTCGGCCAGCCGTTGCGCCATCGCCTGTACCGCGGCGACAGGTTCGGCCGGCGCGGCGGCCGGATCGCTGCCGGATTCACGGCACGCGGCGATGGCCAGCAGCAGCATGGCCGCCAGCCCCCATCCCCGCGCAGACCTTCCTCGCACTACAACGCTCATGCAATCGGACTCCCCGGACCGGTCCGCATCTTGCGGCCTGCGACGTGACAGCGGCAAGCCGGGGCGTCACGGTTTCCGCCATGGCACGTACTGCGTGGTGGCTCCATGCCGCGCGCCGACGGGCCTCCCCGCACCGGGCAGACAAAAAAAAGAGCCCGGATCACAGGGATCGCAGACTCTTCAAACCGGCGCAAGGCCGGTGGACAGTGTTGTGGCGCATGTCCGGCCCGAAGACCGGATGGCGGCGATCCTAGGCTGCCCGCAAAGTTAATGCAACACATGACAAAACATCATTCAACTCATTGATTTTATTGAATCAATCGCGTTGCCAGACCGCTTCTATGAAATCTACGGCATGTTTTTCGGCGATTCGGGCATAAACGCCGGGGTAGCCCGCCAGCGCGCAGCCTTCGCCCCAGCTGACGACACCGAACTGGGTCCAGCCCTCGCGCAGGCGCAGCAGCAGCGGACCACCGGAATCGCCCTGGCAGCTGTCGATCCCCTCACGGCCGGCGCAGATGACCTTGCCGCGTGCCAGCTCACCCGCGTACGCCTGCTGGCACTCGGCGAAGGGCACAAACGGGGTCTGCACCGTCTGCAGCTGGGTGGGATAGAGGCGCCCTTCGCCGATGTCGGCATCGCCCCAGCCGATCACCGTGAACTGCCTGCCTGGCTTGAGATAGCTGGCATCGGGCCGCAACCGCAGCGCCACCGGCTGCGCATCGGCCAACGGCGCACTCAGGTGGATCAAGGCGACGTCATGCTCCAGCGAATTGCCGCTGTTGAACGCCGGATGCACGTGGATGGCCGTGACGTTGGATACGCGTGCCGACGGTTCGGTGGACAGTGCAGTGACGCCGCCCAGCACGGCGAGATCACCGGGGCGATCGCCCTCCACGCAGTGCGAGGCCGTCAGCACCCATGAGGGGGAAATCAGTGTGGCACCACACCAGTGGCGACCATGGTCACTGTCGCCGTACGACAGGCGCTGGATGCTGACCATGAACGGGTAGTCACCGGGCTTGGCGGCCTCGCCGCCGATGATGCGCGGCGCTTCGCGGGGCTGGGGTGCCGCCGCAGCGGGAAAGACGATGGCGGCGGCCAACAGGCTGCCGAACAGCAAAGAGGTGCTGCGATACATATCCGTGTACTCCTCTATCGATGGTTGGAACCGGCACGGCCGCGGTCCGTGCTGGTGCATCGATTGATAGAGGTCGCTCCACCCGCGCAGCGCGATGTGGCGCACAGTTTCCCGGGCTGGGGTCGGGTGCGTCAGGGCAACAGACACAAATGCGAACGCCACCCCGCATTCGGCGGGATGGCGTTCGTGGTGCCGGCGTGACCGCCGTCGGAGCGGGGCTCAGCGCGCGGCCAGAGCCGTCGCGATTTCCTGCTGGATCGCCCGTGCTGCGGCCTGCGGATCGGACGCCAGGCGGATCGGACGGCCGACCACGATGGCATCGGCGCCATCGGCAAAGGCCTGCGCCACGCCCACGGTGCGCTTCTGGTCATCGCCGGCCGGGCCACCGGGGCGGATGCCCGGGCAGACGATCGAGAAACCGGCCCCGGTCGCGGCACGGATCGGACCCGCTTCCTGACCGGAGGCGATCACGCCGTCGATGCCAGCAGCCTGGGCGGCCAGCGCGCGTTCGACCACGACCTCCACCGGCTCGCGGTCGATGCCCATCTGCGCCAGATCCGTGCGGCCCATCGAGGTCAGCACGGTCACTGCCAGCAGGCGCATGTCGCCGCCGTTGGCGGCTGCGCAGGCCTCCATCATCGCCGGGTGCCAGCCGTGGATGGTGGCGTAGCTGACCGGCCACTGCGCCAGGCGCTTGATCACCGCCGCGGCGGTGGCCGGGATGTCGAAGAACTTGAGGTCGACGAACACGCGCTTGTCGCGGCGTGCCAGCTCGTCCAGCACCTGGAAGTACTCGCCGGAAGCGAGCAGTTCCATGCCGATCTTGTAGAACGCCACGCTGTCGCCAAGGCGGTCGACCCACTCCAGCGCCTGCACGCGGTCAGGCACGTCCAGCGCGAAGATCAGACGCTCGTCTTCACGCAGCGGCAGCGGGGCGCGGCTCACGGCGCGTAGTCCAGCGCGGCACGCTTGGCGTCATGACGGGCCTGGCGCGGCTGCGAGTAATCGTTGTTGAACTGCGCCGGCTCGAAGCCGCCGTAGGTCGGGTTCGGCAGCATCCACCAGCGCTCGCCGAACCAGTCGTGGTACTGCTGCAGCAGCGCGTCGCGGCCATCATTGGTGTTGGCGGTCACTTCCACGAAGTCACCCAGCTGGTCGCCGAACTGCATCAGCACGCGGTACTTCTGGCCGGCCAGGCGGCGGCGGCAGTTCTTCTCGCTGCCGGCCTGCTCGCAGCCTTCGACCACGGTGCCCAGACCGAGGAACACGCTGTCATCGGCCACCGGCAGGCCCTGCTCGCGCAGGTTGGCCAGGGTCGCGTCCTTCAGGTGCACGGCGCGGTTGGAGATGTACAGCAGGGTGACGCCCTTGGCGTTGGCGGCCTTGGCGAAGTCGACCACGCCGGGAATGGCCTTGGCCTTCTTTTCGGCGACCCACTGGTCCCAGCTGAGTTCGTCGTATTCCTTGCCGTCACGCACCAGGCGCGCCTGGTAGGGCGAGTTGTCCAGCACGGTCTCATCCACGTCCAGCACCACGGCCGGCTTCAGGCCCTTGGCCTCGTTGCCGCGCTCTTCCGGCACCAGCGCATCCCAGTGGGCTTCCTTCAGCGCGACGTCCAGGTGGTCGGCGGCCGCGCGGTAGGTCTGCTCGGTGATCGCCTTGTATTCCTGCGCGCGCTGCATCCACAGCACGGCATTGAGGTTGTCGTTGGCGGTCGCGTCGAGCGCACCGTCTGCCTTGGCGGCAGCGGCCGGCGCTTGCGGGGTGGCGGCTTCGGCAGGCGCTTCCACGCGCTTGCAGGCGGACAGGCCCAGCGCCGCGGTGGCGAGCAGGGTCAAAGACAGGGACACAGGACGACGCATGGATTCACCGGCAATCAGATATACCGGCCCATTTTACCGGCAAAGGCGCCGCCGGGACGGCTATGCTTGGTGGTTGACCTGTTGTCTTCCGGAAGCCGCCATGACCGATCCTGCCCAGACCCCCGACGTTCCGCTGCTGGATGCCGTACAGGCCCGCCTGCTGGGCTGCCTGGTGGAGAAGGAAGCCACCACCCCGGACACCTACCCGCTGACGGTCAATGCCGCGCAATCGGCCGCCAACCAGAAGACCGCCCGCGAGCCGGTGATGAACGTGAGCGCCGGCAGCGTGGAGCATGCGTTGCGCCAGCTGGAGACGCTGGGCCTGGCCCGCCAGCACTTCTCCTCGCGCGCCGACCGCTACGAGCACCGCCTGCAGAGCGCGCTGGACCTGACCCGGCAGCAGACCGTGCTGCTGGCCCTGCTGCTGCTGCGCGGGCCGCAGACGCTTGGCGAACTGGTCACCCGTGCCGAGCGCCTGCACCGCTTCGCGGATGCCGACGAAGCCCGCCACGCCATCGAGCGCCTGCAGCAGCGTGCCCTGCTGGTAGTGCTGCCGCGCGCCAGCGGCCAGCGCGAAGACCGCTACATGCACCTGCTGTGCGGTGAAGTGGACGGCGCGGCGTTGGCAGCGAAGTACGCCAGCAGTGGCGGCGGTGCCGAGTCGGCCGACCCCGGCCTGGCGGAGCGCGTGGCCCAGCTGGAAGCGGCCGTGGCCGAGTTGCAGGCACAGCTGGCGGAGCTGCGCGGCGGCTGAGGCGGTGGGTGCCGACCAACGGTCGGCACCCACCACGATCAAACCTCGGCCGCGCCGAGCGTGGCGTATAGGCGGCTGGGGCTGTCGATACCCGGCAGCTGAATGACCCCGCGCTCGTGCATGCCCAGACCCAGCAGGATCTTTCCGGACACCACGTGGTCCAGATCGGTGATGCCGTAGAGATCCTGCAGGCCCAGCACCGTGCGTGCGTGATTGAACACCGCCCGCGCCGCCTCGCCGGCATAGCCCTGCCCGGCGAATTCCGACAGCACCGCATAACCGACGTCCGGTCCCGGCAACCCCTCACGGCGCACCAGCCCGGCGTTGCCCAGCCACGCGCCATCGGACAGCCGCTCGATCGCATACATGCCGAAGCCATTCAACGCATAGCTGTGCAGCACCCGCAGGGCGATGTACTCGCGCGCCTGTTCCTCATCGCGCACGTTGCGATCACCGATGAAACGCACGAAACCCGGATCGTTGAGCAGCGCCAGCATCGGCACCGCATCGCGGTCCGGTTCAATGGCCCGCAGCCGCAGGCGTTCGCTTTCAATCGGTTGCACGGACAAACCTCCAGACGGAAGCCCCGATTGTGCCTCAGCCCCCGGCTGTTGATTTTGATTTTCTTTGCATTGCCGTGGCAGGACGCGCCCGGAATCTGTCAGAGGCCGGTCGGGGTGGGTTCGCGGGGGTATCCGCGCCATGGATGGCGCGGCTAAGCCCCCAGGGACGGGTTCACGGCGTCCCCCGCGGACCCACCCCGACCGGCCACACCGCGGAGCCAGCGCGCGCTCCACCACGGAGGGGCGGCGCCGTTGGAACGCCTTAGTCGAACAACGCCTCGATCGCCGCCAACCCCGCCGTCGCCCGCTCCTTCTTCCGCGCCGCATCCGCCACCGGATCCGCGCCATCGCGCTGGATCTCCTCGGCCGGAATCTCCTCGAAGAAGCGGCTCGGCTTCAGCCGCACGTGCTCACCGAACTTGCGGGTCAGCTTGCTGTAGCTCATCCACAGCTGGATCTTGGCGCGGGTGATGCCCACGTACAGCAGGCGCCGCTCTTCCTGCAGGTTGCCCTCGTCAAGGCTGACCTGGTGCGGCAGCACGCCATCCTCGCAGCCGACGATGAACACGTAGGGGAATTCCAGACCCTTGGAACCATGCATGGTCATCATCCGCACCTGGTTGCCGCCCTCATCCTTGTCGCTGCGCGACAGCAGCGCCAGCTGGCCAGCGAGATCGGCAGCGGTAGCGCCGCGCGGGCCGCCCTCGAACCACTGCGCCAGTTCTTCGATGTTGTTGGCGCGACGCTGGTAGCTGGCTTCTTCCTTGGCTTGCTGCCGCAGTTCGCTGAGCAGGCCCGATTCCTTGGCGACCTTGCGGATCATGTCGCCGGAGCTGATCTGCCGCGTCTGCGCGCGCAGGTCACGCAGGATGTCGGTGAAGCGCGCCAGGCTGTTGGCCGCGCGCGGTGGCAACTGTTGCAGCGCGCCGATCGCCTCGGCGGCCTGTGCCATCGGCATGTCTTTTTCCGAGGCCAGTTCAGCCAGTTTGGCGAGGGTGCCGGCACCGACTTCACGCTTGGGCGATTGCACCGCACGCAGGAACGCGGTGTCGTCGTCCGGGTTCACCAGCAACCGCAGCCACGCCAGCGTGTCCTTCACTTCCTGGCGCTCCAGGAACATGGTGCCTCCGCTCAGGTGGTAGGGAATGCGCAGCAGCTGCATCGCCTTTTCCAGCGGGCGCGATTGGAAATTGCCACGGAACAGGATGCAGAAATCGCTCCACGGTACGTTGCGGGTCTGCGCCACGAACGCGATCTCGGCGGCGACCTTCTCGGCCTCGTGCTCGCTGTTGCGGCACTCCCACACGCGGATACGCTCGCCGTCAGCCTGGTCGCTCCACAGCTTCTTCAGATGCTCATGCGGGTTGTTGGCGATCAACGCGTTGGCTGCGCGCAGCACGCGGTTGGAACACCGGTAGTTCTGCTCCAGCTTGATGATTTCCAGCGCCGGGTAATCGCGCCCCATCTGCTGCAGGTTTTCCGGGTTGGCGCCACGCCAGGCGTAGATCGACTGGTCGTCATCACCCACGCAGGTGAAGTTGCCCTTGTCACCGGCCAGCTGCTTGAGCAGGCGGTACTGTGCATCGTTGGTGTCCTGGCATTCGTCGACCAGCAGATAGCCGATGCGCTCGCGCCAGGCCAGCGCGATGTCCGGGTTCTCTTCCAGGATCTGCACCGGCAGCCGGATCAGGTCGTCGAAGTCCACTGCGTTGAACGCGCTCAGGCGCAGCTGGTAACGCTCGTAGATGCCGGCCGCTTCCTTTTCACGGTTGCTGCGCGCAGCGGCCATCGCCTGCTCCGGCGACAGGCCGGCGTTCTTGGCGCGCGACACCAGGTTCTTCATGTCCTCGATGTCGTCTGGCTTGGCGCCGTACATCAGGTCCTTGATCTGCGCGGCCGCGTCATCGGCATCGAAGATCGAGAAACCGCGCTTGAGCCCGACCGCGGCATGCTCGATCTGCAGGAACTTCAGGCCCAGCGCATGGAAGGTGCAGATGGTCACTTCATCGGCATCCTGCTCGCGCAGGCGTTTGGCCACGCGCTCGCGCATTTCCTTGGCCGACTTGTTGGTGAAGGTGATCGCGGCGATGCGCTTGGCCGGGTAGCGGCCACAGCCGATCAGGTGGGCGATCTTTTCCACGATCACACGCGTCTTGCCACTGCCGGCGCCGGCGAGCACCAGCAGCGGTCCTTCGATGTGGAGGACGGCGGCAGCTTGGGGGGGATTGAGACCGTGCATTGGAGTGGGATTGTAGCGGGCGTTGGTGGCGGCCACAGCCGCCGGCCGGTGGGCTTGCTGAACGGCTTCGGCCGGTGCCGGGTGGCGTCGTACAATCGGCCGATGGCCAAGCTCTATTTCTACTATTCGGCGATGAACGCCGGCAAGACCACCACCCTGCTGCAGAGCGCGCACAACTACCGCGAGCGCGGCATGCGCGTGGCGATCCTGACCCCGCGCCTGGACGACCGTGCCGGCGCGGGCGTGGTCGCCTCGCGGATCGGCCTGCGCGCCGACGGCATGGCCTTCGAACGCGACACCGACCTGCAGCAGTGGGTCACGCAGGATCTGCAGGCCAACGGGCCGCTGGGTTGCGTGCTGGTGGACGAGGCGCAGTTCCTCAGCCGCAGCCAGGTCTGGCAGCTCAGCGAGGTGGTCGACCAGTTGCGCATCCCGGTGTTGTGCTATGGCCTGCGCACCGATTTCCGCGGCGAGTTGTTCGAGGGCAGCCAATACCTGCTGGCCTGGGCCGACGAGATGCAGGAGATCAAGACGATCTGCCACAGCGGCAAGAAGGCGACCATGACCGTGCGCGTGGACGAACACGGCCATGCCGTGCAGGACGGCCCGCAGGTGGAGATCGGCGGCAACGAGCGCTACGTCTCGGTCAGCCGCGCCGAGTTCAAGAAGATCACCCGGGGCGAGGGTCGGATCGATCCGGCGCAGGCACCGCTGCCGCTGTAAGGGTTTTTCGGCAGGGCTGCGCCCTGCACCTGCCGACGCGGTAGTGCCGGCCGCTGGCCGGCAACCTCAGAAGCAACAGCAACAGCAACAGCTGGCATTCGGTGGGATGGCGGGGCGGTGTCGGATAGCGGGGACGCCGTAAACCCATCCCTGGGGGCTTGGCCGCGGCATCCATGCCGCGGACACCCCGCAATCCGACACCACCCCACCTCTGACAGTTTCCCGGTGTCTGGTAGATCCACGCCGTGCGTGGACGAATCTCTATCGAAAGCGAATATTTCGAATATTTCGAATTGGGATTGAAGAGGATCCACGCATGGCGTGGATCTACGTGTCGACCAAGGTCGACACCCACCAACAGCAGCGTGGTCGACACCCACCAAGAGCAGGCCATGCCATCCCGACAGATCGCGGAAATCTGTCGAAGGCGGGGTGGGTCCGGTTGCGGGGGTGTCCGCGGCATGGATGCCGCGGCCAAGCCCCCAAGGATGGGTTTCCGGCGTCCCCCGCAACCGGAC